>CAYXDM010000098.1:0-9130 GCA_964463595.1 uncultured Aequorivita sp. | reverse complement strand
GAATCCAGAATTGACAATTTCAGAATATTGGAAGACAGTATCATAATCATAATAAGCATGCTCATTCTTTCCACCTTTTTCTCGGGGATGGAGATTGCTTATGTTTCAGCCAATAAAATCCATATTGAAATAGAGAAAAAACAGAACGGTTTTCTCGCCAGGATTCTCAAAAAAATAACGGAAAAACCCTCGAAATTTATTGCGACATTGATGGTGGGGTACATCCTTTCCCTGGTTATCTACGGTTTCTTGATGGGCGAGCTGCTCCTGCAATTCCTTCCCCTGGCCGGTCTTACAGGTCTGTTGATCCAGACCATCATCTCTACTTTGGTCATTTTGTTTACGGCGGAGTTTTTGCCAAAAGTCTTTTTTCAGATATACGCCAACGACCTCTTTAAATTCTTTGCCGTTCCGGCCTATTTCTTCTATTTTCTGTTCTCCCCCATTTCTGGGGCCATAATGTGGGTAGCTGATCTATTGCTCAAATACGTGTTTAGATCTGAAGGCGATAACGTACGATTGACCTTCAGCAAAATAGAACTGGGAAATTATATTTCAGAGCAAATGGAGATCGTGGAGACCAAGGAAGGGATAGATTCTGAAATACAAATCTTCCAGAACGCACTGGATTTTTCGGAAATAAAAAGCCGGGAAGCCATGATTCCCCGTACCGAAATGATTGCGGTCGATATAGAGACCCATCCGAAGGATCTTGTAAAAATCTTTAGCGATACCGGACTTTCAAAAATTTTGGTCTATAAGGAAAGTATGGACGACATTCTGGGATATGTACATTCCTTTGATCTTTTCAAAAAACCGGAGTCCATCAGAAAAATGTTGATGCCGGTAATCTTCGTCCCTGAAACTATGCTGGCCAAGGACGTGCTCCAAATTCTCAGCAAAAGGCGCAGGAGCATTGCCGTAGTCATTGACGAATACGGGGGCACCAGCGGCATAATTACCGTAGAGGACATTATCGAGGAACTCTTCGGGGAGATAGAGGACGAGCACGACAGTGTAAAATTGATAGAGGAAGAGTTGGGAGAAGGACATTATAGATTTTCGGCACGGTTGGAAGTGGATTACCTCAATGAGGAATACGATCTGGAACTGGAGGAAAGTGAAAACTATGAAACCCTGGGTGGCCTGATCGTAAACCACACTGAAGAAATACCCCAAAAAGGCGAAAAGGTAAAAATCGACAATTACGAATTCGTAATCCTGGAAGTCTCCACCACTAAAATTGAACTGGTTGAACTAAACCTTCCGAAGGAAGAGTAGTTTTTAACTCTTGTTTGATTTTTTCCAAATACTTTTTTATTAATGATAGGAAAATGGTATTTTCGCCCCCTGAATAATTGGAAGGAAGCGTCTTGGCATCTTCTTTTTAATTTTGGGAAACAAAAGAACGACTCACAACCTAAACCCTTTCCGACCCTATCATTGAGATAGAGCAAAGAACAAAATTTTGAATGTAAAATGGCAATCTTAAACAGCATTAGACAAAGAGGGATTTTCCTTATCCTTATTATCGCGATGGCACTTTTCGCCTTTATTTTGAGTGATATATTGACCCCAGGCAGTGGTGGGCCCAAAGGGCAGGAAAACATTGCCACGATCAACGGCACCCATATTCCCCGCCAAAGCTTTATGCAGGAAGTGGAGATGACACAACGAAACTATGGCGCCAATGCCACCACTGATCAAGTAGTCAATTTGGTTTGGCAACAGGAACTGCGCCGGGTTATCCTCAACGAACAAATGGAAAAAGCCGGTATTTCCGCAGAAAAAGCACAATTGGCCAACGCCTTAAAAGCCTCCTTGGCCAATAACCCTACCTTTCTGAATGCCGAGGGCCAAGTGGACGACGGGAAAATCCAGGAATATATTGCGAGTATCAGATCGTCTTCTCCCCAAATGTATGAGCAATGGATAAATTTTGAGGAAAACACTGCCCAAAGCGTGATGCAAAACACCTATTTCAATCTGGTTAAGGGGGGAATGATGGCCACCGTGGCCGAAGGGGAACAGGAGTATCATTTCCAGAACGACAAGATCAATTTCAGTTACGTTCTTGTGCCCTATAGCACCATAGACGATAGCGAGATAACCGTTTCAGACAGCGAAATAGATAAGTACGTTTCTGCCCATAAAAATGAATTCCAGACCGAGGCAAAGGCAGACATACAATATGTTTTATTTTCAGAAAATCCATCTGAAGACGATTTGGAAAGCGAAAAAGAAAGCATGACTGCCCTGATACAGGACCGGGTGGAATATAACAGTCAGACAAAAACCAATGATACCTTGCCCGGTTTCAAGAAAACATCCGATTTCGAGAATTTCGTAAACGAATATTCCGATGTTCCTTTTCTGGATCAATGGATGTTCAAGGAAGATCTAGACCCCACCGTGGCCGATACTTTAATAAATATGCAAGAGGGAGATGTGTACGGTCCCTACAAATCGGACAACACTTTCAGGCTTACAAAGATACTCGAAACCAAGAGAATGCCCGATTCCGCAGATTCCAAACATATCCTGATCCGGTATATGGGAACGATGCGGGCTCCTGAAACGATAACCCGTACCAAGGACGAAGCGAAAAAATTGGCTGACAGTCTTCTGTCCGTAGTTAAAAGGGATAACTCGAAGTTTGCGGATCTCGCCTTGGAATTTTCAGACGACGGTTCAAAGGACAATGGAGGGGATCTTGGAATTTCCGCCCCGGGCAGAATGGTACCGCCCTTTGATGAATTTATCTTTGGCAATCCCGCAGGCACAATCGGGCTGGTAGAAACAGATTTCGGATATCATATTGTTGAGGTAGTGGATCAGTCTTCTCCTAAAAAAGCAATTAAAACCGCAACTATTGTAAGGAATATAGAGCCCTCCGAAAATACAATCAACGAAGTTTTTTCCGAAGCTTCCAAGTTTGAGGTGGCGGTAAGCAAAGGCGATTTCGCCACAACAGCCCAAGAGCATGGCCTGGAGATTAGACCGGTCAACAGAATTGGGGTTATGGATGCCAATTTGCCTGGAATTGAAAATAACCGAACTATTGTAAATTGGGCCTTTAACTCGGATACAAAAGTAGGCGACACCAAAAGGTTCAGCGTATCCGACGGGTATGTGGTAGCCCAGTTGACCAGAAAAAACAAGGAAGGTCTTATGCCTGCCTCGGAAGCTTCTGCCACGGTGAAACCTATATTGATCAAGGAAAAAAAGGCCAAGAGAATCCGCGAGTCAATCACCGGAAACTCTTTGGAGGAAATTGCCAAAAACCAAAATGTAAGTATCCAGACAGCTACCGATCTAAGCATGGCGAACCCTCGAATTGGCTCTGTCACCGAGCCAAAAGTGGTAGGAATGGCTTTTGGAACGAAAGTAGGAGAAACTACTTCCCCGATTGATGGCAACGAAGGGGTATATATCCTTAAAGTTACTGCCTTTAATCCCGCACCAAAAATGGAATCGTATGTCAACCAAACAAATCAATTGAATTCCAGATCCGTTCCTGCGGCCCAAGGCAAGGTTTTCGATGCCCTGAAAAAGAAGGCTAAAATTGAAGATCACCGTGCCAATTTTTATTAAAATAAACCATATCGATTAAATAATCTAGCCCTGGCCATTATGGACCAGGGCTTTTTTCATACAACATTTCCATTTGATTCTTGGCCGAATAAAGAATTATAGGTTAATTTTAGGCTTTAAGACAAAAATACCTGATACAATGAACCAAGACGAAATTATAAATTCAATAAACGAGAAATACCGAAATCTGGGCGAAAACCCAGACACCTACTATGCCGGCCTTTTGCAGACCAAACCCATTACCTATTGGGATTACATCCAGGTGGACACCCTGCTCACACTTCAAAAAACCCGAACTGATTTCAAGGATGAAAAGATATTCGTGATGTACCACCAGGTTACGGAGCTTACCCTGAAGATGATGATCCATGAAATCCAACAACTGTCTGAAGGGGAAAATCTGCCTGAAGAGGTATGGCTCACAAAATTGGACCGCCTCAAAAGATACACCCGAATGCTTATCACCTCCTTCGATATTATGAAGGACGGGATGAGCTATGACGATTATAACATATTCCGATCTGCCCTTACCCCAGCCAGCGGATTTCAGAGCGCTCAATTTAGGATTCTGGAACTCTATATGACACGGCTCGAAAACCTGATAAATTCAGAGGGGAGAAAGCGTCTTCCGGAAAACCCTGACTTAGAGGATTATTTTGACAATATCTATTGGAAAGATGCGGGCCTAAATCGAATAACCGGGACACAGACTATTACCCTCAGATTATTTATTGAAAAATATGAGGATGATTTTAAACGCCTTGCCAACGAAGTGCAAGGGAAGACCTTGGAAGAGCGAGTGGCCCAAATGGAAAATCCATCAGAGGAACTCAAGGAAAAACTAAAGCAATTTGACCATTTCTACAATGTAGCCTGGCCCATAGTTCATTTGGATACCGCCCAGCATTTCTTGGATAGCAAAGAAGAAACCAAGGCTGCCACCGGAGGCTCGGAATGGAAAAAATATCTGCATCCAAAATACCAACAGCGAAAATTTTTCCCCGAACTCTGGACAGCCGATGAATTGGAAAACTGGGGAAATTAGCTTTCGCCCGTTTAAATCTTTATATCCCAAACATGGCTCTCCAGATCAAACGCATTTATGAAAAACCCTTAAAAAGCGATGGCATCAGAATCCTGGTGGATGGAATTTGGCCATGTGGCATCAACAAAAAAGCCGCGTTGCTGGATGATTGGTTAAAGGAAATCGCACCTTCCAACGAACTCAGGAAGTGGTTTGACCACAAGAAAGAGCGATTTGGGGAATTTTCATTAAAATATCGGGAAGAACTTGAGGGCCATAAAGATCTTGTGGAAACATTATTGGAGAAATCCCATAATAAAACGCTTACCTTACTCTATGGTGCCAAGGATGAAAATCACAATCAGGCTGTTGTTCTGCGGGATTTTCTGGAAGAGCAATAATGGAATATGATCATTTTAATTAAAACAAGGAATTTTTTATACAGTCAATGAAGCTTTTCACCATACTTTTATTGATCTCTATCCCCTTTAATCTCCATTCCCAGGTTTTAAATGCCGAATCTCTACGCAAAGTAACGGACACTTCGGGGTTCACAGGATCGGCAAGTCTCGATTTTTCGCTCAAAAAGGACCTTAACGAGTATTTTGGATTCCAGACCAATATCCATGTGCAGTATAAAATGAACAGAAATTTGGTCCTGATAAAAAACGATATCGAGTTCCAGAAAATTGAGGGCAACAAGTTTGCGAACAGTGGCATTTCGCACCTGCGATATAACTATAAGATATTTCCAAGGATAACCTGGGAAGTCTTTGTCCAGGCCCAATACAACAAGGTTTCAAAAATCAATTTTCGCGGACTTCTGGGCTCAGGGCCCCGATTTAAATTGAGCACATCGGATAATTACAATTTTTATGTCGGCACTTTGATTATGCTGGAACAGGAAGAATTGGATGACGGGGTTACTCCACTGCATAGGGATACCCGCGGGAGCATGTACTTTTCCTTTTCACTTTACCCACAGAAAAACATCACCATAATAAGCACCACCTATTATCAGCCCAGACTTGACTATTTCGGGGATTACCGGATCTCTACCCAGTCTTCACTATTGATAAAGATGTTTGAGGATCTTGCTTTTAAAACCTCCTATACCTTTATTTACGATCGATATCCTGCGGTGGGCATACCAAATTCACAGTACAACTTTACCAGTGGCATTGCCTATACCTTCGATTGATACTTAAAATATTCGCAAGTACGCTTCCACTTGGAGGATTACATAGTATATTTACGAATAGTATCTTCAAAAAATAAAAAAATCCGACAATTAAAACTGAATCAATTATGGCATCAAATAATTATTACGATCCCTCAGACCTCCGGAAATTTGGAGACATCACGGAATGGAACAAGGAGCTGGGAGAGAAATTTTTTGAATATTACCATAAGGTCTTTGAACAAGGAGCCCTAACGGTCCGAGAAAAATCGCTTATTGCACTTGCCGTTGCACATACCGAAATGTGTCCGTATTGCATAGATGCATACTCAAAAAGTAGTCTGGAGCAAGGTATTACCCGGGAAGAAATGATGGAAGCCGTTCATGTGGGTGCGGCCATTAAGGGTGGCGCGTCTCTGGTTCATGGGGTACAGATGATGAACAAGGTGAACAAGTTGGATATGTAGCTGGAGATTTTGAAAGTTTCCATATGGAAAGAGAGAAAAAAATAAAACTACAAACGCTGCACAAACGCAACAGCGAACTTGCGGCCGCCTCCAAACAGTTGGAAAAACTTTCCCTAGGGGTGTTCGCCAATGGAGGACTTCCTACATTTAAACAAAAAATAGCCGAAACAAGCCAATTTCCGTTGCGGCCAAAATCTTTGGAAATTCTGCAGATCAATCTCGGTTATATGTGCAACCAGGTCTGTTCCCACTGTCACGTGGATGCGGGTCCTGATCGAAAGGAAATCATGGCCCGGGAGACCATGGAGCAATGTTTGGAGGTGATTAGAACAACCTCTCCCCATACCCTGGATCTTACTGGAGGTGCGCCCGAGATGAATCCAAATTTTAGGTGGTTTGTGCAAGAAGCAGACAAGGCCGGGATCAGGGAATTAATTGTGAGAAGCAATCTAACCATTATCACTGCCAACAAAAAATATCACGATCTCCCAGCGTTTTTTAAGAAGTACCAGGTCCATGTGATAAGCAGCATGCCCCATTGGACCCGCGGTAAAACCGACAGACAAAGAGGCTTCGGGGTTTTTGACCGATCGATTGAAGCCTTGCGCGCCCTTAATGCTATCGGTTATGGCATGCCAAATAGTGACCTACAACTGGATTTGGTCTATAATCCAAGTGGTGCCTTTTTGCCCGGGAACCAGGACAATATGGAGATGGATTTCAAAAAAGCACTGCTCGATGAATTTGGGATCCACTTCCATAGGCTCCTTACCCTAACCAATCTTCCCATCTCCCGGTTTCTGGACTACCTCATTGCGTCCGAAAATTATGAGGAGTATATGTATCAACTGGTTTCGGCCTACAATCCCGCCACGGTCCAAAATGTAATGTGCCGGAATACACTCTCGGTGGGTTGGGATGGATTTTTATATGATTGCGACTTTAATCAAATGCTGGAACTGAAAGTGGCAAGCAAAGTGCAGCACATTTCAGAATACAATGAAGCGATATTGCAGGACAGAGACATCATAATTTCCCAACATTGCTATGGGTGCACCGCCGGGGCTGGAAGCAGTTGTCAGGGGGCGGTGGCTAAATAGTATTTGTAAAGTCAATAACTCCTCAAAACGCTCGTTAAAACCCAAAGGAGTCCTTGGGATATTTTGGTATCACAAACATCAACTAGGCATGAGCACAATACAAAGAAATATGTCCCTTGCCGGGCAGCCACCCAAAACCATAAATAAACAGCAGAAAATAGCATCTGCCATCGGTTTACTGGGACTGACTGTTTTGGTCCTGGCGATTTTCAATATAGGTTTTCCCAATAGAGGCCTGTGGCTATCAGCTTCCCTCGCCGCAATCACCGTAGGGACAATCTGGTTTTCAATTGCAGCCTATGCGGAAAAATCCGCGGGAATAAAAAATGACGGTGTCTATTTTAAATCGCTTACCGCCCGCGGGTTTTGGGCGTGGATTTTGGGTATTGGGCTTACGATTTTCTATGTGGTATTGTATTGGTTTCCGCAGTATTTGGGATATTCCGAAACCGGAAACAACACAGGAGTCGTCGCACTTTTTGATCCGTTGAGCCAATTTATAAGTGGAAATCCTGCCAGCCAGTGGTTTGTTTATGGAACGCTTTACACTTTGGCAATTCTGGCGTTCGGAATAAAATTCCTGATGAAATACCGCCACAACAGATATGAGAGACTCCGCACTTATTCGGTGATGTTTTTTCAACTCGGATTCGCATTTATCATCCCCGAATTAATGCTGAGGTTAAACAGTGAAAGTTTCTCCCTTCCGTATTACGATCTTAAAAATATATGGCCGCTCAACTATTACAACTTTGAACAATATAGAGTAGATGAATTTATTTCAGCGGGCAGTATCGGAATTGCCTTATTGATTTTTGGCATAGCTTCCATTTTAATAATCACTCCCATTTTAACGTATAAATATGGCAAAAGATGGTATTGCAGTTGGGTCTGCGGATGTGGAGGACTTGCCGAAACTGCCGGCGACCCGTTTAGACATCTAAGTGATAAACGTCTTGTAGCCTGGAAGATCGAACGCTGGGTGGTCCACAGTGTTTTGGTTTTCGTAATCTTGATGACAACTGCAGTGGTCTATAGTTATTTGGGCGATGACACTTCAAAATATTGGCTTACGAAAACAACTTTTCTAATAGGTGTGGCCATCCTACTTACGGTGGTTTTTCTGGGAATATGGATCTTTAAAAAAGAGGAATTACAAAAAGATGCCAAACTTGGAGCAATAGGATATTTTGTTATCATTATGGGGCTTATCGTTCTTCACTTTAGTACTGGAAACAAGCTTTTTCTCTTTGAGGCTGAGACCCTGAGGGCATCCTATGGATTTATTATAGGCGCTCTTTTTAGCGGGGTGATTGGAGTTGGGTTTTATCCTATTTTCGGAAATCGGGTGTGGTGTAGATTTGGCTGCCCTATGGCAGCGATCCTGGGGATTCAGCAGCGCCTTTTTTCAAAATTCAGAATTACCACAAACAGTGGGCAGTGCATCAGTTGTGGGAATTGCTCTACCTATTGCGAAATGGGAATCGACGTGCGCGCGTATGCACAAAAAGGGGAAAATATCGTTCGCGCTAGCTGCGTGGGTTGTGGAATATGCTCAGCCGTTTGTCCGCGGGGGGTCCTGAATCTGGAAAATGGACCTTTGGAAAACCGAATCAACTCCAATGAGGTATTATTGGGGAATGATGTAGATTTGATGAAATTTGCAAAAAAGTAGTTATGGAGACCCAACAGGTTTTTGGGAGCCGTAGGATCCGGATGTGTTGGCCTTTATGAACAAAACAATCAAAGTAATCATCCCAGCCTT
>CAYXDM010000097.1:7167-9260 GCA_964463595.1 uncultured Aequorivita sp. | reverse complement strand
CGAATTGGGGCAGAGACAGATTTTATGGTAACCTATAAACCGAATGGGCAATCCTTTGAAGGGTCCAATTTTTAAAAACTGAGGAACATTTCCCCAGTCCAAGAAAAATTCCCCAATCTTATTGAGCGTTTCTTTCCGTGAATTCAGTCGTAGAAGGCTTATTGTGAGGAAGTTGCGATTATTATTTAAAAAAATGGCATTAACGGCACATAGCTTGCACAAAGAGATATCGATCCTTGACCTTAAGATATGCATCTTTAAAGGCTGCAGGAAAAACTTATGTAAAAAACAATTTTGCAGCCAAAAAACCGAAGTTCGAAAACGGTAAATTTAAAAATCAAACCAATGATAAACGAACAAACAGTGGAACAACCAAAACCAGTAAAAAGAGGAATGTTGGACAATGTATTGGAGCAATTCAATCACGCCGCCGATCAGATTAAACTTAATCCAAACGTTCGGAAAATCCTGAGCATTACCAACACTGAGATCCTTATCAACTTTCCTGTGCGGATGGACAATGGCGATGTCCAGATTTTTACGGGATACCGGGTTCAACACAACAATGCCTTGGGACCTTATAAAGGTGGACTGCGCTATCACCCCACTGTAGATATCAATGGAGCGCGTGCTTTGGCCATGTGGATGACGTGGAAAACATCCCTTGCCGGTCTTCCTTATGGGGGGGCAAAGGGGGGTATTCAAATTGATCCATCAAAATACTCGCTGGGCGAACTAGAGCGGATTACCAGACGGTTCACTTATGCCCTTGGTGAAAACATTGGACCGGAACACGATATTCCTGCACCCGATGTAAATACCAATGCCCAGACCATGGCTTGGATAGCCGACACATATATGAGCACAAAAAGTCCGTCGGAACGGTCTAAAAATATGCATGTGGTTACAGGGAAACCTGTGGGTAGCGGCGGCTTGGAAGGCCGGGACCGATCTACGGGCTTCGGGGTCTTCCTGACCATTAAATTTTGGGCCGAAAAAAACAATATGGCACTAAAGGGTAAAACCTTTATTGTACAAGGCTTCGGCAATGTAGGCTACTGGGCAGCGCATTTTCTTCAAAATGAAGGTGCTGTCCTAGTAGGAGTACAGGATGCTTTTGGAGCCATTGAAAATAAAAATGGAATTCTAGTTGAGGATCTGTTCAATTATGGTAAATCCAATCAAGGCAGTATCGTGGGGTTCCCCCAAGCATCCCCGATAGAAGGGAAGGATTTCTTTGGTTTGGAGTGTGATATATGCATTCCAGCAGCCTTGGGAAATCAAATTACCAAACATAATGCCGGTTCCATAAAGGCACACTTGATCGCTGAAGGCGCCAATGGACCCACCGATGTGGAAGGAGAAAAGATTTTGTTGGAGCGCGGAAAAACTATTATCCCAGATATTATGTGCAATTCAGGGGGGGTTATAGGCAGTTATTTTGAGTGGCTTCAAAACCGGAACGGAGAGCTATGGCAACTTGATGAGATTTTGGTGAAAATAGAGAAAAAGTTGCGCATCACATTTAACAAGGTAACGGAATATGCTGAGGAGAAAGAGGAGGACCTTCGCACCGCAGCCTTCTGTATAGCCATAGAACGAATTGAAAAAGCCTATATCCAAAGAGGGATTTTCCCGTAATAAATAAAGGAATTGCGCTACGTATTGGGAATGATGCTTCTATATCCAGTTTATAGTTGCCCCGATTTACAATGACTACTACGATGAAATATGGAAATTTAATATTGGAAAAGAAAGAATACGTCTTTTTAAAGAGGTTGCTTAATGTTTCCAATTACTATAAAGAACCAAACACAAAGGACTCCTTGAAAAAGTTGAGTGCCGATCTTGACCATGCCCTTATTTATGACAATGACGAAATGCCCAATGATGTTATACGTTTTAATAGTATTATTACAGTCAAATCCGGTACGTGGCAGACAGAATTTCAATTGGTAATTCCAACCGAACGCAATATTTCCGCCAATAAAATATCCATTCTTGCACCCATGGGATCGGCAGTTATGGGTTTTGCCTTGGGCGATTCGGTAATATGGAATTTTCCCAATGGCAAAAAGGAATTGGAAATTGTC
>CAYXDM010000097.1:0-7067 GCA_964463595.1 uncultured Aequorivita sp. | reverse complement strand
TAAACTACCACCAAAATAATCCATGAACGAAAACCGACTAACGAAAACAATTGGAATACTCAAAACCCTCAATGATCCACGGGTTTGTTTATTGCCCAAGGAAGTAAAAAGACTTACCACAGAATTAAAATACAATATCCTATTTGAACCCGGACTTGGAAGTTCACTTCGAATTGACGACCACGAATACACAGAAGCGGGTGCTAAGTGTGTTTCCCGGGAAGGGATATTCAAAACTTCCGATATCCTCGTCTCTGTAAACCATACTTTTTCAGGGGAGGAATTGAAGCCAAATTCAATCTTCATTGGAATTTTCAACCCCCTTTTCCACTCATCCAAATTGGATATTTACCAAGCCCATAATGCCTCGGTTTATAGTTTGGACCTTTTGCCACGCACAACCTTGGCGCAATCTATGGACGTACTTTCATCCATGGCTTCACTGGCTGGATATAAGGCGGTGATAAAGGCCGCAGATTTCTTTAACGGCATTTTCCCGATGCTTACCACAGCAGCCGGAACACTTACCCCGGCAAAAGTGTTGATTTTGGGCGCTGGGGTTGCCGGCTTGCAGGCCATTGCAACAGCTAGACGATTGGGCGCAGTCGTGGAAGCTTTTGATGTCCGAACCTCCGCGGGGGAAGAAGTGCGAAGCCTGGGAGCCACCTTTGTAGAGGTAGAAGGCCATACCGAATCGGCAAGTGCCGGTGGATATGCGGTAGAACAAACGGAAGAATACAAACAGAAGCAGAAAGAGCTCATCCATCAGCATATACTTTCCGCAAATATTGTGATTAGTACCGCTAACATTCCAGGTAAAAAAGCACCTTTACTAATTGAAACACGTTCGGTGGAGGCGATGCAGCCAGGAAGTATTATTGTCGATCTAGCTGCGGAACAGGGCGGAAACTGTGAGCTCTCCAAGAGCAATGAAACAATCCATTACAAGGGGGTTACCATTTTGGGAAATTCAAATCTCTCTGCCGAGATCTCCCATTCTGCATCCCGCTTATTATCAAACAACTATTTTTCATTTCTAAAATATATGGATAAGGTGGAAAACCAGGTAGAAGATCCTCTGCTTTCGCCAATACGGATTTTGGACAATGGGCATTATATCCATCCACATTTTAAACTATCCCAAACCAAATAAATTATGGAATTTATCAATCAAAACCTTCAGGAAATTTACTTTGTGATTTTCTGTATTTTCATCGGCATAGAAGTAATTTCGAATGTTCCTGCCATTTTACATACTCCACTGATGTCGGGGGCAAATGCAATAAGTGGAGTTATTCTGGTGGGGGCTGTCTTTATGATGCTAAACATTCCAGCAGACGATTATCTAAACCTCATCCTGGGCGGTGTTGCAATCTTTTTGGGCACACTTAATATTGCTGGTGGATTTTTTGTGACTGGACGGATGCTGAAAATGTTCAACCCGAAAAAATAATATGCAATGAAAGGAACTGGTTGACCCGTCATTCCAGGAAAACTCTGAACCCGATCCCATCCCATTCCATTATATCAAATCAAATTA
This sequence comes from uncultured Aequorivita sp., assembly GCA_964463595.1. Lineage (GTDB taxonomy): Bacteria > Bacteroidota > Bacteroidia > Flavobacteriales > Flavobacteriaceae > Aequorivita. The sequence continues at coordinate 5,527 of CAYXDM010000097.1, read as the reverse complement.
ACTAACCACCCTGTCCTTTGATAGGTTCTGAAAAAAAATAATCGATGCACGCAATCATTGAAATCGGCTATCTACTGGCCACCATTTCCTTTATCCTTGGACTTAAATTTATGAGTTCCCCAAAAAGAGCGAAAACGGGAAACCTTGTCGCTGCCGTAGGAATGATCCTTGCCGTAATTTTAACCTTTTTTGCCGGCTACACAGGCACTGTTCCATATACCAACCTAATAATAATGCTGATAGCCATTGCCTTAGGAACCATAATTGGGAAACGACTTTCAGACAATGTGGCCATGACCGGTATGCCCCAAATGGTATCTCTTTTCAATGCTACCGGTGGGGCCTGCGCCATGCTCTTAGGCTTGGTTGAGGCCAACCCAATGGATCCCCACCCAGCCATTCTAACAATGCAGATCCTGCTGATCGCCGGTTTGGTTACCGGAGCAATTGCCTTTACCGGAAGTCTTATCGCAGAACGAAAGTTGTCAGGAAAAGTAAAGGATTATCGAGGAATAAGCGTAGTGCTCTCTGCAAGAATCCTACTGATCCTTTTGGTGTTATTGCCCGTATTTTATTTTGTTGGGGTTATACCGGTCGCGTTTGCCCCGTTTATGTATTTCTTGGCAGTACTGTCCATGGTATATGGAGTTCTTTTTGTGCTTCCCATTGGCGGAGCGGATATGCCGGTTGTAATTTCGCTGTTAAACAGTATTACAGGCATCGCAACCGCCTTTACCGGTCTTGTCTATGGCAATAACGTAATGATAGCCGGGGGTATTTTTGTGGGAGCTGCGGGGTTGTTTCTAACCCTTCTTATGTGCAAAGCCATGAACCGCTCCCTTATGAAAGTGTTGGCCGGAAAATTTAAAAAGAGTAGTGGCACTGTTTCGGAGGAAGATCAGGAAATTAAGGAAATAAGTGTTTCTGAAACGGCTCTTGCACTTTCCTTTGCCCAAAAAGTGGCAGTTATTCCCGGATATGGTCTTGCTGTGGCCCAGGCGCAACATTTATGCGCACAATTACAACACCTATTGGAAAAGCGCCAATGTGAGGTGGATTACATAATACACCCCGTGGCGGGTCGAATGCCCGGACATATGAACGTACTCCTGGCCGAAGCAAATGTAGAGTATTCCCTTTTGAAGGAGATGGATGAAGGTAATGAGAGAATGGCGAACTATGATGTGGTCCTGGTAATAGGCGCAAACGACGTGGTGAATCCAGCTGCCGAAAACAATCCCGACAGTCCCGTTTACGGAATGCCGATTATTCGTTCCCACGAGGCAAAACAAGTAATTGTAATGAAGCGTGGAATGAGCAAGGGATATGCGGGCGTGGTAAACGATCTTTTTGAAATGGACAACTGTAGCCTTCTCTTCGGGGACGCCAAGGCTTCCTTACAGGAAATCATCAACCAATTGAAGCTTATCTAATCGGAAGGATACCCTATTAACGAACCATACTTGAAATTTCACTGCGAATAGTAGGAATAGGCACATTACCGGTTCCCATTTATATAATTTTCAGTGAGATTTACGAAAAATGCTCCTGAATGGGATTGAGTAAATTAACGAATTCCGGGCTGTTGAAATCGTGCACCGAAACTTTAGATGGAGTAAAATTCACAAAATAACCTTTAGAGAGCCTTTGGACTGTCCGTATTTCCAAGAAATTCAACTTTTCCTGAAAGCTTCATATTCGGAAGAGCCGTATAGTATTCACTTTTTTCAATTTCCTGAACACAAAGATTTTAAAAAGTTTATGAGGCACTTTAAAACATTCAAATCCATAAAAGTATAGCCACAATTGAACTAATTGAAATAAACACCCAAAGTGAAGATCCCAGTATCATGGGCTTCCAGCCTGCCGATCTTATCTTTGCCACAGAAAGACTGGCCCCTATCAAAAATAAGGTCAGCACCAGTAATGATTTGGCAACACTGGTAATTCCTTCCGTGATGACTTCGGGAATGGGCAAATATGTGTTAAAGATAATCGCCAGAATAAATAAAAATATAAAATAAGGTACGGATATCATTTTCCCCTTTCCTTTAAAAAGAAAAACCGAGACCAAGGAAAGTGGAATTATCCATAAGGCCCGTGCCAATTTTACGGTAGTTGCCACTTTAAGCGCTTCTTCCCCAAAAGTATAGGCCGCCCCAACAACCGAACTGGTATCGTGGATGGCAATGGCGCACCAAAGTCCAAATTGATGTTGGGTCAACCCAAACAAATGGCCCAATGGAGGAAAAACAATGAGGGCTATAGAATTCAGAAGAAACACAACTCCCAGGGAAATCGAAATATCTTTTTCCGAAGCGTTGATTACCGGCGCCACGGCAGCGATGGCACTTCCGCCACAAATTGCGGTTCCCGAACTAATAAGATGGCTGCCCTTGCGGTCCATCTTTAACAATTTCCCCAGAAAATAACCGAGCACCAGGGTGACACAGATAGAAAAAACAGTCAAAATAAAACCATCCTTTCCGGCGTTGACGGTTTCAACCAAATCCATTCCGAAACCCAGTCCAACCACTGCAATTTTTAATAGCCAGTTGACAGCTTTTCCAGTGAGGGTCAAAAATGGATGGCCAAGAAAATAGGTGAAAAGAAAACCGCCTACCAAAGCCACGGGGCTGCTTACATAGCCCGAGATACATAGCACCATAGCGACGATAAAAAGCACCTTTGCAACAGTTTGCCCAGTGCTTCCCGAATTTTCCATCGAAAACCATTAAATTTTACAACGCAAATCTCCGATGGTTTTTCGGAAAATCAGCATCAAAAATTGTTATGAGCTATTCCATTAGGTTATAATGGTTGATCAGGAAGTTTTTCATCCATTCGGAAGCTGGGTCATAGTGTCCATGTGGGCTCACAAATTGGAAGGTTCTAAAAATGTCGAGCCCCGTAATATCAACAACAGTAAGAGATCCATCCCTGAGTTCGCGAGCGATGGAATGGATGGAGAGAAATGCAAAACTATCCGAATTTAAAAGGTAGTTTTTGATGCTTTCGGTACTGCCCAATTCCATCTGGATATTGAAATTCTTCCATTTCAATTCGTTTTTGTCGAGTGCATTTTCCAGTATAGTCCGGGTCCCCGAACCTTGTTCTCGAAGGATCAAGGGCAGTTTTTCGATATCCCCAATATTGTACTCCGTCAATTTCGGGAATTTATTGGCGGTCCCGCATACCAGTACAATTTCATCTTTAAGGAAGGGCTCATAGTGCAACAGCGGGTTGTTGGAATTTCCTTCTACCAATCCCAAATCTGTTTTTTTTTCCAAAACCAAGGATTCAATCCGCTCTGAATTCTGGTTGATCAAGGTTACGGTTGTTCCGGGATGCAAGGATTTGAATTTCGAGAGAGGGGAGGGTAAGATATATTGGGCTATAGTTGTACTGGCGGCCAAACCTATCCTGGCTGGAAGGTTCTTGTTCAAATCGACAAATTCCCGATCCAATTCTTCATATAGCGCCAGTATCTTGAGGGTGTATTCCAGACATACGCCGCCTTCCTTGGTTAAGGAGATCGTATTTCCATGGCGGTTAAAAAGAGCCTTTCCAAATTGTTTTTCCAATTCGTTGATATGTTTGGTAACCGCAGGTTGGGATACAAAAAGTATTTTGGCAGCCTTTGTAAAACTCAATTGTTCCGCTACCGTTTTAAAAACTTTCAGTCTAAAATCCATGGATTGGGCTTGATAATAAGACGCAATACTACAAAAAAATCATTGAGGAAATTCCCATGGGAAATGGAGCTATCCTGCAACTGCATCGATGTCCTTTTCTTTTTGCTGATAAAATATATTCCCCACAATATAAGCATTCGGTCAATAACGTCCTCTCTTGTTTGGCAAGTTTACAGTTTTCGTGATTCGTGGGGTTTTCAAAAGCAGTGCAACTCCGTTTCGGAGCTACCTTGACCCCTGTCTCAATAGGGAGAAATCAAAGAGAATAATCTGATTTCGATTTCAAAGTGATTGCCAAAACCTTCATCAATCATGGGAAATAGTATAAACCCGTAAAACAATTTTGTTATTTTTAGTCTCCTTTTTTAAAATTGCAGTATGAAGCAGGGAGTATATCTGACTATCATAGGCTTTATTGGCGGTATAGTATTAATGGGCGTACTATGGATCGTTCTCTCCCTAACCGGCAATGCGGCATATCACCTTCTGTTCAATTTTGATTATGTTCCTGTAATCAACGAACTAAGGCCCGTTTGGCTTTATGGGTATATATTTCATTTTCTCACTTGTGTAATAAGTGTTCTTTCCCTCTATTTTATTCTCAAACGGGGAAAACTTCACCGACAAATTCTGCCCTACATTATTGTTTACACCATTGGAGGGGCCGCACTTTTTTTTCTGACGGCACTCTCGGAACGGCCTCCCGCCAAAGACGATGTGTGGGCGTGGGCATATTGGACCTTGGGTCACGCAATTTTTGGATATGTTATAGGGATTTTAATTAAAGGATGGAAATAAATTATAAAAAACCATATTCTTTCTATCTGTTTGACAAACAGAATTCTATCTTTATATTTTCGGAAAAATGGATTTGGGTTATTTAATTTCTTTTTCCTATTTCCATTTGCTGGTTTTCGTGTTTCCAGTAACCAACGTATATTCGCAAACACTGTTATTTTTGGAGAAAATATTTTTTTTCAGGTAGCATTTATAGATTTATTCTCAAAACCCGCCTATGGATTTTATAATTAATCAACTAGTTGAAGAGTTCCACTTGCCGCTGAAGAACCCTGTATTGATATTTTCATTGATTCTTTTTATAATTCTATTGGCGCCAATTCTTCTACAACGAATTCGCATTCCAGGGATTATTGGATTGATCATATCAGGGATAATCATTGGTCCAGCTGGGCTGAATATTTTGGAGAAGAGCCTCTTTGTCGACGTTTTTTCAACCATCGGGCTGCTTTATATAATGTTCATTGCCGGTCTGGAACTTGATCTAAACCAGTTTAAGGTAACTCGAAATAAAAGTCTGATCTTCGGATTATTGACCTTTTCAATTCCCCTGGGAATTGGTTTTCCGGTCTGCCATTATATACTGGGGTTCGATTTCAATGCGAGCCTGCTTACGGCAAGTATGTTTGCCACCCACACCCTTGTTACCTATCCCATCGTCAGCAAATTGGGGGTGTCCAAAAACATTGCGGTAGCAATAACGGTAGGGGGTACAATTCTCACGGATACTGCGGTACTTATCATGCTGGCCGTAATTCTTGGATCGCATAATGGCGGACTTACCCAAGAATTCTGGATTCGCCTGGGCATATCGATTGTCCTATTTTCGGCTTTTATGTTTTTGGTAATTCCCAGAATTGCGAAATGGTTCTTCATAAAATTGGAAAGTGAAAAACATTCGCATTACATCTTTGTTCTATCCGTTGTTTTTTTCGCTGCTTTTTTAGCTGACATAGCAGGGCTGGAAAGCATAATTGGAGCCTTCGTTGCTGGTTTGGCACTCAATAAACTTATCCCAAGTTCCTCTGCCTTGA
>CAYXDM010000096.1:0-9305 GCA_964463595.1 uncultured Aequorivita sp. | reverse complement strand
GCTGCGTAAATCGCGGCTCGTCGCCCTCATTATGTCCGTATTTTCTGTATCCCAATAAATCGATGAACACGTCGCGGCCAAATTCCATTCTGAAATCCAGAGCAAACAAGGTGGCGTGTACTACGGCCTCAACGTCATCGGCATTGACGTGGAGAATGGGAGAAAAGGTAACTTTCCCCACATCGGTACAATACAGCGAGGAACGCCCGTCGAGATAATCGGTCGTGAACCCCACCTGGTTGTTAATGACCATGTGGATGGTGCCTTGGGTTTTATAGCCATCCAACTGTGCCATTTGTATTATTTCATACACAATTCCTTGGCCTGCAATGGCGGCATCGCCATGGACAATAATGGGCAAGACTTTGTTCGGTTGATCTTTATGATGGTCGTCTTGCTTTGCCCTTGCTATTCCCTGTACTACAGCGCCAACGGCCTCAAGATGTGAGGGATTGGGCGCAATATTCAAATTTATTTCCCTTCCTGAGGCGGTTTTCCTTTTTGAGGTCCATCCCAAGTGATATTTCACGTCCCCGTCAAAAATGTCCTGAGCATAATCCTTGCCGTCAAATTCGCTGAAAATGTCCTTGGCGCTTTTTCCGAAGATATTGGTAAGGGTGCTCAACCTTCCGCGGTGGGCCATTCCCACCACAAATTCCTCGACTCCTTTTTCCGCGGCATTTTCAATAAGCGTGTCCAGTGCAGGGATCAGACTTTCGCCTCCTTCAAGGGAAAAACGCTTCTGACCGACGTATTTTGTGTGGAGAAAACTTTCAAAAGCCACGGCTTCGTTCAGTTTTTTAAGGATATGTTTTTTGTGTTCCGAGGTAAAATCGGGTTGATTGTCGTTGTAATTCAGTTTGTTTTGGATCCATTCCACCTCGTCGGGGTTTCGGATGTACATATATTCAATCCCGATGGAATCGCAGTAAATCCTTTCGAGGTGCTTAATGATCTCCTCAAGCGTGGTCTCGCCTACTCCAATGATTTCCCCCGCTTTAAATGTCTCTTTCAGGTCATGCTGCGAAAGGCCAAAGTTCTCTATCGCCAAAGTAGGCGAATACTGCCGGCGTTCGCGCACGGGATTGGTTTTGGTAAACAAATGGCCTCTGCTGCGATAGCCATCGATTAGCTTTACAACCTGGAACTCCTTTACAACATCGGCACAAATTGCGCCCACGTCAATATTTTCATGATCGGCGGCCACCGGTGCGGTATCCGGAGCCGAGAAGAAATCGCGGTTGTCCGGTTCAGATCTAAAATCGAACCCCTGGAAAAAAGCCCTCCAGCTCGGTTCAATGCTATCGGGATACTGTAAGTATTTTTCGTAAAGTTCCGCGATGTACGAAGGGTGTACCGCATTCAGAAATGAGAATTTATCCATGATAAATATTCAAAAGAGACTTATTTTATAAAACGCAACAAAAGTACAATAAATACCTTAATTCGTGGGGCAACTAACATTTATTTATACTTGTTGGCAGGGTTATAATAGCGGCCATTTCAGGAGGTTTATTTCAAATGAAGTTGGTTTTACAGGAGGGTCTTTTAGTTTTGATCGTATGTTCAGAATCCGGTCCTGAGACTTTGAAATTTTTGGAAAACGGATATAATATCCGTGTTTTGTAATACCTCCCACTTCAGTAAAATCGCAATATATTTGTGAAAGGCGGGATAGCCTCTAGACTCTCCGCTGCATCAATTTTTCCCCAAACTGCCTGAGCAGTTTCTTTTTATCCTCGGGAATATTGACCACACTCAACAGGGAATAGGCCTTATTGCTATACTTTTCAATTTCGACCTGCGAAGCATCAGCGGCTTTTGAGGCCAGGAAAATTTCCCTTACCCTAACAATCTTGTCGGCCGGATCGGAAGGAGTGGTATTAAATAGATCTGCCAATTCCTTTGCCTGTGCTTCCGTGCCCTTCTCCCGCGCCATGAGGTACAAAAAGGTTTTTTTGTTTGCAATGATATCGCCACCCACCTGTTTCCCGAAAGTCTCCGGATTTCCGAAAACATCCAGGTAGTCGTCCTGGAGCTGAAAGGCAATCCCAAGGTTCTTTCCGAATTGGTACATTGTCTCCTTGTCATCTTCCGGAACATGGGCCACTATAGCACCCATTTGCATTGCCGCACCCAACAATACGGCAGTTTTTTGTTCAATCATTTTGATATATTCGCTGATTTCAACTTTTTCCCGTGTCTCAAAATCCATGTCGAGTTGTTGGCCTTCACATACCTGTATGGCCGTTTGGCTAAAAAGTACGGCGAGCTCCCGGAAGATCTCGGCATCGTATTTTTCAAAATACCGATAGGCCAAAATCAACAGTGCGTCTCCGGAAAGAATTGCCGTATTCAGATCCCATTTTTCGTGGACGGTTTTTTTCCCCCTTCTCAAAGGCGCTTCGTCCATAATGTCGTCATGGATCAGCGAAAAATTATGGAACAGTTCCACCGCAAGGGCTGCAGGTATGGCCTTTTTGAAATCGGTGCCGAAAAAATCGCACACCATCAAAGTAAGTGCGGGCCTGATCCTTTTTCCGCCAATGGAAAGTATATATTTTATGGGATCGTAGAGCCTTTTGGGCTCATTTTTTTCCACGGCTTCCCGTAAATGTTCCGTTAGCTCGTGGTGGTATTTGTCCAATAAATCCATACCTGTAAATTTTTAAGCGAAAGTAAGACAAGATGGACAAATGGGCACCTTTTCGCCAATCAAAATATGCAGTCTTCAAATTGAAAGTATATTCTAAGTACCAAAAACAAGCTGGTGTTTTTTAAGTAAATTAAAATGCATTGTTCCAATTATATCACGGAAACCACATCCAATTCATTTATAACTTCTTAAATTTGCCACCGCAAAACATTCTAGGCTCAATCCAAAAATATTTCCGCAATTTACGGGAAAACTCAATATGTACAGAACACACAACAACGGCCAGCTGCGCGCCGCCGACATCAATAAAGAGGTCACACTTTCTGGCTGGGTCCATCGTACCCGCGACAAAGGATTTATGATGTGGGTGGATCTTCGCGACCGTTATGGCATCACCCAACTTATTTTTGATGCCGATCGCACTTCAAGGGAATTGTTTGAAAAAGCATCGGGATTGGGCCGTGAGTTTGTAATCCAGGTTAATGGGACCGTTATCGAGCGGCAGTCGAAAAACCCGAATATCCCGACGGGTGATATTGAGATCTTGGTTTCAGAACTGACTATTCTAAATAAATCCAAAGTCCCTCCTTTTACCATGGAGGATGAGACCGATGGCGGGGAAGATCTAAGAATGAGATATCGCTATCTCGATATCCGCAGAAAGCCGGTACGGGAAAATCTGATCCTGCGGCACAAAATATCCATCGCCGTGAGGAATTACCTTTCGGAAAAAGGATTTATTGAAGTGGAAACGCCTTATTTAATTAAATCCACCCCAGAAGGCGCACGAGATTTTGTAGTGCCTTCCCGAATGAACCAAGGTCAATTTTACGCACTGCCGCAATCGCCGCAAACCTTTAAGCAACTGTTGATGGTGGGCGGAATGGACAAGTATTTCCAGATAGTGAAATGTTTCCGCGATGAGGATCTGCGAGCGGACCGCCAACCGGAATTCACACAAATAGATTGCGAAATGGCTTTTGTGGAGCAAGAGGACATCCTAAATGTTTTTGAAGGATTGACCAAGCATTTGCTGAAAGAAATAAACAACATAGAAGTTCCGGAATTCCCCAGAATGACTTATGATGAGGCAATGCGGCGTTATGGAAACGACAAACCGGATATCCGTTTTGGAATGGAATTTGGGGAATTGAACGAAGTTGCGCAACATAAAGAATTCAATGTTTTCAACCAAGCCGAATTAGTAGTTGGGATTGCCGTTCCAGGCGGGAATTCCTATACCAGAAAGGAAATAGACAAGCTTACCGATTGGGTAAAACGGCCTCAAGTGGGCGCTTCAGGAATGGTTTACGTTCGCTGTAATGACGACGGCACTTTTAAATCCTCTGTGGACAAATTCTATGCGGAGGAAGATTTGGAAACTTGGGCAAAGGCTACAAATGCAAAGGCGGGAGATTTGATCTGCATACTTTCGGGAGAAAAAAATAAGGTAAGGGTGCAATTAAGTGCCCTGAGGATGCATTTGGCGGAGGAACTTGGTTTAAGGGACCCAAAGGTTTTCGCTCCTCTTTGGGTAGTGGATTTCCCGTTATTGGAATGGGATGAAGATACCGGGCGCTATTATGCCATGCACCATCCCTTTACAGCTCCAAAGCCGGGGCAACTTGAACTTTTGGCCACCAATCCTGCCGCGGTGAAAGCAAATGCCTATGACCTGGTCTTGAACGGAAACGAAATTGGCGGGGGGTCTATCCGGATCCACGATAAAGACACCCAGGCCCAAATGTTTGAATTTCTCGGATTTACCGCTGACGAAGCAAAGGCCCAGTTCGGGTTTTTGATGGATGCCTTTCAGTACGGTGCACCGCCGCACGGGGGAATTGCTTTTGGACTTGACAGATTGGTTGCCCTCTTAGGTGGTCAGGAAACCATTCGCGATTTTATCGCCTTCCCAAAAAACAATTCAGGGCGCGATGTGATGATCGACGCGCCTTCCGAAATAGATGCACAACAATTGGAAGAACTTCATTTACGGATTCAAATAAAGGAATAGGAACAACAGTCAATGCTTTATGCCCCTGAAACTTCAGAAACACAAAAAAACATGAAATATTTTCTAATCGTACTTTTCTTTGCCGTCTGCATTGGAGTGGGCCTAGGTTTCTACATAAAAACCAATGATCCCGCAACGGGCGACATTTTTATCGGCTTGTCCCTAATGACAGGAATGTTTATTCTTATGCCCGCCTTTATATACCATCGATGGAAGAACAAAAATGTGGAAGATTATATGTTGACCAAGGAAAACATCAGGAAAATGCAGGAGTACAGAAAGAAAGAAGATCGATTTTGATCGCGATCTGAAAAAAGAGGATTTTTATTATTATAAAATTGGATTTATTATACATTTGTAACTATCAATCAATTTATTATTTATTACAATGGAAGGAACAGTAAAGTTTTTTAATGAATCCAAAGGGTTCGGTTTTATTACCAACGATGAAACCGGAAAAGACATTTTTGTACATGTTACCGGCTTAAACGGAGAAGCCATAAATGAGGGCGACCGTGTGGAATATGTAGAAGAAGAAGGAAGAAAAGGACGTGTTGCGGCGAAGGTCCGTGTTATCCACGACTAAAAAATTCTACATAGGAATTTAAAAGACCTTCTGGAAACGGAAGGTCTTTTTAATTGAGATTGCGTTTTTCGATAAAAAATCGTTTTAATAAAAGCGATGCCTCCTCTCCCATAATGCCGCCGGTGATGATGGTTTTTGGGTGAAGCCTGGTGCCAAGGGCGATACATCCGCGCTGTTCATCCCTGGCTCCATATACAATCTTTGAAATCTGGCTCCAGAATAAGGCCCCGGCGCACATCTGGCACGGTTCAATGGTAACAAATAGGGTACAATCCATCAAATATTTTCCGCCCAGAAAATTGGCGGCAGCGGTAATGGCCTGCATTTCGGCATGGGCGGTAACGTCATTCAACGTTTCCGTCAGGTTATGTCCTCTTGCAATTATTTGATCATTGCTCACGATAACGGCACCTATGGGAACCTCTCCTTTTTCATACGCCACTTCAGCTTCCTGAAGGGCCTTCCCCATAAAATAGGTATCGTCGAACGGAGTTATGGGGTTCAATGGTTTTTTATTTTGTCGAAAACTGGGATCTGTAGATCACAACTTTCAGATTATTTACAGGGCTCGAAATTACGAATTATCGAAGTGACAAATAAACCATAACCATCAATTAACAGTTTAGTATAAGCTGTATCTTTACCAAGTGTCAAAAAGTCTTTTAAATACCATCCGATCTCCGGAAGATCTTCGGGAAGTCCCTCAGGAAAAACTGCCCCTTTTGGCCAAGGAACTTCGGGAATTCATCATAAATATTGTGGCGACCAAGGAAGGCCATTTGGGGGCAAGTCTTGGGGTCGTTGAACTTACAATAGCACTCCATTATGTGTTTAACACCCCGGAAGATCTGTTGGTTTGGGATGTGGGGCACCAAGCCTATGGCCATAAAATCTTAACGGGACGTAAAGAGATTTTTCACACCAATAGACAATTGGGAGGGATCAGCGGATTTCCAAAACGGGACGAAAGCCCCTTTGATACTTTTGGGGTGGGCCATAGTAGCACCGCAATTTCAGCAGCTTTGGGAATGGCAATTGCCTCGAAATTGAAGGGTGATTTTGGAAAACAACATATTGCGGTGGTTGGGGATGCCTCCATTGCCAGTGGAATGGCTTTTGAAGCCTTAAACCACGCGGGGGTTACAGATACAAATCTACTGGTTATTCTAAACGACAATGCCATAGGAATTGATCCCAGCATCGGCGCACTAAAAAACTATCTCACCAAAGTGAAAACCAACGGCAATGCTACTCAAGACAATATTTTTGAAGCCCTTAATTTAAATTATTCCGGGCCCATTGACGGGAATGATCTCAATTCGATAATTTCCGAGTTCCAGAGATTGAGGAAGGTTCCTGGCCCAAAATTACTTCATCTTATCACAATAAAGGGAAAAGGCCTCAGACAGGCGGAAGAGAACCAAGTGGTATATCACGCCCCTGGAAAATTTAACGCACTTACGGGCGATCTGAACCCGAAAGGCGAAGAAGTCTTGCCACCAAAATTCCAGGATGTGTTCGGGAAGACCCTTGTAGAATTGGCCTCAAAAAATGATAGAATTCTCGGAATTACTCCCGCAATGCCAACCGGAAGCTCCTTGAAATTCATGATGGACAAATATCCTGAAAGAGCTTTTGACGTTGGCATTGCCGAACAACATGCGGTTACCTTCGCAGCCGGTCTTGCCACCCAGGGATTTACGGTTTTTTGCAATATTTATTCCACCTTTTTACAGCGTGCGTACGATCAGGTGATCCACGACGTGTGTTTGCAAAAAATTCCAGTGGTCTTTTGTTTGGATAGGGCGGGAATCGTTGGGGAAGATGGCGCCACCCACCACGGTATTTTCGATCTGGCTTATTTGGGATGTATTCCCAATCTGATTGTTTTTGCACCCCGAAATGAAATAGAACTGCGCAATATAATGTACACCGCGCAACTGGGACTGGATTTACCCATATTCATCCGCTATCCAAGAGGCCGGGGCCATAATTTGGAGTGGGAACGACCTTTTGAAAAAATTGAAATTGGAAAGGCTAAAGTGCTAAGGAAAGGCTCCGAAACAGTTATTCTCTGCATGGGACCCACGGCGACCATTGCGCTCGAGGCTATCGATCTTTTACCGCCTGGTACCCAAAATACCGTAGGGTGTATCGATATGCGATTTTTAAAACCTATGGATGAGGAATGCCTCCACAAGGTTTTCCGGGATTACGAAAGGATTATCACCATAGAAGATGGCACGGTAAAAGGCGGACTTGGAAGTTCTGTCGCCACATTTGCGGCCACGCACAATTACACAGCAAAACTGGAAATCATGGGAGTACCGGATATCTTCCCCGAACATGGTACCGTGGAAGAACTGAAGGCTTTAGTAGGAATTTCAACCGAAGGAATACTCCAACACCTTATCCATAATCCATAAAAAAAGAGGCCCAATGAGCCTCTTTTTTAATTTTTGTAGGATCATTAATTTATCACCAATTTGGAGGTTTGGGCATAGCCCCCGCCCTTTATTTTTACAAGGTAGATACCTTGATCCAGGTTGCTCACATCAATACTTTTTCCTGTATTCAGATCCACTTGGGCGTCAAAAACTTTTCTGCCGTTCATATCGAAAATCGAAATGTTCGCTTGTGAAATATCAAATGTGGTCCCAATATTCAATTCCCCCTCGGACGGATTGGGATATATTGTAAAGCCCTTGTCGGAATTCTGGTGCGCGCCAATTCCTAAATCACATTCCACGGGCACATCAAAGGCGCTGGTGCCATCAGATCTGCTATGGGAACTGCCTTGATCGGCGCTAAGACCCAGTCCTCTTTTGGCAAAAGCCTGCCAGATCAAACATTTATTGGCTCCCCCGTTGGCGATTTCATCAGCTAGGAGAATGGCGTCCCTGCCATCGACAAACCCGGGGCTGCACGGTTGTAGTTTTAAACCATCCATCACCAGTTGCAGGGCCATGTTGTTCCCGCCTTGTCCATGGTATATATCGGGATCAAACCCGTATTCCTCTATAAACGCCCAAGTCATATCCCATAGCATGGTGGCCCAAACAGAACCCACTCCGTGAGGAACGGCTTGAGTTCTAATATTGTTATACGTAAAATTATTTAGCGTAAAATCTGTTGTATATGGCCTTGTTCTCAGGCCCGAACCGCCATAACCCTGTCCTAGCGAATAAGTTCCTATTCCCCGAGGATTCTCTCCCACATCGGAAGATTTCATAGTGAGCATAAGGCCAAAATAATCACTCCACCCCTCACCCATCTGCTCATCATTGAAAAGGCATCCAGGGAAAGATGGTCCTCCTGTTAATCTTACGGAGATCCCGTGGCCATATTCATGCGCGATTATCACGTTGTCCAAATCGCCATCGCGCATCTCCAGATCGGTCCCCGACCCGTCATCAACTAGGGAAGCATTAATGATATCCCCATTTTGAAGGGAAGTGATGAGCGCCTCTCCATCTTCCTGATATATCATAATGGACGGAATGGTTATACCCGGGTCATCTCCCCCCATAATAATCGGATCTCCCCAAACATTGTTGACCATAACTACGGCAATTGCGCCCGCATTCTGGGCACTGAAGACCTTATCGACGAAATTGCATTGTCCTCTTCTTATAACTGCAATCTTTCCGGCGAGCTCAGTTGCATTTGTCAATACATCACAGCCATCATGTGGATCTTCCGAATCTCCAGAATTATCATCTACCACTAAGGCCAAATTCGCAGTGATGGGCGTAATAGGAAGATCAGGTCCAAATTCTGCTACTTCGGAATAATAAGAACCCGCCAAGGGACCATTGTTCACAGTTAAATAAGTTCCCAATACCTGGCCCCGGGCAGACCAAAGAAACATCTGCATCCTTCCCGAAACCCCATCTGGACCGGTCGCAAAATTTGCATTGTTAAGTCCGCTACCATCCTGGGCCTCCGCAATTACGTGATCGCCCTGACTGCCTCCACGGCCGTAATTATTGGCCTGGAAATTACCGCTTTCCTCATCAAATCCATATTGGTAGAACACATCGTGCATA
>CAYXDM010000095.1:0-9308 GCA_964463595.1 uncultured Aequorivita sp. | reverse complement strand
GCCTATACTGTACCCTACTACTCTTCCGACTCTTCCTGAGAAGCCGCCGAAAACACCATCGGTTAATTTTCCCATGATTTTACAATTTAAATTAATTATTCAGTTAAAAATTCAAGTCTAAACTAGGGCGTATCCTCCTGGTTTCCAAAATCATGCACACTATTGCCCACTTTTGAGAACAATTGTTACTTTTTGCGCTTTTTTGACGCAATTTGGAAATGCTTATTTTGTACTTTGTTCGGACGTTGTTCGAAGCTCCTTCGGTATTTGCTGGGGAAAAGGGGTGTTTGTCCGAACAACGTCCGAACAAACCCCGTAAAAAGTCCGAATAAAACGCCTATACAGGAAGTGAAAAAATGGGAGTTGAAATGGCTGCGAAGGGAGCGGTCAAAAGAAAGGGCTTATAGAAAGCCAAACTCACTTTCGTTTTCGCAGTTTTTTGCTATTGATCTTCTTTTGAAACTCCCTGCTGTATTTTGACATCAAGGCGTGGACCTCGTCATAACTTTTGCCGTACAGTTGGGCATATTCATCGGCTATGATCTGGATCATTTTTTTGGAAAGCCACAACCTCCTGAAATTGTGCATGCGCTTTGCAAAGGTCATGGGCTCGAACCGCATTCTGTTTAGGTCTATCAGGTAAAACTCGTATACTGCAGGTTCCTTTTTGCTTTTTTTCACCAAGGTATTTCCTGGGGAATGGTCCAAAAAATTTACACGGTTCTCGTGAAGTTTAAAAGTGAACTGTGTAAACTGCCGAAGTATCTGTTCCCGATCGGGAAATGTGGGTTGGTGGATCAAATCGCGAAATTCAAAATCGTACTCCAGATGTTCGCTCACATAAAAACTTTCTGCCAAGCCCATTGAGAATGCCTCAAGATAGGCTACCGGAAACGGAGTGTTGATTCCGAGATCGATCAATTTTTTCGCATAATCGAAGGAGCGCTGGGCCTTGCTTTTTCTCAAAAATCGATAGACCAAGGCCTGGGAAGCATTGGGGGTCTTAAATTTTTTAATGTTGAAATAGGTATCTTCAATCTTTACTTTCCTAACCTCGTTTCGTTGTCCGCCAGCAACATATTCGCCACTTTCGGAAAAATTCCGCAAAACTTCCCGTAGCTTCGCTTTACTTTTTGAATAATGTGGATGAACAATAAAATTATCTCGCATTATCTACAATTATAAGGACAAAAGGATTATTTTGCGAAGGTAATCTATATGAAGAAGATACTCGTTATACAGAATAAAAGAATTGGCGATGTGCTGATCAGCTCGGTGATAGCCAACAATATCAAAAAGGTATTTCCCGAAAGTGAGGTAACCTATTTTGTGTATGACTACACCACCGGGGTGCTTGAAAACAATCCCAATATTGACCGGATTATCTCGGTCAAGGAAAAGGAACTCAAGCAATTCGGTAAACTTATACGCACGGCCCGTAGAATAAGGGCAGAAAAGTACGATATCATTTTTGACAGTTACGCCAAGTTCCAGAGCAGGTTTCTGTGTCTGTTTTCCAAGGCCGAAATCCGTACCGGGTTTAAGAGAAAATATAAAACCCTAAAACTTCCATTTTATACCCATCCCGTTGATTTTTTGGATCAAAAAACACTTTTTTGCGGCAAGGCCATTGAAGACCGGTTCAATATGATGGACAGAATTGTTACCCTGAAGGATCCTGATTATAGACCGAAAATCTTCCTTACCGAAAAAGAGAAGAATAACGACAAAACGGCGGGACTAAAAAAACCGGTAGTGATGTTCGGTATTTTGGGCAGTTCAAAAGGGAAGTCCATGCCCTTTGATTACGTGGCCAAACTGGTGGATTTTGTGCTGGACACCTACGATGTGGGCATGCTGTTTAATTATGCTCCCTATCAAAAAGAGGAGGCTATGGAGATCTATGGCCTTTGCAAAAACAAGAGCCGTATAAATATGGACATTTACGAAAGCAGTATCCGCGGGTTTTGTGTATTGATGGATTCCTGCGACCTGCTCATAGCCAATGAAGGCGGCAGTATCCATATAGCCAAGGCCTTGGAGAAACCTACGTTTACGATCTATTCCCCCTATATTGACAAAGGGGATTGGAGTAGTTTTGAAGATGGCAAAATGCACCAGTCCATACATCTTTTGGAGGAAAGGCCCGAACTGTTTGAGGCGTTTACACGGGATTCCCGAAAAAAAATTGAAGCCGATCCCGAAGCTTTATACCGCGAATTGGACCCAAATTTGATCCTTAAGAAATTGATTCCGTTTCTGGAAGGCCATCTCGGGTCCTTCCGAAAAGTTGATGATAACACGGCCAAGTCTTTGCCGTAACTTACTTTTTCTTGATTCCGTAATCTGTCCAGGTCTTTTTTTCGTTTTTTGTGGTCTCCCGGATGGCTTTGTTCTTTGCGATCATTTCCGGTTTTGCATATCCCCTTTCGTGGTCTAAGTGAAGCGTGATTGCCGTATAGCGCATCTGTTTGGCCCTAATCCCCGAATTGACAAGCCTCTCGCCCAGCTCCCTATCTTCCCCTCCATATTGCATACGCTCGTCAAAGCCGTTGACCGCCAATATATCCGCGGTCCAACCTGAGGCGTTGTGCCCGTTCCACGAAGCCGTTGTGGGCGTAAAGGAATTTAACAGGGAACTTTTTATGAAGCCCGACGTCAGTTTATTGTTTCTGAAAAACGGTTTTTGTCCGCGCTCTTTCAGCCACTGCAGCTTAAAACACCGTCCGGTATAGATATCCTCCTTCGTGATATTTATTGAAATATCCATGGGAAGTTTATAATAACCGCCAGATAGGAAATACCCTTCCTCCCTGTATTTAATATGTTGCTCCACAAAATCCTTTCTCGGAATACAATCCCCATCACTCATGATAATATAGGGCGTAGTAGTTTGGGAAATGGCCTTGTTGAGGATCTTGGTTTTCTGGAACCCGTTGTCTTCGTGCCAGATATGGATTATGGGAAAGAATACCTCCTTTTGGAGCTGCACGATCAAATCCCTTGTTTCTGGGGTAGATCCATCATCGGCCACCAATAATTCAAACATCTGATACGTCTGGTTATTATAGCCATAGAGAACCTTTTCTAACCAAGCAGGGGAATTGTATGTGCTTATAATTATGGAAGTATCAATTTTCATGGACACAAAGATAAAGTTAATTACTAATTTTACGGCATGGCAACCCTTACGGTAATTATTCCCACTTATAACGAGGCCTCCTTTATTGAAGGGGCCGTGAAATCGGCCCTGTTTGCGGATGAAATTATTTTGATCGACTCCCACAGTACAGACAATACCGTGGCCATTGCGCAACCGTATGTCACCAAGTGTTTATATCGAAAATTCGACAACTTTTCGGAACAAAAGAATTTTGCCTTGCAATATGCAACTTCAGACTGGGTCTTATTTCTGGATGCCGATGAACGCATTACCCACGCGCTGCAAATGGAAATATTGGAAACCATAGCCCGTCCAGATCACAGGGGCTATAAAATAAAGTTCCCCCATTTTTTTATGAACCGTTTTCTGTATCACGAAAGCGACTGGGTGCTGAGGCTGATCAAAAGAGAAGGAGCGTTTTTTTCTGGCGATGTACACGAAAAATTGCAGATAGAAGGTACAATAGGCAAGTTGGAAAACCACATGCTCCATTACACCTATAAGGGCCTCCTCAATTATATAAGGAAAAGGGAATCCTACGCATGGTTCCAGGCGAACCAGTTATTTGAAAAGGGAAAAAAACCGTCCCTCTTCTTGTTGATGTTCAGGCCGTCTTTCCGATTCTTTAAATCCTTTATACTGAAAAGGGGATTTATGGATGGCGTTCCGGGCCTAACCGTAGCCGCGGTAAATGCCTATGGGGTCTTTGAAAGATATGTGAAGCTGATGCTCCTGCACAAAGGGATGCGCTAAGATCTCTTAAAATGTTTCAAAATAATTTCCCAAAGCGGATTTTCTGTCGGAACTTCAATAGAGACCATTCTCCCTTAACATCAATCCGTTCAATTTGATAAGGATTTTTAAAGGGATAGGGGTTTATTCGGTTCCCGATCCGCAAGCCATATTTTATGCCGTTCTGCGCCAGGATCTTCCCAAAGATTTTGTTCCTGGTTTTCTCCTTCGGAAATTTCCCGTATGGATATGCCAATACAGGGGAAAAATTAAGTTCGTTTTCCGAAACGAATTCCATACATCTACGGGTGTCTGCCTCGATTTCAGCATTGGTAAGTTCTGAATATTTTTTGTGGTAGAACGAATGGAAGCCCAGTTCCACATACTGTGGATCGAGGGACCGCAACTGCTCCACCGTCATTATATCCAATTCGGAAGTATTCCACGAATCTTTTTCTCCCACAAATTTCAGTGGCACAAAAAAGGTAACCTTCAAATTATATTTTTTCAGGAGGGGCACCGCATACTGAAGCTGACTGGTGTACGCATCGTCAAAGGTTATCACTATGTTCCGCTTGGAACCACTTAGGTCCCATTTGTCCAGATCCCTAAAATGGAAGGTCCGGAACTCCTTTTGGGCGAGATGGGAAAATTGGGCCTCCAATTTTTCTGCCGAAATGGTAAGGTCCTTGGAATCGTGGAGCGCCACGTGGTGGTACATTAAAACAGGAAGTCTGGCCATTTTTGTTTCAGTTTTGACTCTTAAAAGTATTACTTTTGGGCAAATTACAATTCTTTTTGGAAAACCCCGTAAAAATCTCCGCACTGGCCATTACCCTCAATGAGGCCGATACTATCGAAAGATATATTAACAGTCTTTGGTTCGCGGATGAAATCATTATAGTCGATTCCTTTAGCACGGACAACACAGTGGAATTGGCAGAAAAAAACGAAAAAGTAAAGGTGTATAAACGTCCTTTCAACAATTTTTCGGATCAAAAAAATTTCGCCATTTCAAAGGCAAAAAATGAATGGATAACCTTTTTCGATCCAGACGAGGAAGTGACCGATGCTCTGGCGGAGGAAATCGTCCATACGCTCAAGGATCCCAAGGCTATCGGATATTTCGTGAAACGCGACTATTATTTTATGGGAAGGTTGTTGAAATACAGCGGCATCCAAAATGATTACATCATTCGGCTCTTCAACAAGAATTTCTGTAGGTATAACGACAACCTTGTGCATGAGCTACTTATAGCAGAGGGGAAAACACTCCGCTTAAAAAACCATCTCCCCCATCATACCTACAAAACCTTTGATGACTACACGGCCAAAATGCACCATTACAGCAAGCTGCAGGCCGATATGTTATACGAACAGGGGAAAAAACCGACGGTATATCATTTCTTTTTTAGGCCGTTTTACAGGTTCGGCCACCAGTATTTTTTCAGGCTAGGGCTGCTCGATGGAAAGGAAGGGTTTATTTTGGCCTATCTACACGCCTTTGCGGTATTTAAACGCTACATCAACCTGTGGATGCTATATAGAAAAATTGATTGAGGCTATAAATATTGATCAATTCCCTTTGCGCACCATTTGCTGCCCTGGGCCATAGTCTTTTCCTGTAGGGAATCATTCTGTTCAAAACGGCTTTGATCCTTCACTTTGTGCCAGATATGGTACACAATGCCACGGTATCTCAACCGTCTGCCTTCCACCCCATTGTTCATCATCCTGATTACCAATTCAGAATCTTCCCTTCCCCAGCCTTCAAATTCCTCATTATATCCGTTTACCGCTATAAAATCTGCCTTCCAAAAAGAAATGTTGCACCCTCGTAATTTTGAAGAAATCTCCTGTTTTTTACCATAAAGACCGGCCAATAACGGAATCCGGAGATTTCGCGTGCGTTTGTTAATGCCTTTTCCAAAAAAACCGAATTCAATTTTTCCCTTTGCGAACAATTCTGGAAGTAAATCCTCTTTTATGTTCACCCTACTCCCATAGAGGTACGTATTGTGTTCCCGCATCTGCAAATGGTCCTTTACAAAATCCTTGTGCATAATGCAATCTCCATCCGTTTGGATTATATAGTCTGAGGTGCTCCCGGCTACTGCCTTATTGAGAATTTTGGACTTTCGGAATCCTTTGTCCTCATGCCAAAAATGCTTGATGGGAATCTGACTTTTTTTCGCAAAGGCGTCGATAAGTTGTTTGGTTTTCTCCGATGAGCCATCGTCAGCAATCAATAGTTCTCTAGGGCCCACGGATTGATTTTCCACGCTCATCAATACAAGTTCCAGGGCCTCGGGCCAATTGTAAGTGGAAATTAAAAGTGATGGTTTCATCATTTAAAAAGATGTTTAAAATACTGTCCTAGATTTTTTTTGAATAAAAACCAGGTAGTGGGGTGCAGTTCGGGATTGTTGTTTATACGTTTTTTTATTACCTCCAGGTCCTTGGTGTCCATATAGTCCAGGCTCTTCCATCCCCCAC
This sequence comes from uncultured Aequorivita sp., assembly GCA_964463595.1. Lineage (GTDB taxonomy): Bacteria > Bacteroidota > Bacteroidia > Flavobacteriales > Flavobacteriaceae > Aequorivita. Next base: position 2,917 of record CAYXDM010000095.1, on the reverse strand, counting down.
CGTCGGAGAGGTAGAAGAAATCGGCCATATCCTGGTAGTTGTCCTTATTTACCGATCTCCATTTTTCAAGGTACTCTGCCATATCAAAATCGGTTTTATGGCCCCAGTTGGAGAATTTTTGGATCAGTTCTTCCTCTGTTCTGGACACGGATTCATGCACCAATAGGCTGTCTACATAAATAATCCGTTTTCTGGTTTGGCGGGCAAACGTATAGCTGGGATAGTTGGTGGCCAGCAAAACCTTGGTCGGATAATTTACGTACAACAATCCGTCCTCTGTATATTTATACATGTTTATAAGGAAACCGGCAATCTGGACCGGAGTCCTTTTTGGGTCGTCCAAAAAATGATCGTATTTGCGAAGGGATTTCACGAATCCCGGGAAATCCACAAAATATTCATCCGAATCTACCTGTACCAGCCAGTTGCCGATACCCATTTTTTCCGAAAGCATTGTTCGCTCACGAGTATCGTTCTCTATGGCTGAAAGTTCGGGAACATAAAAATTGTCCCTATAAAAATGGATTTTCCCTTGGGTGTCGAAATCTTTTATCCACTGATAAAAACTGGGGGAAACCTCAAACTTCTTTCCAGACCAGGTTCGGTATTCGTGATCCTCCGCAATAAAAATGGCGTCGGCACCTTCATATACTGGCGGAAGAGAGTTTTTTATCATCTCGTAATCATAAGACAATAAAAAACCGACATGAATCTTTTTCATCCTTATTTTTTTCAAAGATACAATATCCCGTGGAACGCCCGGAAATATCTATTTTTACCAAAATTGCGGAAATGGAAAATAAACCGGGAAATCCTTCCTGGAATTAATTCCACCTTTTAAGTCACCCATGATAGACCCCCAGCAAAAAGAATTGGAATTGGAAAAGAAAGCGGTCCCTCTTGTTTCAATTGTAATCCTCAATTATAACACCTTTCAGTTAACCCTGGAATGTATAGCTTCCATAAAAAAATATACGTCGGATAGTGTGCCCTTGGAATTTATCGTTGTGGACAATGCCTCGGCAAATAACGAGGGGCTTTTATTGGAGAAGGAGCTGCATAAGGAAAAGGACTGCCTGGTCGTCCACAGTCTGATCAACCTCGGATTTGGAGCCGGTAATTTATTGGGCGCCCAGCGGGCCAAGGGAAAATATTTTGCCTTTATCAATAGTGACGTACTGTTTGTGGAAAACTGTTTTCCCCAAATGATAGGCTTTATGCAGGATAATGAAGACGTGGGCGCATGTGGGATCCAAATCCTGGACGCAAACCGTGAAAAAACAATATCACATAGACCTTTTGAAGGGATTAGGTATAAATTATTCGGAAAGAAGTTTCTCTATCTTACCGATCCTTCCATTCCCAAAATAGATGAGACCCTGAATTCCCCTACCCCTGTTGATTTCGTCATTGGGAGTTTTATGTTTTTTGATGCAGACGCTTACCGCAGTTGCGGTGGATTCGACCCGAATATTTTTCTGTATTATGAGGAATCCGATATTTGCCATCGCCTCAAAAAATTGGGCTACAGAACCGTTTTTTTGCCCTACCTATCCTATGTCCATTTGGAGGGCCAGAGCGGGGCATTCAGTATTGCGAAGAAGAAAGAACATCTGCTCTCCTATTTATATGTTTTGCGAAAAAATTATGGATATCCCAAATTTTGGCTTATCAAGAACTACCTACTTGTGTCCTATTTTTTTAAATCCATTGTAAAATCCAAATATCGACCGCTGTTCAACTTCCTATTTCTTAGAGGGGAAAGCTTGGCGCATTCCATGCGACATACACAAAAACAACACGAGAGGAATTCGTGATCGGAGCTTATTTGGCCGAAAATTCAAGAAAAACCTTACGTAAATAAAAATATCACAAAAAATAAAGGAACTATGAAAGATGAGCTTATAAATTGCATAGAGGCTTTAAAAAAAGGAGGCCTCATCCTATACCCTACCGATACTGTGTGGGGGATTGGCTGCGACGCCACCAATGCCGAGGCCGTTGAGAGGGTATTTCAACTCAAACAGCGAGGCGATAGGAAATCCTTGATTTGTCTGGTCAGCGATTTTAAGATGCTGAACGAATATATAGAAAACGTACCGGAAGTGGCCTATGATATTTTAAAATATGCGGATAAGCCTACCACCATTATCTATGACGATCCCATTCGGGTGGCCGAAAATTTGGTGGCCGAGGACAATTCCCTTGCCATTCGTGTCACCAAGGATGAATTCTGCAAAAAGCTGATACAGAAACTTAGGAAACCCTTGGTTTCCACCTCGGCGAACTTCAGTGGAGCAACCACCCCAAGAGCTTATGCCGAAATAGACCCTTTAATTTTGGAGGGCGTGGACTATATCGTAAATTTGCACCGCGAAAGAAAATCGGGGAAACCTTCGGCCATTATTAAATTGAAGAACGATGGAAACGTTATGATAATTAGAAAATAAAAAAGATTCACCACGAATACACGAATGTTTATATTTCTCTTTTGAATGATATGACAGATGTAATCTATAGACGGGAAAGTTACGAGATAGTCGGTTGTCTTTATGAAGTATTCAATTGTCTTGGCAATGGTTTATCTGAAATTGTTTATAAAGATGCTTTGGAATATGAATTCGCCCAACGAGATATTCCCTTCGAAAGAGAAAAGGAATTTTCGGTTGTGTATAAAGATATTGTTCTTAATCATAAATTCTATGCCGATTTTATAGTGTACAATAAGATTATTTTAGAAATAAAAACAGTCGAAATACTTACTGATCGACATTTAGGTCAGTGTATAAATTATTTAAAAGTCTCAAAAAACAAATTGGCTATTTTGGCTAATTATAAAGGGGAAGGGTTGGAATACAAACGGATTGTATTATAGAAGGAAAAAAAACCACCACGAATACACGAATATGAATGTAAA
>CAYXDM010000094.1:0-9330 GCA_964463595.1 uncultured Aequorivita sp. | reverse complement strand
TATTCGATTTTCATCAGGAGAAAAAAAATATTACATTTGTGATCATCAATCCCTCTCTAAGTGATGTTACAATGTTAAACAATAATGATTTTCCAAAAAGGCTCGAGAAGATCATGGATTATTATGGGCTTTCAGCATCAGCACTTGCGGTGGAAATCGACTTTAATCGCTCCACTATATCCCATTTGATTTCCGGTAGGAATAAGCCAAGCCTGGAATTTGTGATGAAACTACTACAAAAATTCCCGGAGCTCGATATGGACTGGCTCGTTTTGGGAAAGGGAACTTTTCCGGTCGATTCCGGTCCGGTCCCAAAGAGGGATTCCGCAATAACAAAACCTGCCCCTTCCCCTATCCCCGATTTGTTTTCCGAAACTGAAGACGAAAAGGAATTGCCGGCGCATGAAAAAACCGGAAAAAGTAAAATTGAACGGATTGTTATCTTTTATACCGATGGAACCTTTAGCGATTATGAAAACTAAGGTCGGCGATGTCGTTAATTTTTCCGAAATTCGCACAAAATTGTAGCCATGCGTTTTTTTCTTTTATCGGGATTTCTCCTGCTTCTTACCGGATGTTATAATCAGGAAAGGAATTGTGCTGATTTCAGGACGGGTAGTTTTGAATTTGAGGCCATATCAGGTACCGAAGTGTTTAAAACAACCATAGTGCGGAATGATACGCTGGAAATAGATTTTTTTCAAGGGAAATCCGATACCTCCACTATTAGATGGATCAATGACTGCGAATATGTCATCAAAAAATAAATCCGAAAAACCAGGCTGAGAAAAAGGCTATTTTAATCAAGATCCTCACCACTTCCGAAAACGAATATACCTTCGAATTCAGTGAAGTGGGAAAGACCAATTCCAGCCGTGGTACTGCCCGGAGGGTTAAGTGATGGGAGGAGTGTCCAAAAGACTGGCACCAAGAGAGGTTGAGTTGGGAGGAATTTGCCATTTGGCCACTCTCCGGTAATATTGGAATCAGTTCTTCCTTAAAAAACTGTTCTGCTCTTCCAAAAGTTTTTCAATATTGGACAGTAATTCGATATTCTTCGGGGTTTCAATGGTGGTATTTTTGGGATCCTCGGCCCTTTTCCTGAATCGGTTGAGGAACTTCACGACCATAAATATGGTTAAGGCGATAACGAAAAAGTCTATCATTATCTCCAGCATTTCGCCATATCCAATGGCGACCTCATCCGCAATTTCTGACGTTTCCCTCAAAACATATTTTTTATCGGACAGATTTACCCCATCCGTCAAGAGGGAAAGAGGCGGCATGATAATTTTCTTCACAATGGCGCTGATCACATCGTTAAAGGCGGTACCGATAACGATCCCTACCGCCATATCTATCATATTGCCCTTTATGGCAAAGTTTTTAAATTCCGTGTAAAATGATTTCATAACCTGGTTCAATCAAAGTAATAATTCTTCCCGGGGACAAATTTCACTAAAAATGGAGATTCGGGAAAGAAAATCCTTCAAATTAAATGATTGCGCTCCAGGAAAGAGGAAGAAATTTTCCCGATTTTATGTTAAGTGGGATTGTTTGGCAAATAAAAGATTAGTGTTCTAGTCCTGGATCCGTTCATTTGCCAATTTGAGGACCATTTTGAGTTGGGTTTCGATATCCAATTCGGAATTGTCTATCTCGATGGCATCGGCGGCCTTTAAGAGTGGGGAATCCTCGCGGGTGGAATCTACCAGGTCCCTGTGCTCCAGATTTCTTAAAACATCTTCAAAATCGATTGGATCACCGCCCTCAATCAATTCTTTATATCTTCTATGGGCGCGCTCCCGGGCCGAAGCGTTCATAAAAATCTTTAATTCCGCATCGGGAAAGACCACTGTGCCAATATCCCGGCCATCCATTACTACGGCCTTATTGCGGCCCATTTCCTGCTGCTGCGCCACCAATTTGCTCCTAACCTCCGGAATGGCCGCAATAGGACTGACGAATTCGGAGACTCCCAATTTTCTGATTTCGTTCTCCACATCTCGGCCGTTCAGGAAAATATGGGCCTTTTTCCATTCATTCCTTTTCTCAAATCTCAGGTGAATGTTGGAGAGGGATTTGACCAGGTTTTCAAAATCTAATTTTTCCGCGGAAATCAGACCTTGTTCCATGGCATAGAGTGTAACTGCCCGGTACATAGCACCACTATCTATATATACATATCCCAAATGATCTGCCACCTGTCTGGCAACGGTACTTTTTCCGGTAGATGAATAGCCGTCTATGGCTATCGTTATTTTTCCCATAAAAATAAATTGTGGAAAATTTCCATTTACACAAAGATGCGTCAATTATTACTGAAGGTCAATGTTTAGCCCAAAAAAACTGGAGCTGGCCGCAGTGCTGTATTTGGCATAGGAATAACTGAGCCGCAACTTGTTCAGCTTTATGGAGAAACCTCCGCTAAGACCGGCAAGAGCTCGTTTTTCCAGGATGCGGAGCTCTTCCCCCCTTCGGAAATTGTAGCCTAAACGCAGGTTGAACCCGCTTTCGGGGAATAGTTCAATTCCCACAATAGTATGGCGAAAGACGTTGCTCATAAAATTTATTTTTTCCCTGGTTACGTTCCCTTCCAGATCGGTCTGCTCTCGTGCGGGGTTGGAAAATGCCACATTCCAAACCTGCATGTTCTCCAGGGTAAGGTGCCAACGGATGGGGATATTTTCCAGGGTTTGGGATATTCCAAACAACAGTTCAAACGGCAAGGGCTCATATTGTTCGTGGTAGGGTGTAAATTGTGTCCCTAGGTTTCGGGCCACCCCTGTAATATGTAAGTCCCAATCTTCGTAAACGTACATTACACCAATGTCCAAAGCTCCGCCAATCGAGGAATACTGTTCGAGTTTTGAAGAAATCAATTTCAGGTTTACCCCAACGTGAAAATTCGTAAAGGCGATGTTCCTGGCGTGTCCAAAAGACAAGGCTACCTCACCGCCACTAAAACTATTGGTAGGATTGCCATGTTCGTCATAGCCGTCAAACTTTCCGTAGTTAACATAGGTTACTCCCGCATGGATAACCTGTGTCCTCCGATCCCAGAGATAGGCATAGGCCGCGGTGCCATAATTTACATCACCGATGTAATTGGTGTAGTTCATCGATAGCTGGTTATCCATCTGCGGATTTATGCTCGCGGGATTCCAAATGGCCTGGATGGGGTCATAGTCATAATTGGTAACAACTTTCCCGCCCAGGGCCGCCATTCTTGGATTGTTGACCAAATTTAAAAATTGATAGGTTGACCTGCCGCCAACTTGTGCGGTAACTGAAGCTGAGAAGATAAAAAGTATGATAAAAACCCTATTGGCCATGTAAGTAGGTTACCGTAACTGAAATCTAAAACGAAAGTAAGTATAATTTATTCTTATTGAATCCTCATTTTAGGCAAAATGAAAAAGGGATGGGAAATAAAGAGTATCCCTCCTATTTCCCATCCACTTGGTCCTCTATCCATTGATTAGAGCTCCTTGGCATTTTTCACCTTTTCCTGGGTAAGTGCAGTTTTGAGGACATCGCTCATGTCCTTCACATAGTGGAAGGTAAGCCCTTCAAGATATTCTGGCTTAATCTCTTTCACGTCCCGTCTGTTGTCCTCACAGAGCAATACTTCCTTGATATGGGCCCGCTTGGCGGCCAATATTTTTTCCTTTATTCCGCCCACCGGAAGTACTTTTCCCCTTAGCGTTATTTCGCCCGTCATTGCAAGGCTCTTTTTCACCTTCCGCTGGGTGAATAACGACACCAGGGAAGTCAGCATAGTGATACCAGCACTGGGACCATCCTTGGGAGTTGCACCTTCCGGAACGTGGACGTGAATATTGTATTTCCCGAAAATATCCGGAGATATGCCCAAGAGTTCCGCATTGGATTTTATGTACTCCAACGCTATGGTGGCAGATTCCTTCATCACCTTACCTAAATTTCCGGTTAGGGTTAGATTCCCCTTACCCTTTGAAATGGTGGATTCGATAAATAAGATATCCCCTCCCACACTGGTCCAGGCCAATCCGGTGACAACACCCGCAACATCGTTGTTTTCATATTTGTCCCGTTCCATCTTTGGAGAACCAAGAACCTCCAGAATAATTTCGTTGGTGATTTTCTTTTCATAGGGTTCCTCCATGGCAATTTTCATTGCGGCATAGCGGACCATTTTTGCAATTTGTTTTTCCAGGGAACGCACCCCGCTTTCACGGGTGTAGCCTTCCACAATTTTTTCCATCTGCTTTTTCGGGATCTTTATGGCGTCCTTGTCCATTCCGTGCTCCTTCAATTGTTTTGGCAACAGATGGCGCTTGGCTATTTCTACTTTTTCCTCTACCGTATAACCGGTTACATTGATGATCTCCATCCTATCCCTAAGGGCGGGCTGAATGGTGCTCAGACTGTTGGAGGTAGCAATGAACATCACTTTTGAAAGATCGTAGCCCAGTTCCAGGAAATTGTCATAGAAGGAATTGTTCTGTTCCGGATCCAACACCTCGAGCATAGCAGAGGACGGATCGCCCTGATTGCTGGCAGAGATCTTATCAATTTCATCCAGAACAAAAACAGGGTTACTTGTACCTGCTTTTTTTATGCTTTGTATAATCCTTCCGGGCATGGCGCCGATATAGGTTTTTCTATGTCCCCTGATCTCGGCTTCATCCCTAAGTCCGCCCAGGGACATTCTCACATATTTTCTGCCCAAGGCCTCCGCAACCGATTTGCCCAGGGACGTCTTTCCTACCCCGGGAGGTCCGTAAAGGCAAAGGATGGGCGATTTCATATCATTTCTTAATTTCAGAACGGCCAAATACTCGATGATTCGTTTTTTCACATCCTCCAGTCCATAATGATCCCGATCCAAAACCTTTCTCGCTCGCTTCAGATCAAATTTGTCCTTGCTGTATTTTGCCCAGGGAAGATCCAGAAGGAGGTCCAAATAATTTCGCTGGATACTGTATTCCGCCACTTGTGGATTCATTCGCTGCATCTTTGTCAATTCCTTGTCAAAATGCTTCCGGACCTCCTTGCTCCATTTCTTTTTATCTGCCCGCAACCGCATCTCTTCAATTTCCTCTTCCGTAGAAGAACCTCCCAGCTCCTCCTGGATGGTCCTCATTTGTTGCTGTAGGAAATATTCCCGCTGTTGCTGGTTGATGTCGCTCTGAACTTTGGATTGGATATCGTTTCTCAAGGAGAGTTTTTGTATCTCAATATTCATATAGCGAAGGGTTTCCAGGGCACGATCCTTCAAGTTGTTTATTTCCAGCAACTTCTGCTTTTCCTCTACCGCGATGTTGAGATTGGAGGAAACAAAATTGATAAGGAAACTCGAGCTTTCAATGTTCTTTATTGCAAATGCAGCTTCTGAAGGCAAGTTAGGGCTGTCCCTGATTATCTGAAGGGCCATTTCCTTGATCGATTCAATTATTGCCCGAAACTCGGCATTCTCCTTTTCAGGTCGCGCCTCGCCAACTTCCCGGATAGTGGCCGTCATATAGGGCTGGGTTTCGATAACCTGGGCCACCTCAAAACGTTTTTTTCCCTGGATTATAACGGTGGTATTGCCATCGGGCATTTTGAGCACCCGCAGGATCTGCGCCACGGTACCGATAGTATTGATGTCATCAATGTCAGGTTCTTCCTCAAATTCGTCCTTTTGGGAAACCACTCCGATTATTTTATTCCCTTTATTGGTTTCATTGATAAGTTTGATGGACTTGTCCCTACCTGCCGTAATGGGAATAACAACTCCCGGAAAAAGGACCGTATTCCTCAAGGGTAGAATAGGCAGTGTTTCGGGCAGGTCTTCCTTGTGCATGGCATCCTCGTCTTCGGAGGACATAAGTGGGATAAACTCGGCGTCACCTTCCAAATCCTGAAATGACAATTTGTCCAGCAATGTTAATTTAGATTGAGCCATAAGTGTTTTTAAGACATTGTGTCGCGATAATGCACAACACAATTATTTTAGGATTATTTTATTTTCTATTATTGGCGAAAGCACCTAGGAATGTAGTTGTTTGGTCTTTCGTATATAATATATTTCAAGAGTTATGCCACTTATGAGTTATGGGTTGTGGGGTGCGGTGAGGGATATTGAAAAGGAATCCATAAAAAAACCGGCTTTGACATTTGCGAAGCCGGTTCTTAATCATTTTGAGGAAACTTATGGCAGTATGGCCAAAAATTCCCCTTCGGTGATCTCGTAAACTGTCGGTTCCATCCCGGAAGCGTCTACGGCCGTAAAACTAAAAGTTCCCTCTACGATTCCTGTCACATAATCGTAACTGGTAATTTCAATACTGCCCGATTCCGAAAAATAGGGAATCGAAACCCCATCTACCGGGTAATAGGTGCCCACTACTTCATTTCCATCGACAACTTCCATTTCCATTTCAAAGATCCCAACGGTAATGGTAGCGGGAAAACTGAGCTCCATGCGCTGGTCTTCATACTGGGTAATCAAGGTTACCCTCGGGTATTGATTTACTACGGATCTTTCGATTTGGACAGTTTCCGGAGTGTAGGAAACGTCATCAACAAGGGCAGCAAAACTGTTGCTCGCACCGGGAACACCTTCAAAATAGATGGTCATTTCTCCACGTCGGACCCTCACTTCCGCGGGATCCTCACCCAAAGGATCGTTTGCATCAAACTGGAATGTGGCCTTTAGGACCCCAGTTACCAAATCAAATTCCGATATAGTTATGGTGCCGGGATTGGAGGTCAGATTCGCTCCACCCCTATTGTCCTTATATACGCCGATCAATTTTGTGCCATCGGAAAGATTTACCATATCAAATGTACCCACCCCAAGAGATTTGGGAATATCGATCCGAATCAATTCGTGGGTGGCAGCCATTGCTTCAATTTTAAGCATGGGGACATCTGCATTGATAGGCTCTGAAACCCAAAGGGAATCAGGTATAAAATCGACACCGTCCACTCGGGCGAAAAACTCGTTCGGCGGAGGGTTGTCACCATCTCCATCACCACTACCATCTCCTTCCCCCAGTTCGTAGGCTATGGAATTAAATACTCCTTCGGTAATTTGCATTTGCTCGATTACTGGCATTCCGTTGCCGTCGAGGATAGGATTTCCGGTATCATCCATTTTGATCCTGATGCCGGTAAATCTGAAGGTACCCGAAACTTTATTGGCTACCGAATCCAATTCGGTAATTATCAATTCTCCAGATCCACCTCCTCCGCCCAAGGACATATAAGGTAAGGAACCTGGGGTTCTATCGTTGTATTTTCCAAAATTTGATCCCATTCCATCCCAATCCAGGCTGAATGTTCCTACCTCTGCGTTTTCCACAGAAAGGGTGATTTTCTCACCAAAGGCCTTCAATCCGGAGATTTCCAAGGTATTGGACTCAGAAAGTGTGGCGCTGGTAAGGTCGGCAATAAACTCCTGGCCTGCAACGGAAGCTCTAAATTGTCCCTGCCCCGCTCCACCTTGACCCGGTCCATCAGGGAAATGTCCCGTTAACGGTTCATTTTCACAGGCCATGAATGCGTATGCCATAAACATTAACAGCACCCCTTTTAAAAGATATATTTTCTTCATCAATAAGTATTTTTGATAGGTAATAAACGCAAACTTAAACAAAAATTGTCTAACTGGTTTTATTTTTTTGGAACTCTTAATAGCAAAAATAGGCCGGTCAAAAAGAACAAAACAAGAAACAAAATCGAGTTTCGCATACTGCCGGTAATCTGGTCGATAAACCCGTAGAGCAGCATTCCAATTACAATCCCTATTTTTTCGGCCACATCATAAAAACTGAAATAGGAAGTTGTATCCTTTGTCTGGGGCAGGAATTTGGAATACGTGGAACGGGAAAGGGATTGAATCCCCCCCATAACCAATCCTACAACCCCGGCGGTAATATAAAACTGGAGAGGGGAAACGATGAAATAGGCGGTGATACAGATGGCCACCCATATTGCGTTTATGGCCACCAGGACCGGAATATTGCCGAATTTTTTGGATGCCTGCGATGTCAATTCCGCCCCGGCCACGGCCACCAATTGGATAATCAATATACTGGAGATCAATCCTATGGTTTTTTCATCGCTGCCGCCCCACCCTATTTCCTGTTCCCCGAAATAGGTTGCGACCAAAAGTACGGTCTGCACCGCCATGCTATAGACAAAAAATGCGGTCAGATAACTTTTTAACTGGAGGTTATTGGAAAGGGACCTATATACTCCCTTCAATTCGTGAAATCCATTGAGCAGAATTTTTGAAGTCACTTTGCGGTTGCTCCTGTTTCCTTTTGGAAGGAAGTAGAAGGTGAATTGGCTAAAGAGGACCCACCAGATACCCACGGTAACAAAGGACCATTTCATCGCCGTCATACTGCCCTGCTCCCCTTCCCCAAACCCGAACCATTCCGGTTTCATTACGGTGGCCAGATTGAATAGGAGCAAAAGAACGCTGCCAATATACCCCAGGGAATATCCGCGAGCGCTGATTTTATCCTGTTGCTCAGGAAATGCCACATCGGGCAAATAGGAATTGTAGAAAACGAGACTGCCCCAAAAACCTATCAGGCCAAAGAAATAAAACATCAGGCTGATTAGAATGTTCTCAATACTGAAAAAATAAAGACATATACAGGAAAGCGCACCCAGGTAACAGAAGAATTTCATGAAATTCTTCTTGTTGCCCACATAATCCGCTATTCCGGAAAGCAAGGGCGAAATAAGGGCAACCAATAAGAATGCCGCTGCCGTGGTGTAACTTATCAACGGAGTGCTACGGATATAGCCTCCGAAGACAACCACCGATTCCACTCCCGCGGCCCTGAAGAGTCCCTGATAATATATGGGAAAGATCGCCGAGGTTATTACCAGGCTATAAACGGAATTTGCCCAATCATAAAATGCCCATGCAAATAATAGTTTCTTGCTTCCTTTGGGTAATTTCTGCATTAAGTTGTCAATATTGGGGATGCTAATCTAATAAAAAATCCCGCTCAATAGGGGATTTCATAACTTTTTTAAATAGGACTTAAGACTAAAAGACGTAGGACATAGGACGTTTTTTATCTGATCAGAACCTCGAGATCGAAATCGAGCTCGAAATCGAATGGTCAACAACTGTTATTCTACCTTTTAAAGGTAGTGGTGCCGTATTTACGGCCCTCCGCCTTTGCTGCCGGGGCCCAATTCCGTATATTCTGGATACGGGTGCCACTGGCAGGGTGTGTACTTAAAAACTCTGGTGGGGCACCTTGTTGTTTAGCCTGCATCCGCTCCCACAATTCAGCAGCCGCAATGGGGTCATATCCCGCAATGGCCATAAGG
>CAYXDM010000093.1:0-9341 GCA_964463595.1 uncultured Aequorivita sp. | reverse complement strand
ATTAAATTATCAAAATAGAGAAAGAAGATTTGGAAAAACCAGTGAACAACTTAACAAATAGTTTCCTATTGCATACCTTCAAAACATCCTGTTGTATCTTTTTGTTTACAATATTTTCCCTTTGCACGCTTCAGGCACAACAAAAGGAACTGGACAGCGGCCGAAAATATACCATAAACTCCATCGTCGTTACGGGAGCCCAAAGCTTCAACGAGCAAACCGTCATCGCCTTTACCGGTCTTAAAAAAGGAGACCAAATATACATTCCAGGAGAAAAACTGAGCCAGGTAACCAAAAAACTATGGGAACAGAATCTCTTCAGTGATATTGCTTTCTATGTAACCCAGCGCGACGATGATTCAGTGGATCTTGAACTTTACATTGTAGAACTTCCGAAACTTTTCGAGGTTACCATTGAGGGAAAGGGAGTCAGAAAAGGCAAAAAGAAGGAGATCATCAAGGATAATAACTTAAAGCCAGGGGTGAAGATCACCAACAACCTGCTCAACACTACAGAAAATTATATTACCAAAAAATATCAGAAGGAAGGATTCCTCAATACGGAGGTCGATATTGCCACCCAACCCATTGTGGATTCAACAGGGGCCGAGGTAGCTCAAAATATGACCATTACCGTTGACAGAGGCCGAAGGGTCAAGGTGAAAAATATCGAATTTATAGGAAACGAACATTTTGCCGACGGAAAATTGCGCCGGGCTATGAAAAAAACCAAACGCAAGAATCCCGTAAGGTTCTGGAAACGGTCCAAATATACCGCGGAAGGTTTTGCGGAAGACAAGGAGGCAATCCTAAAAAAATACAAGTCCAATGGCTATCGTGATGCCCGGATTATAGATGATTCACTGATTGTCCTGGACAAAAAAAATGTGGCCATCAATATCAACCTCCAGGAAGGGGATAAATACTATTTTGGGGATATCAGGTTTATTGGAAACACAGTATTCACTGACAACCAATTACGCCAGTTACTAGGTATTAAAAAAGGAGATGTTTACAATGGAGTGATGCTCCAGGAGCGCATTATGGACGATTCCAAACCCGATGCGGAAGATCTTACAAATCTCTACCAAAACAACGGATATCTTGCCGTGCGCATAAACCCTGTAGAGGTAGCCGTTCGCAATGATACCATCGATTTTGAAATACGGATCATGGAACGAAATCTATTCTATTTTGACCATGTAACAGTAGTGGGCAACGACCGTACCAACGACCACGTAATTTATCGGGAACTTCGAACCAGACCAGGCCAAAAATACAGTAAGCGCGATGTAATCCGGACCATACGGGAACTGGGGCAATTGCAATTCTTTGATCCCGAACAGCTAAGTCCGAACTTTAAAAAGGTCGATGAGATAAGAGGTCTGGTAGATCTCGAATATTCGGTGGTCGAAAAGGGATCCAGCCAGATAGAACTCCAGGGAGGTTATGGCGGCGGCGGCTTTGTGGGAACACTGGGCTTGTCCTTTAATAACTTCTCTCTCAGGAACATCTTCAATTTAGAATCCTATAGACCGCTGCCAATGGGTGATGGCCAAAAACTATCCCTACGGGCCCAAGCCAGTTCATATTACCAGACTTACAGCCTTTCATTGACAGAACCGTGGTTGGGCGGAAAGAAACCAATCCAGTTTTCATCTTCCTTTTCACACACCATTCAATATCTATACGACTATAATCAAAGGCGTGCCAACAGAGACAAGAGCTTTACAATTACCGGAGGCTCCTTGGGTCTGGCAAAAAAGGTGAAATGGCCCGATGATTACTTTGTGTGGTCCAATGCCATCAGTTTTCAACATTACAACCTGAACAACTACAGCACCGGTCTATTTACCTTCGGCGATGGCTATTCAAATAACCTGGCATACACCATTGGAATTAGTAGGAATAACACCACCGTAAACCCCATATACCCAATGGCGGGATCAGATTTCAGTATTTCGGCCAAACTTACACCCCCGTTTTCTGCCTTCAACAATATCGATTACAGGGCCTTGAACGACGAACGTGCACTTCAGGAGGATATTCTTAGAGATCCAAATTCAAACAGCAGTCAGTTGGAAGATGCCAGGATCCGAAGGTCCCAAATTGACCAGGAGCGCTTTAAGTGGCTGGAGTATTACAAAGTAAAATTCAAAGGAAGCTGGTACACCCGTTTAATTGGTAAATTGGTGTTGCGTACCAATACGGAGTTGGGCTTTTTGGGATCTTATAATAACGACCGGGGAGCACCCCCTTTTGAACGTTTCTTTTTGGGTGGAGATGGACTGGGAGCTTATAGTCTGGATGGTCGTGAGGTAATTCAGCTCAGAGGTTATCCCAATCAGTCCCTAAGTGGAAATGACGGAAATACGATTTACAATAAATTTTCGTTAGAAGTAAGATATCCCGTAACTTTGGCACAGATGGCGTCCATTTATGTTCTCGGTTTTGCCGAAGGTGGTGCCGCCTATGATGGTTTTAAGGAATACAATCCATTTGAATTAAGTCGTTCGGCTGGCCTTGGTTTACGTATCTTTATGCCCGCTTTTGGACTTTTGGGAATTGATTTCGGTTATGGTTTCGATCCTATTCTGGGTGATACTGAACCGAATGGATGGCAGACCCACTTTATTATTGGACAGCAGTTTTAAACTTGGCACGATTTTTTCTAAACAACAACCAACTAATATGAAGACCAGAGAAACAATCCTTTTAGCCCTTGCCCTCTTGAGCATCAGCTTGGTGGCTACGGCACAGCGTGGGGTACGCATAGGGTATATTGACATGGAGTATATTCTTGAAAGCGTTCCGGAATATCGCGAAGCTTCCGTTCAACTTGAAGGAAAAGTCCAGCGTTGGAAACAGGATCTTGAAAAAAGCCAAAAGGAAGTTGACCAGATGAAGCTGAACCTTGCAAATGAAAGAGTGCTGCTAACTCCAGAGCTGATCGAGGAACGTGAGGAAGATATTAAGATAAAGGAGGATGAGATCCTGACTTACCAACAAGCCCGATTTGGCCCCAATGGAGATTTGATGATTCAAAGAAGACAATTGGTACAGCCAATTCAGGATCAAGTTTTTAACATAGTCCAGGAAATCGCTGAAAATAAGAAATACGATTTTATCTTTGACAAATCTGCGGATGTGGTCATGCTGTTTGCCGCCAAACGGAACGATATCAGTGATGAAGTGCTAAGAAGTATAGAGCGGGCAGGAAGACGGATCCAAGCCGAATCCAAAAGGGAAAAACGTGAAATAGAACAGCGGGAGCGGCTCTCGGCCGAAAAGGAAGGGATACTGTCTGAACACGAACAGGAAATGCAGAAGAAAAGGGAGGAACGGGAAGCAGCAATGGCGGAAAAGCAGGCAGAGCGTGAACAGGCAATGGCCGAAAAACAGGCAGAGCGCGAACAGGCCATAGAGGAAATACGAACAGAGCGGGAACAGATGATAGAGGACAGGAAAGCCGAGCGGGAAGAAATGATGGCCCGGCGCCAACGGGAAAGGGATTCCATACGGTCAGCCAAAAAACAGGAATTTGAGGAGCGCAGACAACAAATGATGGAGGAGCGGGAGCGCAGAAGGGATTCTATATTAAATGCCCGCAAAAGCGATTAGAACCTTAAAGATCAAAAATTGGTTTCTGCGATCCTTTTTACTAAAAGAAAATTTTCCAAACCTAGATTAAATTTTAATAACACTTAAAAATTAAATACGCAAACAATGAAAAAAATGAGAACAATACTGGTTGCAATGGCGATTTTTGTAGGAGCAACAAGCTTTATGAATGCCCAGGCAAAGATTGCCCATATCAACGCACAGGAGTTGATAGAGGCAATGCCGGAATTTAAAGCTGCCCAAACCTCAATTGAAAAAGTCCAAAAAACATACGACACCGAAATTAAGGCAATGGTAAAGGAGTTGGAGGCTAAAGCTAGGCTATATGACAGTGAGGCGGAATCAAAAACCGATGAGGAAAACCAAAAAAGGGTGATGGAAATCCAAGGGATGCAGGAAAATGTACAGGCATACAGACAACAGGCTCTTCAGGATTTGGAAAAGAAAAGATCGGACGTATTTAAGCCTATCCTGGAAAAAGCCCAAACCACAATCCAAAAGGTGGGTCGTGCCCAGGGGTATCAATATATCCTGGATTCAACAACGGGAAGTGGTATCATTCTGGCTGACGGAAAGGACCTTATGGCTGACGTGAAAAAGGAATTAGGTTTCTAATCGTACTTTTTCATCAACAATAATATCAAATACCCGCCGAATGGCGGGTTATTTTTTTTCATTTTTCCATCTATTTGCTACATTTAACCCTATGCAAGAAAACAATGCCATCGGTATTTTCGACTCAGGGGTGGGCGGTACCTCTATTTGGAAGGAAATCCACAATCTATTACCACTAGAAAATACAATCTATTTGGCCGATAGCATAAACGCCCCGTACGGAAATAAATCGGCAGAAGAGATCACGGTCCTTAGCCTAAAAAACGTTGACAAGCTTCTGGAATTTCAATGTAAGATCATAGTTGTGGCCTGCAACACGGCAACCACAAATGCAATCCAAGTTCTTCGGGCCAAATATCCAATTCCCATTATAGGTATAGAGCCGGCGCTAAAACCTGCGGCAATGAAAACCAAATCGAAGAGCATCGGCATTTTGGCGACAAAAGGAACCCTCAGCAGTGCGCTTTTCAGCCAGACCAACAAGGAGTTCACAAAGGATATAAGTGTTGTGGAAATAATTGGGGAGGGGCTTGTTCCCTTGATTGAAGCCGGCAATCTGGACGGTCCCGAGTTAATGGAACTTTTGATAAGGCACACCCGCCCCCTAATGGAGGCCAATGTGGACTATGTGGTCCTGGGCTGCAGCCACTATCCGTATATAATACCCGCACTTAAGAAAATACTTCCAAAGCATATAGAAATCATCGATTCCGGTGAGGCCGTGGCTAAACAGACTAAAACCGTTCTAGAAAATTTCAATCTCTTACGGACTGGGAATCCAGCCCCTTTGTTGCGGTTTTTTACCAATTCAGATCCAAAAACCCTTCAATTTCTATTACGGCGATTTGAAAAAAAGATTTCGGTGGAGCATTTGGTCTTTTAAAAGAGAAAATCTATTCTGTTCTAATTGCAGACCATTCATTTATACCAACTGGAGTACAAAACATAATTATTGGCAATTCTCTCAATCTCGCCCTTTGAAAGCTCAGGACTTATATCCTTGATCTTCCTAGCCGGGATACCAGCGTATATACTTCCACCCTCTACCCGGGTATTCTTTGTTACCACGGCACCAGCGGCTATTATGGAATTGCTTTCCACAACACAATCATCCATCACAATACTTCCCATTCCAATCAGTACATTATCCTGAACGGTGCAGCCGTGAACAATAGCATTGTGGCCGATGGAAACATTATTGCCTATGGTGGTTGGGGAGGTCTTGTAGGTGGCGTGGATAATAGCTCCATCCTGGATATTCACCTTGTTCCCAATTTTAATGAAATTCACATCTCCTCGAACAACGGCGTTGAACCAGATACTGCATTCATTTCCCATTACCACATCCCCAACGATCGTGGCATTCTCAGCTATAAAACAATCCTTGGGTATCTTGGGAATCTTATCCTTAACGGGCCTGATAATCATTTTCAAAAATTTTGGATTACAAATATATTCATTGGCATTCATTTACACATTCGCCAGATCACAGACCCCATTTTTTGAAATTTCTTCAGGAAAGCAGGAAAATGTTAACGATGAAATTAAACACCGAAAGATGTTGAGGGAGAACATCAACCGATCCCTTCAGGGGCATTTTCATCTAAGTCGGAATTCGAATTTCCTTTTCGGCCGAAAAATTTTTTTGGTCAAATTAGTTGATGGCAGGACATTTACAATCATAAGGCTCCGATCTACCTCCCAAAAAGTTATACCCCAAGGTAATTTGATGGAACCCCCCGCTTTCCAATCGGATGTTTCCGGCCTGATAGGAATAGGTATAGGCAAACAGGAAGTTGTTGAAGTTGATCCCCAATACAGGAGTAAAATATTGCAGTTTTTGGGCCTTAACTTGTGAACCGTCTTTGTATTCGGCACCATCCAGTGTTCTTCTATAGGATAACCCACCCCAGAGCTTACCAAAATCCATTTCTCTATAAGCCTTAAAATTTATATCTATTGCGCTTTCTCCCGTCCGTTCGGCCCATTGAAACAGCACAGAAGGCTCATAACTCCAAGTAGACCCATACTCCCCGATAGCATAGGCAGCCGAAAATAAATATTTACGTTGGTTGTTGGGTTCGTAGTCTTGGGTATACAAAGATCTATTTTGGAAGATTATATTCTTTACCGTAAAGTGGCTGGAGAAGTCCAAAAAGTTATAGGACATCCCCGCATCGACATTAAAATAGGAAGTACTTTGCATAATGCCCGCAATTACGGGGTCGAAATCGGCCAGATCAAAATTGGTCTCATCTAGTCGGGATTGGGTAAGCCCCACACTTAATCCAAAGGACAACTGATTGAGGTCTGCCTCACTCCTCGAGAACATAATATGGTGCGCATAGGTTAGATAGCCACCCGTTTGCGAATGATAGCCGTTTTTGTCGTTATACACGATCGCACCCACTCCAGAGCGTTCTCCCAGACGCGCATTGAAACTAAGGGTCTGCAAATTGGGAGCATCCTTTTGATCGAACCACTGCTGTCTTGCCGTCAATCGAATTTGGTTATGGGTAGCCGCACCAGCCATGGAAGGATGCAGCAAATACAGATTGTCAGCAAAATAATCAGAATATACTGGAATTCCATCCTGGGAAAACCCATATACCGAAGATAAAAAAAGTACAATCAGGGAAATTTGCTTAATAGTCATAATTTCTTATTATCAATTTAGGGTAACGCTCCTTGGTATGGCGGGCTTAACGATATCATTTTTTGCCTCCTTTTAATCCCGGAAACCGAATTGGAAAAACATTCCATCTATCCATTTCAGGGAACCCGTTTCCATTACAAGATTCCAAAAGAGTTCAAATATATATATTTTGTTTTTGATTGGTTAATCCCGGCATCATTAATCTTCAAACTGCTTCCAGGCCCGAAATTAGTTGGGCATAAAACCGAGCGACTTCACCCTTTCAGCTACTTTGAACGTTTCCGTGCCAAATATATTGAATAGATTGTTTTTCTTTTTATATTTTTGTGAAAAAAACGGTCCTGTGGTTCAATTTAACATAGAAATTTCCCCTACTTCCAATCCAAATATTATAAAGTTCAATGCCGACTCTTTTCTGACCAGCTCTTCGAGCCATGAATTCAAAAACATAGACGAGGCGAAATCGAGTCCTTTGGCACAGGAACTTTTTTATCTGCCTTTTGTGAAGACGGTCTATATCTCCCAGAACTTTATTGCCATAGAAAAATACGACATCGTGGCCTGGCAAGATGTGCAACAGGAAGTGGCGGAATCCATTTCTGAATACCTCAACTCCGGAAGACCTGCCATTGTGGACGCCCCCACCACCAAAAAATTACCGACAACCGTTTACGCCGAGAGCACTCCCAATCCGTCGGTAATGAAATTTGTCGCCAACAAGACCTTGGTACCAAAGGCCTATGAATACAAAGACAGTTACGAAGCCGTACAATCGCCCTTGGCAATGGCCTTATTTAATTTTCCATTTGTAAAGGAGGTTTTTATAAATAACAACCATGTGTCCGTAATGAAATTTGACGTGGTTGAATGGGATGAAATTGCCATGGAAATCCGTGAATTTCTGCGGAACTTTTTTATACAGGACAAGCCCATTATCAATGAAGACCTCAACAGCAATGGAAGCGGCGATTCCTTCTCTGCCTTGGACACCGCCAAAAAAACCAGAACGAAGATTGAAAGGGAGATCATTTCCATCCTGGAGGAATATGTAGAACCTGCCGTGGCCAACGATGGCGGCCAAATCGTTCTCCACTCCTTTGAAGAAGGCACCAAAACAGTAAAGGTCATTCTAAAAGGGGCCTGTAGCGGCTGCCCTTCCTCTACGGTAACATTGAAAAATGGCATAGAAACCATATTGAAACAAATGTTACCCGGAGAGGTAAAAAGTGTGGAAGCCATCAACGGATAGGCCCAAACCCCATTTCCCAGTGCCAATCGGATTTTAACTTAACTTTCAAACAATTAGCTTTTAATAATTGTAATTTGGGAATTCCTAAATTCAATAATAATCCAAAAATCCGAAATCATGGCAGTTTTAAAAGTAATTGAGATCTTGGCAAGCTCAGAGAATAGTTGGGAAGATGCTACAAGACAGGCAGTAAAGGAGGCATCAAAGACTGTGAAAAACATTCGTTCCGTATACATCAAGGAACAAAGTTGCGTTGTGGATGGCGATGCCATCACCCATTTTAGGGTTACCGTAAAAATCTCATTTGAAGTACGATAAAAATAACGCCCCCTCCAAATAATACGCTTTTGAAAAATCGAAGGCGTATTTTCGTTTTTTTAATCTCTATGATGCGAACGCTGCCGACACTCCTTGTTCTTATATTGATTCTCGGCTGTAATTCTCCTAAAGAACAACCCTTGGAAACACCTCAAACCACAAATGATTTAATCCACGAATCAAGTCCGTATTTGTTGCAGCATGCACATAATCCGGTCCATTGGAAACCCTATGGCAAAAAAGCGTTGGAACAGGCGCAGAAAGAGAAAAAGCTTATTGTAATAAGCATAGGTTATGCCGCGTGTCATTGGTGCCATGTAATGGAACACGAAAGTTTTGAAGACTCTACGGTGGCTGCGGTAATGAACAAACATTTTATATCGGTGAAGGTGGATCGGGAAGAACGGCCGGATGTGGATCAAATCTATATAAACGCCGTGCAGTTAATGACAGGAAGTGCGGGCTGGCCCCTAAATGTAATTACCCTTCCCGATGGGAGCCCAGTTTGGGGAGGAACATATTTCAAGAAAAACGACTGGATCAATTCCTTGGAACGCATCCAGGAAATCTACCGGGAAGAACCCGAAAAATTGATTGCCTATTCCAATAGATTGAAAGAAGGAATAAAAAGCATGGATCTGATCCATTTAAATAGCGATGACGTGGATCTAAAAAAGTATCCTACCGATTCGGTCGTGAAAAAAATGTCGCGCAGTTTTGATCACGCATTTGGCGGGTCCAAGGGCGCCCCGAAATTTATGATGCCGAACAAGTTGGAATTCCTTCTCAGACAGGCAGTCAGCCAAAAAGACCCGTCGCTTTTGAATTTTGTTACCCTGACCCTTGATAAAATGGCCTTTGGAGGGCTGTATGATCAGATAG
>CAYXDM010000092.1:0-9416 GCA_964463595.1 uncultured Aequorivita sp. | reverse complement strand
GTTACCCTCAACAGTTTTCAAGACTGCCGCAATCGACCACTCTGCCATTTCTCCAGTGACGTGCGAATTTAGAGGTTTTCTCTAAGAGATTGCAAATATATAAAGGTTTTTCAATTGCAGGAATCTTTTCTGAAATTTTATAAAAATCTTTCCGCTCGCCTTTCCCGGGGCTGCCAAAACATATTATCCTTACTTTTGCAACAATCGATTTATTTTATTCACAATGGTTTCCCATACAATAGAAAAATTGGAGTGGCGCTATGCCACCAAACGATTTGATCCTACCAAAAAGCTCTCCGCCCAGAAACTGGATGTGCTGAAGCAAACCTTTAACCTTACCGCCACCTCATTCGGGTTGCAGCCTTTAAAATTGGTGGTGGTTTCAAACCAGGAACTAAAGGAGAAATTGGTGCCTTTTACTTTCAATCAACTTCAAGTTCGCGATGCCTCCCACGTGCTGGTTTTATGTGTGGAAACAGAAATTGACGCCGGATTTATCATAGACCATTTTAAGAGAGTGGAGGGAACCCGGAACACCCCACGGGAAATCCTCGAACCTTATGAGGAGGATCTCGTGCGTACTTTCTCCGAAAAGGAATCCAAGGAAATCCGCGAATGGATGGTAAACCAACTCTACCTTACCCTAGGTGCCCTTCTGACGGTCTGCGCCATGGAAAAAATCGACTCTTGCCCCATGGAGGGTTTTGACCCAGAAAATTATGATAAACTGCTCGGGTTGGACGCCCGGGGACTGGAATCGGTGATCGTCCTGCCCGTGGGGTACCGCGACGAATCGGATTTTTTCAGCAGTTTAAAAAAAGTTCGCCGTGGGGTGGAAGAACTCGTTATCGAAATTCCTTAGAATTATGAGTTATGAATTATGAATTATGAATTATGAATTATGAATTATGAGTTATGAGTTATGAGTTAGGAGTTATGAGTTAGGAGTTATGAGTTATGAATTATGAATTCTGAGTTATGAATTCTGAATTCTGAATTCTAAATTCCGAATTCTAATTTACCATGTGGTATAGACCTGGGATATTATAATATTCCAGCACCGCACCTGTCGCCTTAAAGATCCCTCTTCCTCAGAATAGCGTAAGTCCAATAAACAAAAAGCACTGTCCAGAGCGAAACGATCAGGACGTTCAGGTAGCCCACCTCGTAGGTCTTAGTGAAATCCTCTCCCAACTGGGTGGCGGCCGATTGGATTACGCCCAATCTGCTGAAAGGTTCCTTGATCAGATTTGCCATCGAATTCAGTGGGAAAAACCTTGCAACGACGTCGGCAATTTCCGTATCCCGGAAAAGCTGCCATTTAATAAGCCCATACACCAGCCATTCGATGATCTGTAAAACGAAAAGGAATCCCAGGGCAAAGGCAGAACGCTTGACCAGAATTCCCAAAAATAGACATAATGAGAAAAATGCCACAAGTTTTAAAAAGTAGGCCCCAATATACTGAAGCCCACTAAAAATGATCCCTACTTCATTGTAATCTGAGAATACAAGACCCAGGATAAGCGACACAACAAAGATGAACAGCGTGGAGACAAAGGCAAAGAGCAGTACGGTAAGAAATTTTGACAGCACAAATTCCTTTTTGCTAAGTCCATCTATCAGGTTCTGTTTTAAAGTTCTGTAGCTGTATTCATTGCTTACCATGGATACGATGACTATTGCCAAAAACAGTTTTAGGATGGCCGCTATGTAGCTATTGAAATGCCAGATATAGGGGAAGTTGAATATTCCCTGGTCAGCCACCCTGAAATGGACCCCGGCAAAGTTGAACTCAATAGATGCTATAAGCGCAATAAAGCCAATAAGTACAAAATAAATTATCGAAATTACCTTTGCGGCGCGGTTATACCGAAGTTTATGGAGTTCTATTTTTAACAATCGCAACATCGGCTTATTTTTGTTTGGTGAGTTCCAGGAACTGTTCTTCGAGGCTTTCCTTGCGCTTTACGAGATGGGAGAGCACAATTCCGTTTTTGAAAAGGTAATCATTGATTTCGGATGCATCCATCGGCTCATTGAGGTAGGCTACCAAAAATTCCCCTTCCCGTTTGATGGTGCCGAAAGCAGGATTTTGTTTCAATGCGTTTTGTAGCAGTTCCATGTCATCGCTCCGAAGGGTGAGAAAACCGTTGCTGGCCTTCATCCCATCGACCAATCCGGAATAGAGACTTACCCCTTTCCGAAGTATAACAACGTGCGAACAGACTTTTTCAACTTCGTCCAATAAATGGGAGGCAAGAAGGATGGTGGTTCCCTCTGAGGCAATTCTCTTTATGATTTCGCGGATTTGATGGATTCCCTGTGGATCCAGGCCATTGGTAGGTTCATCCAGAATCAGGATATCTGGGTCGTTCAACAGGGCCGATGCAATTGCCAATCGCTGTTTCATGCCCAAGGAAAAGGTGCTGAACTTGCTGTTTTTCCTTTCCAAAAGTCCCACGATCTCCAGCTTTTCGGAGATCTTCTCTTCGGAAACTTCTTTTATTTTGCAGACAAGTTGAAGGTTTTGCACCGCCGTCATATACGGGTAAAAATTGGGATGCTCTATGATGGCCCCCACCTTTTTAAGTGCTTCGTGGGTTGAGGTATTGCCGTCAAACCATTGGAAGTCGCCAGAGGTCCTGTTTACCACATTCAGCACTATCCCCAAAGTGGTGCTTTTGCCACTACCATTGGGTCCTAGGATGCCATAGACATTTCCTTTTTCAATGGTAAACGACAGATTGTCAACGGCCAGGAGCGATCCAAATTTTTTGGTGAGATTGGAAAGGGTAAGTATGTGGGACACACGGTTAATTTTTGGTTGTTATGGTAAGACGACGGTAACCTTGTTTTGTTACAATCTACCCCCTCGAATTGAAGGCTTGGTTTTGGGATATCTCTATTGGGAATTAAGTAACTTTGCACTTCATTTTAAAATCTAAGCGATGCAAGACGGTATTTACGCAAAAATAACCACCGAAAAAGGTGAGATCCTTATAAAATTGACCTACCAGCAAACCCCAGGCACCGTGGGGAATTTTGTGGCCCTTGCCGAAGGAAATTTGGAAAACAAGGCCAAACCACAAGGTACACCTTATTACGATGGGTTAAAATTCCATCGGGTGATTCCGGATTTTATGATCCAGGGGGGCGATCCAAAGGGCACAGGCTCCGGCGGGCCAGGCTATGATTTTGAGGATGAGTTTCATCCGGATCTTAAACACGACAGTCCGGGGGTGCTTTCTATGGCAAATTCTGGACCTGCCAGTAATGGCAGTCAGTTTTTTATTACCCATGTAGCCACTCCATGGTTGGATAATAAGCACACCGTTTTTGGAAAGGTTGTGCAAGGCCAGGACGTGGTCGATGCAGTCGCACAAGGAGATACCATGAAAAAGGTGGAAATCATACGGGTAGGCGAGGAGGCCGAGAAATGGAATGCCGTGGAAGCCTTCAGAAGGTTTACCGGTGAAAGGGAACAGCGATTGGCCAATATCAAAAAACAACAGGAAGACGAGATAAGGAAGATATCCGAAGGCTTTGAAAGGACTGACAGCGGGCTGCTCTATAAGATAATCCATAAAGGCCAGGGGCAAAAAGCTGAAAAAGGAAAAACCGTTTCCGTCCATTACAAAGGAATGTTGACGAACGGAACTGAATTCGACTCATCCTATAAACGAAAACAACCCATTGAGTTTCCCTTGGGTGCCGGTCATGTTATCGAAGGTTGGGACGAGGGCATCCAATTGTTGCAAGTGGGAGATAAGGCGCGCTTTGTAATACCCTCACATCTCGCTTACGGTGAGCGGGGCGCAGCGGGAGTAATT
The DNA here is from genome assembly GCA_964463595.1 of uncultured Aequorivita sp. GTDB lineage: Bacteria > Bacteroidota > Bacteroidia > Flavobacteriales > Flavobacteriaceae > Aequorivita. The sequence continues at coordinate 5,583 of CAYXDM010000092.1, read as the reverse complement.
CCTTCCAACGCTACCCTTATTTTTGACGTGGAATTGATGGGGATGAAATAATTCCGGATCCTTACTAGGATTGGATAATGGACAACAGAAATCGACTGTAGTTTGAATCCCCGAACGGAACGATGGTTCTTTTTGGGGATTGTTTTTTGTGGTAATAACTTGGGAATTTTGCACAGATAAAAACCTGGTTGCATGATAAACTTCTGGGGTCTTTGCGATGAAAAACTATGGATACCTAAAGAACCGCCGTGTTAAAATCAACCCTGTGTAGAGGTGGATTCCTTCCACTTAATATTACACCCCATACTGGGTTTTTGATCTTTTCGCTGTGGATTGTTGTTCAAGATATTGTCCAGGGCTTCCCGAAGATCGCGGCCGTTTACCGGGATGCCATTGCCGGGCCGCGAATTGTCCAGTTGGCCGCGATAGACCAGTTTCATCTGGGCATCAAAAAGGTAAAAATCAGGAGTACAGGCGGCGTCATAAGCCTTTGCCACTTCCTGCGTCTTATCGTATAAATATGGAAAGGGATATCCCACCCGCTGGGAAGTTCGCCACATTTCGATTGGGGAATCCTCTGGATATTTTTCCACGTCGTTACTGCTTATGGCCACAAACCCAAAACCGGTAACGCGATAATCATTGCTGATGCGCACGATCTCTGAATTTACGTGTTTTACGTAAGGGCAGTGGTTGCAGAGAAACATAACCACGGTCCCTTTCTTCCCCCGGACGTCCTTCAGGGAAATGGTGTTTAAACTTATCGAGTCCAACAAAGTGAAATCGGGGGCAATAGTACCTAAAGGCAACATATTTGATTCGGTTCTGGCCATATTTTTCTATTCTTTTTCTTTGTGTTTACAAGCATTAAAGTTACGGTTTTTATTGAGTTTTGAGGATTGGGAGTGGCAATTATGAACTATGGATTCAAGATGGGCTAAGGACCATATCCCATTGACAAGGGATACTAAAGAATTTATAAAATGTTGCTATTGAAATCCAACGGTATTAATTTTAAAATTTAATCTTTACAGCATGCAAAATTCATATACCACGCTTTCAGAGGCCATTGAGGATCTGCAAAAAAAAGGTTTCACCGAAGATTTCAACCTTGTTGCCGAAGGCATTGAATCCCGATCCCTAAAAAGACAATGGAATGCAGGCGAGCTTGAGGTAATCCAATTTTTTCGTTTTGAGGGAATGACCAATCCTGGAGATAACACTATCCTTTATCTAATTGAAACCAATGACGGGAGAAAGGGATTGTTGGTAGATGTTTACGGTGCGGACCAAGGTGATATTTCCCCTGAAATGATAAAGAAACTAACCATTCGCCACGATGAATAAGCTTTCCTGGGAAGAATTTGAAAAGGTTGATATGCGCGTTGGAACCATCCTTGAAGCCATTGATTTTCCCGAAGCCCGAAATCCCTCCTTTCAACTTTTGATCGATTTTGGAGCTGAATTGGGGGTCCGAAAAACATCTGCCCAGATAACCTCCCTTTATTCAAAGGAGGAATTGGTAGGGAAGCAAATCGTTGCCGTCGTTAATTTTCCCAAAAAACAAATAGCCAACATGATGAGCGAATGTCTTGTCCTGGGTGCTGTAGATGGCAAAAATGTCACCCTGATAATGCCAGATGATAAAGTGGAAAATGGACTTAGGATCAAGTAGGGAAGATTTAATTAGGGCGTGGCATATCCTAAGACATGGGTTGTCATGGACGAACCATTAGGTTTATTTGAAAAAATCACCCAACCCCTGACAGATGATTTCCCTGGGAGATACTGAAAGCTTATCTCCCCTTTTTCTTCGCTTTCACCTTCCCCGGAAACAATTTCTATGGTGATATCCTTCGCCGTTTGGGTTCCCTTGTTCTTAACCTTGACAGGCACTGCATACCCTTGGTCTTTCGGAACAACATCACCTATAAATACTTGGATATCTGGCGGGGTTTGTTCCTGCGAAATGGATTTGAATATTAAAAATCCCAATGTACACAGGACCAGGAGTGCGGCAACACCCGTAACCACGTGCTCCAGCCAATTTCTCGAGTTATCTTTTTTATCAGTCACCATAGTTTGTTATTGAATAAGTAGCCTTCCTGCCGATGCCCCCAAAGCCCCAGGGAAACTGAGTACAACCGTTTGGGTCACGACTGCGTAAAGTGAAACATCCTCAAAACGTCCAAAAAACCAGAGCATAAATGCCGAGGCCATCAAGGAAACCGCGTACATAACAGCTGTTCCTGAAATGATATCCCACGTATTGGCGGGTTTGGCCACCAATTTTTTTGAACCTTTGAAGTTGATGTAATACAACACCGCCCCACCAATCCCTATGGAGAGCAGGGCAATGGACAACAATTTGAATACTGGGGCCTCCAGTGCGATAACAACAACCTCTTCAGTGGGTGCAATATTGGAGGCTATCAGAATCGCTCCACATAAGGAAATGTTCAGGGTCCTCAGAATATTCGGGTGGCCATCACTATGTATCAATTCGCCGTTGTCCTCTTCGGCTTCATCATCTTCTTCATCTTCATCATCATTCCCATTATTTCCCAACTGCGATTTTCCCACGGAAATTCCAATTGCCACCGTAACGGCCTCGACGATAATCTTTCCGCTGATCTCATCCCAGGACATATCGGGGGTTATCCGATGGGCAAGCCAGAGTATGAACGCAGAAAGCAGAAGGCCCATCCCCATTTCCTCAAAGGATTCCAGCATCCCTTCCCACAGCGAATGGTCGCTGCTGATGCCCACATAATGGTTATAGACCATCAATATGAAAATCCCGACGATAAAATACGCAAGAAGAGGAATGGGGCCGGCAGTAAAGCCCGTCCACCACAATTCCATGGTATAGAGCATGGGCAGACTAAACAGAAGACCGCCCGTAAGGCCGCGACCGTATTCCTTGAGGGAGAGCGCGATAGATTTTGGTTGGGAACCCATGGATAATCAAGGATATTGTTGAATAGTTCTGATAAAGATAGAATTATTTGCATCCATTCTCAATAAAAAAAATGGACGATTTTGTATACGCCACAGAAAGGAGGAAACAACCCAATGTCGCTCCATAATTTTGACAATCATCTTTTATCAAGGTACTGTTGTTAAATCTTCAGCTTATTTTAATACCTTCACAATTACTAAATTGAATTTTATGAAAAGGCACCTATTTTGTTTATTGTTCCCATTTCTTCTGATTTCCTGTAAGAATTCTTCCGAAACCGAAAATACGGAGATAGAAACCGCAACCGGCAATTTCTCGAAAATGGAACGGATGCAATGGCTCCTTGGCACTTGGGTCAATGATTTCACCCCGGAGTTTTCCCAGGAATCGTGGAAAAGAGAGAACGACAGCACTTTCCGGGCTTTCAGTTTTACTACAGTAAACCAGGATACCGTATTTGCCGAAACAATGGCCCTTCAACAAAGGCGAGGAAATTTGTTTTTGACTGTAAGTGAGGCTTCAAATAAAAACCCCATTACATTTGGCCTGGTCTCCTCTGAAGATGGGGCATTTGTTTTTGAAAACAAGGACCACGATTTTCCGCAACGTATCGTCTATACAAATCCGGTTCCGGACTCACTTCATGCGTGGATTGAGGGCCCTCTGGAAGGTGAAATGAAGACGTTGCATTTCTATTTTTCCAAAGAAAAATAATGGGCTAGACCTCGGCATCCAGCGTATCAGTAACCACATGGTACCTGGGGTCCTCTACTGAATCTTCGATTATTGTCTCAAATTCCGGATTCCATTTTAAAAGGAGCGTCTTACAATCAGGACTTAGGTGGGTGAGTTTGATCTGCTTGCCACTGTCGAGGTATTTATTGGCTATATTCCGAACGGCCACTACGCCCGAATGATCGGAAATTCTCGATTCTATAAAGTCAATTTCAACAAATTCAGGATCGGTCGATACGTCAAATTTGTTGTTAAATGCTGTAGTAGAACCAAAAAACAATGGTCCCCAAATTTCGTAAACCTTGGTTCCATCTTCTTTTATTCTCTTTCGTGCCCTAATGCGGATGGCACTTTTCCAGGCAAAAACCAACGCACTCATAATGACCCCCACGAAAACGGCAATAGCCAGATCCTGCCAAACGGTAACAACCGAAACCGTTATCAAAACGATGGCATCTGCCAAGGGAATTTTGTGCAAAATCCTGAAACTGCTCCAGGCAAAGGTTCCGATTACTACCATAAACATTACCCCAACTAGTGCGGCAATGGGGATTTGTTCAATTAACGGAGCTCCAAACAGGACGAAACACAGTAGCGCGATGGCAGCCGTAACCCCTGAAAGCCTTCCGCGCCCGCCCGAGCTAATGTTGATAATTGATTGCCCGATCATTGCACAACCGCCCATGCCGCCAAAAAAGCCGTTCAATATGTTTGCACTTCCTTGGGCAACACATTCACGGTTGCCACTTCCGCGGGTTTCTGTCATTTCATCTATCAAATTTAAAGTCATCAATGATTCGATTAACCCTACGGAGGCAAGTAAAAAAGCAGTGGATATAATTAATTCCCAATGACCGGCCAATGTATCCAAAAAACCAAAAAGTTGGGTCTGGAACACCGGGAGCGAACCTTTTAGACCGCTTCCTCCGCCATCGCGGATAAAGGAGCCAACGGTACTGACATCCAAGTTTCCAAAAATGGTAATACACGCAACAATAACAATGGCTATCAAGGCTGCGGGCAGTTTTTTGGTAAGTTTCGGAAGCCCGAACATGATCGCCATCGTTAGTCCCACAAGTGCCAACATGATCCATAGATCCAATCCTGTAAGCCATTGGGGGACTGTTCCCTTACTTTCTTTGAAAAGACCTAATTGTGAAAGAAAAATTACGATGGCCAATCCATTTACAAATCCCATCATCACCGGGTGGGGGATAAGCCTAACGAATTTTCCCAATTTAAGAACACCTGCCATAATTTGTATGGCACCCACCACTAACAGGGTTATAAATAACCATTGCAACCCGAGGTACTCTACCGGGTCCTCCAAGGTTAGTCCAACTTCATTCCCTTTTTGGATCAAATGGACCATCACTACGGCCATCGCTCCTGTTGCTCCCGAGATCATTCCAGGTCTTCCCCCAAACAGGGAGGTCACTATTCCCATTATAAACGCCCCGTACAATCCAACCAGCGGGTCTATGCCGGCAACAAAAGCAAAAGCCACCGCCTCCGGTACCAATGCCAGTGCCACAGTGAGTCCCGAAAGAATGTCGTTCTTTGGGTTTTGGGTGAAATTTTGGAAGGTCCGTGCTATCATTTTGAACTTATTAAGGACGGCAAAAATACTCTTTCTGAATGATTATGAGGGGAGGAGGCCATGGGCTTTCCTTCGGTCATTATTCAGTGAACCATAGACCAGATTTCAAAAATTGAAAAAAACGGATCATTACGCCGCAACAGAGGTTTCCGCAAGTAAACTAGATGGAATCACCAGATTTTCAATATCTGTGAGGTCTGGGATAAACCGAAAACCACCAACAACATTTAGTCCTCGGAAAAATATTCCGGAGGAATAGTAGTGGCACTACCGTCGCGCTGGGCAC
>CAYXDM010000091.1:0-9536 GCA_964463595.1 uncultured Aequorivita sp. | reverse complement strand
TACACGGATTATTTCAAAGCCCTTTTCCTCCCCATTTCGCTTAAAGCCCTTCAGAATTTCAGAGATGTTTTCCTTTGTGGTCTGATATTTTGCATGTACCGAAATCCCGTATTCGTCGTCCCAAATACTGGTAACCATCGGTACTTGGAGAACTCCTGCGGCATTAATGGTTTCCCAAAAAAGACCTTCACTGGTACTGGCATTGCCGATTGTTCCCCAGGCGACCTCGTTGCCGTTTATCGAGAAATTGGTTCTGTCCTCAATGTCCTTTACGTTCCTGAATATTTTTGAAGCCTGGGCCAACCCCAATAGACGGGGCATCTGGCCCGCTGTGGGGGAAATATCGGAGCTGCTATTTTTTTGTGCTGTCAAATTTTTCCAGCTGCCATCCTCGTTCAGGCTATGGGTCGAAAAGTGTCCTCCCATTTGTCTTCCCGAGCTCATAGGATCTGCATGCATGTCCGTATGTGCATATAGGCCGGCAAAAAATTGTTCGATGGTAAGTTTGCCTATGGCCATCATAAAGGTTTGGTCCCGATAATAACCACTTCGCCAATCCCCGTTTCGGAATGCCTTGGCCCATGCCAATTGTGGTACTTCCTTCCCATCACCAAAAATCCCAAACTTCGCCTTTCCGGTCAAGACTTCACGGCGCCCCAATAGACTGCATTCCCGGCTGGTTACGGCTATTTTGTAATCATCGAGTACGGATTCTTTAAAATCGTCAAAGGAAATTTCATCATTGGTGTTGGTTTCTGGATCTGTCTGCATTTTATTTCGGTTTAGAATTTTACAAAAATAGCTAAATTGAGCTGGTTCGGCAAAGCTGTTTTCAGTAAAAGAAGTCTTTAAGAAATAAGCTGTAACCGGTTTTAAACAAACATTTGGTCCGGGATTTAAAATATTACCGGTTAACGAGGGTAGGTGCGGCCTCCAGGAATTAGAGAAACTGCCCATTAAGCCAATAAAATAGGGTTTCAAGAACCAAAATTGCAATAGGAACACAGCAGTGGGGTTGGATTAATTTAATACCATTTGCGGGTAAATAATTTCATCAAGGTTTTTGGGCTCAAGGTTATGATAAATCTTATTTTTTGGTCGTAGTTCGGCAGGTTTGGCTCAAAGCCTAAACTGGAGTATATGGGGAAATAGAGTTCAAAATAATCTGCGACAAGACTTAATCGGATGCCGCTATCAAATATGGCCCTAACTCCATGGTTATGGTTGTGCACCAGGCCTACATCCCCATAGGCATAGATCCATTTCCAAATATTGGTATTGGCGTTGAGGGTGGTTATCCAGCTATTGGCATAGGCGGGTTCCAGATTCGATTTGAACCCTCCTTCGGCGATAATTAACTGTTGGCTAAAAAGTCCTGAACTTTCGCTTCTACCATAATAATTGTAATCGAACATATAATCCACCGCCCGATCCAAGGCAAAACTGAAAAAATTCTCATCCTCCCGGCTGTTGTTAAACAGAAAAAGTCCCCCGAAAAAGCGTAAATTGAGTTGCCTATTGTTTAAGAACAGCTTTCTGTATTCCAGCTCTACGGCTAGTTTACTGAACTTTGATGAGATTTGATAATCCAGGGAGCCTCGAAAATAATTTATCAGGTTTGGGTTCGAATAGGTGTATTGTATGTTGAAAACATCATAATTTGGATCTTGTTGAGGGTCGTTAACGTTTTCATCGCGGTGCACGTTTACGGTCCTTAAAGTAATATGCTGTCTTTTGTTGCTCCTTAAATCCGGGTTTCGGAATGAGAGGGTGATATAAGGTGAAAAGCGTCTATAAAACAATCCCCGGTCGTAGGAATGATAACTCCCCGCAAGTCCATATCTGGTGGCGTATAGATTGCCCCGGTCCATATCCTGGGTGTAGCGGAGGGAAGCACTGCCCACCAAGGTCCGGGAACGGGAGGCAAATTCGGGGGCAAGGCTGTAATTGAAAGCTTTTGGCAGAAGGGTTTTGTTGTTTAACCGGACACCGACTGAAATTCCGTCATAAAGATTGTATCCAAAAATGGGCATAAAGAAGACCTGTGTATAATTTGGGTCTTCCACATCGCGCAGCAGTCGGAATTGTAGGGGTTTGTTCAAAATACCGCGCAGGTTTTCGGTATTATTGCGTCGGTTATATTCGGGGATTTCTCCTTGATAATTGAGGACCAGTTTCCGGATATTTTCCGAAGGGATGGTTATGGAAATTAAGCTATCTATGGGCGGGGTCCAGGTTTTATACACAATTTCCTTCTTGTTCAGGCCATATACTGAAACAGGAAGTTGGGTATCTCTCTTATTCTTGATAAAAACTTTAAGCGAATCCTCCAGCTTCTCGACTCTTTTTATTTTGAAATCGATAGTGCTCCTTGAATCGACAAAGTCCTCAAAAAACCAATTTACGGGGAGGGTGGTGTGCTTAGAGAGGATCGTTTCGAATACCTCAGACTTTACAGGTTTCAATTTGTACTGGGAGTAAAATTCCTTAATACTTTTTTCCAGCACGCCATCCCCCAAATAATCGTTCAGATATTTTAGGCCACTGCCGCCATAATATCCATTGGCAATATTCTTATTGAACTTTAGCAACGAATCCTTTTCCACGGTAAGGGCCTGATGGATATTGTTTCGCGCCATATTTTGGTATAGAATGGGATATTGATCATTAAACTCGATATCCGAAATATGTGCCCATCTTATGATCCACCATTTGCTCAAATCCCCAATAATCCTCATCTTTGGATAATGGGTGTTTACGTAATCCATCATCAAATAAACCTGAAGGGCATCCTGCAGCCAATAATCCTTTCGCGGGTTTAGCACAATGGTATTGTTGATATATTCACGGGACAGGGTCTTGAATTCTTCCATTTCCAGCTCAAAACCATTCGGAAACGGACTTATAAAACTGGGTAATTGATTTAATCCATACACAGGATTGTTCTTATAATCCGTTTCGCTTACAAGTATCTTTTCAAAGGGGTAGGCGCCCAGCCGGGACTCCAAAAAATGCACTGCCCGGTCGGTTATCAGCGACTTTACCAACGGATTTACACGCGGATTTTGTAAGTTGGAAACCACCCTCAAGCTGCCCACCTGCGAGGTCTGGAATTTCGGATCCTTTTCGATATAGACCTCGACAGCCATGCGATTTTCACCCATGAGTTTCGTGGTTTTTGTATTTTTCCCTCCCGGCAAAATGGATTCAGAAACGAGATCGAGGTCTGAATTCAGACTATAGAGACTGGGGTAATGGAAAATGACCGAAAATGTTGAAGGTGTCAGATACAGGTCATCGGTATTCTTGTTGCTGTACACCTGCCATTCCCCATCATATACCGCCGGCGAAATATACCAATAGCGCAACCTGTAATCATCATCCGGGCTAACGCCAAAACGGGTGAATCTGTCATTCGGTACTTTCACCATATATTCCAAATTAAAGGAATAGCTGGTGCTTGGCAAAATAGGAGAGTGGGGGGTTATTTTAAGGATATCCACATCTTCCCCTCGTCGCCATGAAAGGGTAGTAGCACCGTTATAAACGCTTTGGATGTCCGTCCTTCCGCGGTCGCTGTCCTTTTCAAAGTGGAATGCACTTTCATAGTTCTCCGCAAATCGCTTGGCGAGTGGTGTTGTTTTGGATGAAAAACTATTGGCCCAGTCGAAGAGATAGATTTCGTTCAAGGTATCTTTTGAATTGTTTTGATAGGTAATCTCCTGCTTTATGGAAATGGTTTTTAACGAGGTATCCAAAGTGGCCTCGATGGAAATGGTATGCTGTGCCGAAATTTGGACGGCCAAACAAGAAAAAAATACAAGGAGGAAATATCTGATTATCAAGAATTCTTAAGAAATTTGAAGGTGGGCGAATTGGGGAGATTCGATTTCAGATAATAAAGACCGATGGCCAGGGGGCTGACGTCCAGGGAAATATTTTTTTGGTTTTCGGAAGTATATAATAGAAGTCTTTTTCCGGTTGAGTCAAATATTTCAAAACAAATCTCTTTCGGAACATTTGTCCCTAGCTGGATATTTAGATTGTTACCGACAATGGTAGCCTCCAATTGGATCGGGATTTCCATTGTAAAATCATGACCCGATAACAAAATTTCCTTATTGGTCTCCACATCCATAACGATGGGTAAATGGTCGCTCATGTTATAGAGATTGTCCCGTAGGGTCTGGCCAAAATCTCCATCACAATCGGGGCTGTTTATGTTGTTGTCGTAGCAGTTGCCATTGTTTCCAAAGGATTTATAGGATCCGGGAATATATTTGAGTTTGGGGTCGGTCAACATATTTTCCGAGATCAAAATGAAGTCGAATCTATCGTCCAGACCGCCGCCGGCCCCCGCTCCAAAGGGACCTGAAGATATCCGTGTACTTTGTGAATGTAAATCCTGAAATTCAGCATTGTTGTGCCAACTACCGGGACGGTCCACTGGATCCACCATTAGGATGTTGTTTAAAGGATCCAGTAATTTCTGGTAGGCAGGCTCGGTGTGTGAGTAAAGATTTAGATCGCCCGCCAAAATAACGTAGGAATTGGGGTCCAAGGTTTCAAGTCTGTCGGTAAATTGCTGCGCCATTTCCAGACGGAGTTGCCGGTTTGCCGGTCCTTCACTGGATTTAAAATGGGCGAGGAAGATATGCAGCAGCACCGGATCCAATTCTTGATCTTCGGTATCCAATTTTAACTGGTAATGATTGATATCCCTAACGGAGGTGGGAATAACGTGCGAACTTTCGAGAGAAAATTTATCCTTGTGATAAAAGACCAGTTGTTGATGGTCGGGATCTCCAGATTGGCTAGGCTCGAAAGGCGCCATATTATACTTTTGGCCGGTACTGTTCAGGGAAATATCGAGGATTAGATCGGCACCGTATGCGCTTTCAAGCTCACAGACCATAAAAATATCCGGTTCGTATTCATTGAGGATATCGCGGAGGATCTGTGTTCTGTTATAAGGGTAGGCAGAAGGGAATTCCAGTATGTTGTAAACCATGGTCTTTAGGGTACCTTGGGCGCTGAGACCCAAGGTAAAAAATACCAACCACAGTAGGATTAACTTTTTGGAAATATCCACCCTCCAAAATTTAAAAATTCGGACTTAAATTGTATTCATTGTAGAAGTCGTTCAGGATTTCCAGGACCTCATCTTCCGTATCCACTAAGTGCACCAGGTCCAGATCTTCCGCATTTACATTGTTATTTGCATTTAAAAGTACGGTTTTTATCCATTCCAAAAGACCTTTCCAGAATTCGGTGCCCACTAGGATGATGGGGAATTTCTCGATTTTATGGGTCTGTATGAGGGTCAGGGCCTCAAAAAATTCGTCCAGGGTCCCAAAACCTCCGGGCATTACCACAAAGCCCTGCGCATACTTGACGAACATTACCTTGCGAACAAAAAAGTAATCAAAATTAATGTTCTTGTCGCTGTCGATATAAGGATTGTCGTGTTGTTCGAAAGGCAGGGCGATGTTCAATCCCACAGAAGTACCTCCAGCGAGATGGGCCCCTTTATTTCCAGCTTCCATGATCCCTGGCCCACCGCCGGTGATAACACCGTAGCCGTTTTCAGTAATCTTCTTTGCAATGCTTTCGGCCAATTTGTAGTATTTGTGATCCGGTTTGGTGCGTGCCGAACCAAAAATTGATACACAGGGACCAATACGGCTCATCTTTTCATACCCATTGACAAATTCGCCCATTATTTTAAATATGGCCCAAGAATCATTGTTTTTTACTGCATTCCAATTTTTTGGTAATAATTCGTTTCTCATTATTGTGTAATTCTTATTCTAAATTTTGTAAATATTGTCTTTTTTCCAGTTCGGAATATATTTTGTCCGTTTCCATCTTAAGGTTCTCCTCCGTAAGTGTTACATCGCCTCCTAGTACCTCAAAAATCATTACAACGTCTGCGACCTTTGAGTTGGAATCTATGGACAACAATTTCTCCAAAAGGTTTTCAGAAAAATTGTTGTAGGAATCAAAATAGCTGTAAGCCAATGAAATGGCCCGTACTTCCTCTATTTCCATTTCCTGGAAAACCCCACTGATCTTTGCGCTTTCAAATGCGATATTGTCCATTCGTTTCAGCCCCAAACCCCTCCAATTGGGGATTTTGTTGTGGCGAAAAATCGTTTGGGTATAATACGTTTCCATTGCCAGTTCTGCGGGAAGTTGCTTTCTAATGCTGTCATAGGAAGATTTAAGTTGGTGGTGGTAGGCAATGGCTTCATCCAGTTTTTGGGAATTCGATTTTAGCTCCTGCTTGATGAACCCAATTGACTTTTCAATGTTTTTCTCGGTCTTTCTCTGATTTTGATAGGAACTGATCATTATCCCAAGAAAAACACCAAATGCTACTATTAAAAGTTCAATTGAATATTTTATGATCGGGATTCTAAAATTCTTCATCACATTAATTAAAAGAAAGAGATGTGCAATATAGTTAAATTGGGGTAAAAAAGGGCATCTAACTAGCTTCCAGTTCTTTCCGAAGGAACCGGGCGGTATGGCTTTTTTTGTGGGCGGCAATTTCTTGGGGGGTGCCCACGGCAACCACTTTCCCGCCTTTTCTTCCGCCTTCCGGACCTATGTCAATTATATGGTCCATCGTTTTTATCACATCCATATTATGTTCAATAATGAGAATGGTATTCCCTTTGTCCACCAATTGGTTCAGGACCTGCAGCAATACGCGTATGTCCTCAAAGTGAAGGCCGGTAGTAGGTTCATCCAGAATATAAAAGGTCTTGCCCGTGTCGCGTTTGGATAATTCGGTGGCCAATTTGATCCGTTGTGCCTCTCCGCCCGAAAGGGTGGTGGATTGTTGGCCAAGGGTAATATACCCCAAGCCCACGTCCTGGATGGTCTTGATTTTCCGATATATCTTGGGGATGTTTTCAAAGAATTCCGATGCTTCATTAATGGTCATGGCCAGGACATCGTAAATGGAATTGCCCTTGTACCTGATCTCCAAGGTTTCACGGTTAAAACGTTTCCCTTGGCAGGTCTCACATTCCACATACACATCGGGCAAGAAATTCATCTCGATCACCCGGAGGCCGGCGCCCTTACAGGTTTCACATCTGCCGCCCGACACATTAAAACTGAAACGCCCCGGTTTATAGCCCCGAATCAGAGATTCCGGAGTCATGGCAAAGAGATTCCGGATCTCCGAAAAGACTCCGGTATAGGTTGCCGGATTGCTCCGGGGCGTACGACCAATCGGCGATTGGTCAATGTTAATCACTTTATCGATATTCTCAAGTCCGTCAATGGATTTATACGGCATAGGTTTCTTGACCCCGTTGAAAAAATGTGCGTTTAGGATAGGATATAAAGTTTCATTTATAAGCGTGGATTTTCCACTTCCGGAAACTCCTGTTACGCCGATCATTTTTCCCAAGGGAAAGGCCGTGGAGAGGTTCTTTAAATTGTTTCCCGTGGCGCCATTTAGCGTCAGAAACTTCCCATTTCCCATACGCTGTTTTGCGGGGATCTCGATAGTCTTTCTTCCGTTCAGATAATCTGCGGTTAGGGTATGGTGGCTCGCGATCTCCTGTGGAGTGCCGGACGAAACAATTTCACCTCCGTGTCTTCCGGCGGCCGGGCCTATGTCTATCACGTAATCTGCACTCTCGATCATATCTTTATCATGTTCCACCACAAGCACGGAATTTCCGATATTCTTTAAACTCTTCAGCGAATGTATCAAACGTTCATTATCGCGTTGATGCAAGCCAATACTGGGTTCATCAAGAATATAAAGAACCCCAACTAGTTGTGAGCCAATTTGGGTGGCAAGTCGAATTCGTTGGGCTTCCCCCCCGGAAAGAGATTTAGAGCCCCGGTCCAGCGCTAAATAAGTGAGGCCTACATCAATGAGAAATTGCAGTCGGGCACGTACTTCCTTTATGATCTCTGCTGCGATTTTCAACTGCGAACCCGTCAGGTTTTTATCGAGATTATGGAACCATTCTGCCAACTCCACTATGTCCATACCAGCGAGTTCGGCAATGTTTTTATCGTTCACTTTGAAGTAGAGGGATTCCTTTCTCAACCTGGTGCCCCCGCATTCGGGACAAGGGATTTTATCCATATATTCCTTTGCCCAGCGTTTTAGGCTTTTGGATTCGTTGGCATCAAACGTGTGCTGGATAAAGGTAGCTACCCCTTCAAAATCAATTTTATATCCTCGGGTAATACCCAAGGTCTTGGAGGTGATATCAAACTTTTCGTTTCCTCCAAAAAAAATAACTTCCTTGGCTTCCTTCGGGATACCTTCAAATGGATCGGTCAGTTTAAAATCGTACCGTTCGGCTATAAGTTCCAGTTGCTTAAAAATCCAATTGCCTTTCTGTGGGCCATGTGGTGCCAGGGCGCCTTGCTTTATGGAGAGCTTTGGATTGGGCACCAATTTTTGAAGATTTACTTCATATAGCTTTCCAAGACCTTTGCATCTTGGGCACATTCCCTTGGGGGAATTGAAGGAAAAATTATTGGGCTCGGGATTTGGGTAGGAAATCCCGGAACTGGGACACATAAGGGAACGACTGAAATAACGTGCGTCCCCACTGGCGTTATCCAATACTTGCAGAACATCGTCGCCGTGATACATGGCCGTGCGGATGCTTTCCGAAAGTCGTTTCCCCAGATTCTCGCCAACCTCATCATTTGAGACGTGGGAGGGAATTTTCAATCGGTCGATCACAATTTCGATATCGTGGGTCTTATACCGATCCACCTTCATCCCCTTAATTATCTCCCGTACTTCGCCATCTACCCGTACTTTAACAAAACCTTGTTTGGCTATTTGCTCAAATAATTCGCGATAGTGCCCTTTTCGGGAACGGACGACGGGTGCAAGGATACTTACTTTTTTATCTGCAAAATCCTCCTGGATCAATTTCCTTATTTGATCGTCGCTGTAACTGACCATTCTCTCACCCGTGTTGTAACTGTAGGCGTCGCTGGCCCTAGCATACAGAAGCCGGAGGAAATCGTAGATTTCGGTAATGGTTCCCACCGTGGAGCGTGGACTTTTGCTGGTCGTTTTCTGCTCAATGGCAATTACGGGCGAGAGGCCCTCGATCTTATCCACGTCCGGGCGCTCCAGACTTCCGAGAAATTGACGGGCATAGGCAGAGAAGGTCTCAATGTATCGCCGTTGGCCCTCGGCATAGATTGTATCAAATGCCAGGGATGACTTTCCGCTGCCGGAAAGGCCTGTGATTACTACCAATTTGTCTCTTGGAATGCGGACATCGATGTTCTTTAAATTATGAACCCGCGCCCCCAAAACCTCAATAAAATCCTCGTTTTTCGACATAGTTTGCAAAGGTACTCAAACCAAGCGAAAACGGAGCGCGCAAGTTGTTTAGGGCTTGTTAATTTTTGGTTGATTCCCGTTGGTGAAAATCAATATGTGCAACGCGTCCTAAGAATGACACTTAGATTTACTGCCAGGATGTTAGGCATGAGCCCCAGTTGTTGATATGGTGGTTAAGCCCACAATG
>CAYXDM010000090.1:5303-9684 GCA_964463595.1 uncultured Aequorivita sp. | reverse complement strand
ACGGCTATGTTTATTTTAAGGCGAAGGATTTCGACAAGGCGAAGAATTATTTCAACAGCGTTTCCAATTCTGCGGAATACGGTTCACAGGCCAAGTATTACTTGGGTTTTATAGCGTATGAAGGCGATGAATATGAGGAAGCGAACGAATTGTTTGAGGAAGTGAAAGATGAAGCGCGCTATTCTGGGGACCTTTCCTATTATCAGGCCGACATGAATTTCAAATCCGGAAATTTCCAAAAGGCCATTGAAATGGGGAAGGAGCAATACAACAAATCCAACCCCCAGGAAAAAAGCCAGCTTTCAAAAATTATTGGCGAAAGCTATTTCAACCTCGGCCAATATGCCGAAGCCGTTCCGTATCTGAAAGAATACAAAGGCACCCGCGGAAAATGGAACAATACCGATTATTACCAACTGGGATATGCCTATTACAAACAGGGCGATTACGAAAAGGCCATCGGCGAGTTCAACAAAATAATCGACGGAAAAAATGATGTAGCCCAGAACGCCTACTATCATTTGGCCGAAAGTTATCTGGAACTCGATAAAAAACCGGAAGCGCTAAACGCCTTTAAGAATGCCTCCGAAATGGATTTCAACGCCGAAATCCAGGAAGACGCTTATTTTAACTACGCAAAATTGAGTTATGAAATAGGCAACAGTTATAAAAGTACGCCCCAGGTTTTGCTCGATTTCATTGCAAAATATCCAAAAAACCCAAATAACGACCAATTGAAAGGGTTGCTGATAGACAGCTATATCACTTCAAAAAATTATAGGGAAGCGATGGACCTCCTGGAAAATAACCCGGATTTCAAAGATCGGGCGGCCTATCAAAAAGTGGCGTTCTACTATGGTATCGAACTGTTTAACGACGGAAATTATAGCGAAGCAATTTCTTATCTGGACAAAAGTTTAAAGGAACCCCAGAATCCAAACCTTACTGCACGGGCAACGTATTGGAAGGCGGAAACCAATTACGAAATGGGGAATTACCAAAGCGCATTGAACGGATACCAGCAATTTCAGAAACTCCCTTCCGCGCCGACAACTTCGGAATTCCAGAATTTGGAATACAACATTGGCTATGCCCACTTCAAGTTAAAAAATTATTCCGGCGCGATTTCAAATTTCAAGAATTTTGTAGGCTCATCTGCCGCCGATAAGGTTCGCAAAAAGGATGCTTATATGAGATTGGGAGACAGTTATTTCGTCAGCAGTCAGTACTGGCCGGCGATGGAAAATTACAACTCCGCCATAGAAATGGGAGGCGCCAATGATTATGCCGAATTCCAAAAGGCAATCAGTTATGGATTTGTGGACAGAACCGAGGCTAAATTGGAAGGCCTTTTCAATTTTGCAAAAAAATATCCAAACTCCATTTATCGCGATGATGCCTTGTACGAACTGGGAAATACCTACGTAGCCCAAAACATGGACAAAGAAGCCATTGCCGCCTACGACCAATTGGTGCGCGATGTGCCCAACAGTAGCTTTGTTCCAAAAGCATTGTTGAAAAAAGCATTGATTTTTAACAACACGGAAAAAACGAATGAAGCGCTTTCCCTTTTTAAAAGTGTGGCGAAAAATTATCCATCCACCCCCGAGGCCTTGCAGGCAGTAGCATCTGCAAAGTTGATTTATATAGATGAAGGAAAGGTGAACGAATATGCGGACTGGGTAAAAACCTTGAATTATGTGGAAGTGGGAGATGCCGAACTGGATGATGCCACCTATTTGGCGGCGGAACAACCGTATTTGGAAAACAGGCAATCCCAGGCGCGAACGCGTTTTGAGGAATATTTAGAGCGGTTTCCCGATGGGAGAAATGCCCTGAAAGCTCATTTTTATTTGGGACAGATATTTTTCACAAATGACAATGCGGACAAAGGAATCGTACATTTTAAATACGTAGTGGAACGCGAACGGAGTGAATTTACCGAACAGGCCCTGGCCAGGATTTCGGAATTGTTTTTGGGCAAATCGGAATACCACAATGCCCTGCAA
The DNA here is from genome assembly GCA_964463595.1 of uncultured Aequorivita sp. Classification (GTDB taxonomy): domain Bacteria; phylum Bacteroidota; class Bacteroidia; order Flavobacteriales; family Flavobacteriaceae; genus Aequorivita. The sequence goes on along the minus strand of CAYXDM010000090.1, from coordinate 7,675 downwards.
TATCTAAAGCGCCTTGAAAGTGAAGCCGATTTTCCGCAGAACATCATTTTTGCGCAGTCCAATATAATGAAAGCTTCTTATGAATTGGAGCAGTATTCCCAAGCCGTCACGTATGCGGAAAAAGTACTTGAAAACACCAAGATCGATAATTCCATCAAAAGCGATGCGCAGGTGATTATTGCGCGTTCCGCAATGGAAAGCGGCGATGAAACAAAAGCGAAAACCGCTTATGAAGCGGTGCAAAAAACCGCGACCGGAAGGCTCGCTGCCGAGGCACTTTATTACGATGCCTATTTCAAGAACAAGGAGGGGAAATTTGCGGATTCCAATACTTCCATCCAGAAATTGGCGAAAGATTACTCTGGATACAAATTGTTTGGAGCCAAAGGTCTGGTGTTAATGGCGAAGAACTTTTACGCTCTCAAAGATGCGTATCAGGCCACGTATATTTTGGATAACGTAATCAATAATTTCACGGATTTCCCCGAAGTGGTGGAAGAAGCAAAAGCCGAACTCGCCCTAATCAAAAACGCCGAAGCGAAAACAAATTCATCAGTAGAAACCGGAAATTAATCAAAACAAAACCTCCGCGTCCTCTGCGCCTTTGCGGTAGAAAGCTCACCGCAATGACGCAGAGGCCGCAAAGACAAACACAATCAAATCCCATTAATGAATATGTTCAAAAAGCAAAAAGTTTTATTTTCAACTTCTGTTCTGATGCTGTTTCATTTCACATCTTTTTCCCAAGAAAAAGAACTCGGTACGGAAGTGGTGAACATAGTAAGACCCTATACCCCCACAATCTCTGATGCCTTTAAGGTCAAGGAAACTCCCAGCTTGGTGGATTCTTCTGAAGTTCAAAAGAAGAAGGTAGAGTATAATATTTTTTCGGTGCCAGTGGCATCAACTTTTACGCCTGCCAAGGGAAAAGCGGCAAACGTTGAAAAGGCCGAGCAGGAAAAATTATATGATAATTACGCCACCTTGGGATTTGGAAATTACACAACCCTATTGGGTGAACTGTACAGCAATTTTGAGGTTAGCCGTACCGATAATGCCGGGTTCTTCTTTCGGCACAATTCCTCCCAGGGAGATATTAAAGGGGTGGAACTGGACGACAACTATTTCAATACCAGTCTGGATGCCTATTATACCAGTAGGCAGCGGGATGCTACCTACAAAATGGACGCGGGTATAGAACATCAGATCTACAATTGGTATGGCCTTCCGGACAACTTTGTGCCTGCCGAACAAGTAAGTGAAATTGACCCAAAACAAACTTATTTTAGTGGCTACGTAGGGGGAAGCATTGCTTTGGACAACTCTTTTTTTGAAAGGGGAGCGGTGAATATCCGATATTTGGGGGATGCATTCTCTTCTTCGGAATTCAACGTGAAACTGAAACCTGAATTTTCCTTTCCTATCGAAAATCTGAACATTAAGATCGAGGGCGATATTGATTATCTAACAGGGAGTTTTGACAACAATTTCTTTAAGACTTCAGCAATAGAATACAGTTTTCTAAATGTGGGCGCCATCCCTTCCCTTGTTTATATGAATGAGGATTTGAGCCTTTCCATGGGAGTTGCCGGGTATTTGTCGATGGATTCCGAAAACAGCGAGACCGATTTTTCGCTGTATCCTAAATTGAGGGCTTCCTATAGATTGATGGAGGATACAGTGATTGTTTACGGCGGCGTGGAAGGCGGGCTGCAGCAAAATACCTATTATGGTTTCAAGGAAGAAAATCCCTTTGTTTCGCCTACGTTGTTCGTGGCACCTACCAAAAATATCTATGAAGGTTTCGGTGGGGTAAAGGGGAAACTCTCCAATAGTGTGGCCTATAATTTTAGGGCCGCTTATGGAAAGGACGACAATAGGGCATTGTTCCGGGCCAATGAAAGAAAATTCATTGATGCAGCTTCAATAGGATACGAGCAATGGAATTCGTTTACCGTGGTTTATGATGACGTGAATACTCTATCGGTCTTTGCGGAATTACAAGTTGCTGTTTCCGATCAATTATCTTTGGGTATCAATGCAGATTATTTTAACTACAATACCGATGGTGAGAGTGAAGCGTGGAATCTTCCAAATCTAAAAGCCTCGATATTTTCGAATTTCAATATAACGGAACAACTCTATGGCGGAGCTTCAATTTTCTTTGTGGGCGAGCGGAAAGATCTTTTGTACGGCCCTGGGTTATTCACTCCCGAAGTAGTTGCGTTGGACGGATATGTGGATGCCAATTTGCATTTTGGCTACCGGTTCACCGATCGGCTTTCAGCTTTTATAAAAGGCAATAATCTGTTGAGCGATAACTATGAAAAATGGTTGAACTATCCCGTGCAGGGAATCCAGGCACTGGTGGG
>CAYXDM010000090.1:0-5203 GCA_964463595.1 uncultured Aequorivita sp. | reverse complement strand
TCCGAAATATTGGTTTCAGTAATAATATCTTCGGAATAATTGCCGTGATAATAATCCAATAGGGCAGTGCCGATGATGTCTTGCATATTGATTGATGGGAAATGGTTTTGTGAATAATTAACCCGCCACGAAAGTATTGATATTTGATGATATTCTTTCTGTATTCTTTATAGATCGGAAACTTGGCGATTGGTGATTATTTGGGAATCCCCCTTGTAAGCCGAAGACATTGCATTTGTAATTCCCGCTGACAACAGTGCCCTTACGTTTGGGAAACCCCTATTAATATTTTGAATGCTTTTGCTCGGTTTACTTAGATAAGATCGCCCCCGTACTCTCTTTTTCATAATCACCATCCCCACATTCTAGGGTTTGCAGACACTACATGCGGAATAGCCCGAATTTTTAGCATCGGACTTGGAAGTCTTTATCTTGCTCTTTTTGAGATATCGGCAGGAACTTTTGTGGTATTTGGAACCCGTTTTCGTAACGTAAACTGTTTCGGATACTGGGAGAACCTTGGCAATGGGCGTTTCCAACGGAGAACCGGAAAAGATCGGAGTGATGGAGCTCAATAGGAATACTACAAGGAAAAGAAAATTTTTCATCATCTGATTGGTTTTTTTGCTAAACTAATAAGTTTTTTTGTAGGACTGCAAAGGGTTACGATAATGTTCGTATTGGTCTGTAATTTAGCGATTTTATTTTACTTACTTGATTCGTTTGTGATATAGTGGCGGGATGGATTATAAATAGTGAAGATTCAATGCTGGGATGGGGCAAAATGGGTGATTTTTACTTCTGGGAAACGTGGCAGGTTCCGAGAAAATACTTCATTTACATTATGGTGGCTTGAAGATTGTAGTGTTTCTCAATCAGCCACTTTATTTTCAGTATATTACCCCAGTAACTCTTCCTTACATCAACCACTTTGAAGTCAGGTAGATAGATTATAGAAAAGCAACTCAATGAGAATCCTCAAAATTTTAATACTTCTATCCGCAATAAAATTCAGCACTTTCAGCTTCGCCCAAAGTAGAAATCAATGCCAAGAAAACATTGAACAGGGAATAGCGCTTTTAAACCAACAGGCCTACATGGAATCTTTAGAACTTCTCAGTATGAGTCTGGAGGAAGCAAGGGCCAATGATTGGTTTCAAGAGCAATATGCCGCGACCAATAATATTGGCTCAAATTATTACCGTTTGGGCGACTTCAATGAGGCACTAAAATATTATCTGGACGCTTATCGGTTGGCGGAGATAAGTCTAGATAAAAACTCGCAGATGGCCAGTATTAATAATATTGCGGTTATTTACTTTCAGGATAGAGATTTTGAAAATGCCTATGCCTATTTCAGAAAGGCATACGCCCTAGCCGAGGAACTTAATGCAGGTGAGAAGCAGGGGATTTATGCCCTGAATATAGCCCTGGTCAGCAATAAAATGGGTGCCTTGGAAAGAGCTTGGGAGTATGTTGGGACGGCAGAACAGTTGCTTTCAAACAGCGATGACCTTATAAGAGTAAATCTTGCCAAGGCCGAATGGCACCTTTTAAATAAGGAAACTAAAAAAGCCAAAGCACTTCTTATAGATTTAGAGCCTCTTATTGAAAAGCAGGATCTTAAGGAAGATCAGATGCTACAGCAAATGTTGCTTTCCGAGGTATATACACAAGAGGGCAATTATCCTTTGGCCATCTCTTACGGTCTTCGCTCCATTGAGGTGACAACTGGGCGCGAAAATCTGATCAACGGATATTTGGCATTGAGCAAATTGTATGCAAAAACCAATAATTACCCCATGGCTTTGGCCTACACTGATTCCGTGATTATAAATAAGGATTCATTGTTTAAATTGAAAATGGATAATGGTTTTGAAATAAATAAAATCAAATTTCAACTTATGGATTCGCAACAACAACTGCGGGAAAGTGAGTTACAGGCAGGCAAAAACAAGGTGTTGCTTTACAGTATTTTAAGCATCTCCTTTCTCTTGCTGACCATCGGGGCGATTGTGCATAAAAATTACAAGGAAAAGCAACGCCAACAAAAGAAGCTTTCTGAATTGGAAATACTTAAAAGGAAAAGTGAAAATTTACTGCTTGAAAAGCAATTAAAGGAGAAGGAAGTGGTCGCCCAATTGGAAAAGGAAAGGTACAAACACGAAATGGATGCCAAGAACAGGGAGATATTGGGCAAAGCATTTGTGCAATCGAGTCAGGGAGATGCCATTCAAAAACTTATTGACACTATTGAAACCGATGCTCCTTCTGCTGAATTGGAAGAGTTTCAGACAAACTTAGAACAGCTAAAAAAGTTTCTTAAGCATTCCAATCATTGGCAAACCTTTTTTCTTCATTATGAAAAAACCAACCCAGGGTTTATCCCCCGACTTCGGGAGAAACACCCATATTTAACAGCTAACGAAATACGTTTTATAACCTATATCCACATTAATTTAAGCAATAAGGAAATCGCTTCTCTATTAAATATTTCCTATGGCGCAGTACGAAAAAGAAAAGAACGGCTTGCCAATAAATTGCGCCTGGATTCCAGCAGCGACCTATACCCCTATCTATTAGATAATTAGAGCTTTCTATCACAGAATGTCTTAACAAGCGTCACAGGATGTCCTACATATTTCTTTGGAATCCGCTGGTTTTACAACAAATTTGGGGTATAATAATTTATTAAAACTTAAAATATGAAACGACTAATAGTACTTCTACTTCTCGTAGGAGGTTTTGCCGCACAGGCGCAACTGGAGTTTGAGGGTTCCGAGAGACATGGCATCCTTTCAAATTTCGCCTATGACCATACGGTTCAGGATAAAATTTACGCCTCCACGGCCAATAAATTGATGGTCTCTACAGACAATGGGGATAATTGGAGCGTCATCTATAGTTCCCCCACATTTTCTGAGGTAACAAATCTTAAGGTAATCAACGAGGGGGAATTGGTTTTTCAGGAACATTATGGGAATTCACTAAACAATAGTATAGTGGTATTAAACTTGAGTGACCATAACGTGAGTAAACGTATTGAAATTCCCTCTATCTACGGTGTAGCCGAGATAGACGCATTTGATATTATGGCCTCGAATTCCGATGTGGTTTTCTTACACTTGAATGTGAGTTCTACCAAAGGTTATGGTATGTACACTAACAACGCTGGGCAAACCTGGCATACTGTTTATAATTCCGAGAATTACACAGATAACATTAAAATTACTTCTTTAGCCATAAGTGATTCCAATCCAAATAAATTGGTAATAACAAGAGGCATAGGCAACATTGTTAACAACTACGAAGGGGGCGGTGTATGGATCTCCGAGAATGCGGGCAATACATGGACGACCCATTTGGAAAACACTCTATTGCGTCGCGTGGCCATCAATCCAACAGATGACAATGAAATTCTCGTGGGTACTGCATTGCGCTGGAATGTACCGGCACAGCCCCAAGCGGTATTTCGGACAAAGGACAACGGGCAACAATGGGATGGGATTGATGTGGAATGGGATGAAGGATGGGGCGGTGGCAGCCTGAACTATATCACGGGTATATACTTTAATCCCCACCAGTCTGGAAACATCGTTATTCTGGGGGACAATGAGATTGTGAGTACAATTGATGACGGTGATACTTGGCGGAATACCACCTATCCTGGAGGCCCTGAAGTTAATGTGGAAAGTTATTTTCATGCCAAACAAACAAGCTTTGATCCTTTCCGACCTGGAACACAATTGTTGAGCAACAGCTATTACCCCTTAAAGACTGAAGACGGAGGTCTGACTACCGAGCGTTTTTACAATCCCTTTTATCCCGTTACCGGCGATGTAAGCGTTTTCACCCATGACCTTACCACCCAAGTTTATCACGGCGTCCAGCACGGCTATGTGTTTCAGGATATTGAAACTGGGGAGGAAGTAGATATCGATGTGTATTCCTTGGATACCCGTTTCCAGTTTGGCCCACCCTTGGTACGCTTACAGGCTGATAAAGAAATAGAGGGAAGAGTGTTGATTTATACGACGGCATCCTTTGGAATTCACCTGAAAGTGAGTAATGATTATGGGCAAACTAAGGAATTGCTTTATCAAAATACGATGTACAGATATTCTAGTATGAGGATAGACCCTGCGGACCGCCAGGTAGTGTGGTTAAACTTGGAGGATGTCAATTCTACACCCACCTTAATGCGCATCGATTTTAACGATATGGCCAATATCCAAAGAGAGATAATTACTCTGCCCGGACAAGGGAAGTTGTATAGCATAGAAATAGACCCTGCAGATTCCTCGCACATATACTTAGGTCTCGGTAATAAAGTCTATTTTTCTGAAGACTCCGGAGGCTCATGGGAAGAAATCACTAACGAATTGGATCAAGTACTGGGATCTCAGGATTATGTTCTTTCCGTAAAACGAAATGCCTTGGATAGCGAGCAACTAACAATTGCTACTAATAAAGGAGTTTTTACGACCTATGACAAGGGAACTAATTGGGAAGAATTATATACGGCAGATGTGCTTTATATTGAACACTCCTCAGTCGTTGACGGACATTTAGTGGCATTGGCATATACAGCCCCCGGGGAACAAACTTTTTATATCGCATATTCCGCCGACAATGGGGAAACATGGGAAGAAATATCCAATGAGGAATTAAATTATGCAGAGGCTAACAATATGGCGGATGCAGTGTTTAGCGAGGAAACAATCAAATTATATATCGGCACAACATCTTTGGGATTGATAGGATATGAAATTGATTTATCCTCCCTCTCAACGGGCAATATTAGCGTGAGCAAAAATGATTTTAAGGTTTACCCAAATCCCTCTTCCGATATAGTCACTATTTCCTCAACAAATAATGAAGCCCCTTTGCTGCTTAGGGTATATTCCCTAACCGGTAGCAAGTTGTTGGAAATTGAAAACACAGGCACGCTTTCCGTGTCCAATCTTCAACACGGTATTTATTTTATAGAAATAATTGGCCATAATGGAGAAAAGGAAACCCATAGGTTGATCAAGAACTAACAAATCGATTAATTGGTTATAGAGGAGCAGATGGTTTTTGAACCGTTTGCTCCTCTTTAATTTTATATAGACAGGGCAGGGCAATTCGTCTTCTTCCGAAATATTGGTTTCACTATAAATATCTTCGGAATGATTACCGTGAAAATAATCCAATAAGGCCA
>CAYXDM010000089.1:0-9694 GCA_964463595.1 uncultured Aequorivita sp. | reverse complement strand
TCTTCGTTTAATTGGGGAATATGTCGTTTTTAATTTTTAAGAAAATGAAACTATCTGCCTTTGCTTTTCTCTTGATATCGGTCTCATTCGGGATTGATGGTTTTTCACAGATGGAAATTAATCAAAGGGATGAATTCGGTAAACCCCATGGCCCCTGGAAAAAATATTATGAGGGCACACAACAACTTCGATACGAAGGGGTATTCGAACACGGGAAGGAGACAGGTGAATTTAGGTTCTATTGTGAGGACTGTAAGGATAGACCCTCTGCAATTAAAAAGTTTACTGCCGAGGATGATGTTTCTGAAATTGAATACTATTCCAAGAAGGGAAACCTTATCAGCACGGGAAAAATGCACGGCAAGGTAAGAGCCGGGGAGTGGGTTACTTTTCATGAAGATTCCAGGGTGCCAATGGTACAGGAAACGTATTTGGAAGGAAAACTTCACGGAAAGCAGACTACATTCTATCCTGATGGAAAGATTACCTCGGAAGTGACCTATTCAAACGGAGTTAAGGATGGCCCCAATCTATACTACGCTCCCAATGGGGTCGTCATAAAAAGATTAAATTATAAAAACGGAGATCTTCACGGCCCGGTTTCCTATTATGATGCCCACGGAAACCTGACCATCGAAGGTTCCTACAAAGAGGATAGAAAACATGGACTCTGGCGATATTACAAAGACGGAAAAGTAGTTTCGGAAGAAACATTTCCCAACAGAAATAGGGAATGAATTGGAACCCGACCCTTTTCTGTTGTGAGAGTGGCTCTTTAGGTAGTGCCTTTCTTTCAAAAGTCAATCCATTCCCAAAGTAGTTGGCATACTTGTAATTTGGAACTTTCCCTCTTATCTTTGCATTTTTTAAATCATTCCCCTTCCCTTGAAGGTTTTATTCCAAAATTATCATGAAGAAGAGAGTTGTTGTCGGACTTAGTGGCGGTGTGGATTCCAGCGTTGCAGCCTATCTTTTAAAAAAACAGGGCTATGACGTCATCGGGCTATTCATGAAAAATTGGCATGATGATTCCGTGACCATTTCAAAAGAATGTCCTTGGTTAGAGGATAGCAATGATGCGATGTTAGTTGCCGAAAAGCTTGGAATTCCTTTTCAGACCATTGATTTAAGTAAGGAATACAAGGAACGGATTGTCGATTATATGTTTCGCGAATACCAAATGGGGCGGACCCCCAACCCAGATGTACTTTGTAATCGGGAGATCAAGTTTGATGTTTTTATGGAGATAGCATTGGGGCTGGGAGCGGATTTTGTGGCCACGGGCCACTATTGCCGTACTTCGTTTTCGTTCATCAATAAGGATGGGTTAGATAAAAAGATATACCATTTGCGGGCAGGAAAGGATCCGAACAAGGACCAATCTTATTTTTTATGTCAGCTTTCCCAGGAACAACTTTCGAAAACCTTATTTCCCATTGGTGACCTATTGAAATCGGAGGTGCGGAAAATAGCTTTGGAACAAAATCTGGTTACGGCAGAGAAACGCGATTCCCAAGGCTTGTGTTTTATAGGAAAAGTGAGATTGCCCGATTTTCTTCAACAAAAGTTGGCTCCAAAAGAAGGATCCATCGTAGAGGTCCCATCCACCTTACAGGTTTATAATCAGGAAATACCTGCTTTTGATTCCGAAAAGGAACGTTTGGAATTTCTTGCCTCAAAACAAGTTTATTCAAGATCTGATGGAAAGGAAGTGGGACAGCATCACGGAGCACACTATTTTACCAAGGGGCAACGCAAGGGCCTTGCGGTAGGTGGTACAAAGGAACCATTATTCGTGATTGATACCGATGTAGAGGAAAATATTATTTATACAGGGCAGGGCAAGGACCATCCAGGTCTATATAGGCGAGGACTTTTTATCGATGGAGCTGACATACATTGGGTCCGAGAGGATCTTGCACTGGAGGAAGACGGGAAAATGGAGGTTATGGCAAGAATTAGGTATAGACAACCTCTTGAAAAGGCGGTTTTGTACCGTACATTCTCCGGTCTTTATATTATATTTGACAAACCGCAATCCGCTATTACCGAAGGTCAGTTTGCTGCCTGGTATCTTGGCGAGGAATTGGTAGGAAGCGGGGTAATCTCCTAAATCATTTATATGAAAAAAATATTATTGTTTTTTATCATCCTATCATCGCCATTCCTTTTTTCGCAGGAGGATGCACTGGTGTTTTTTGCCGATAAGGAAAACGTTGCCGAAGCCTTGGCCAATCCCATTACCATCCTGACCCAGGCCGCAATTAATCGCAAAACGGCACAGGGCATTGCTATTGATGAACGCGATGTTCCCTTGAATGAGGTGTACAAATCCACCGTAAATGATGCCACGGGCATAACCGTATTGGCAAAATCAAAATGGTTGAACGCCGTTTACGTTCGAGGTTCAGTGGACAACATAAATAATTTATTGTCCCTGCCCTTTGTCAGTGAGGTGGAGTTTATGAATAAGGACCTTAACAGGCCGTTTCAGGATCCAAATCCGCGGGATAAATTTGAAATTGAAAACCGACCCACGGTGATTTACAATTACGGTGCTGCCAGAAATCAGGTGGAGATGATCGGCGTGGATTATTTACACGAAAATGACTTTAATGGCGAGGGAATTACGGTTGCCTTTATGGACAACGGATATCCAAATGTGCTGACCAATCCGGCATTTGAGCACATTAGAAGCGAAGGAAGACTATTGGGGTATTATGATTTTGTGACGCGTACCGAAAATCCAAATGGTTCTGGGAGTCACGGAGCCCATACCTTGAGTGATGCCGCTGCCATATTGGAAAACTCCAATCCCGATCAGGCTTTTGTAGGCACCGGTCCCCAGGCCTCCTATTATCTTTTTATAACTGAAGATTCTTCGAGTGAAACCCCTGCTGAGGAGGCCTATTGGGTCGAGGCTCTGGAGCGTGCGGACAGTCTCGGAGTGTACGTTACCAATACTTCCTTGGGATATCAGGCATTTGACAATCCGAACCACGATCATACCTATGCAGATCTTGATGGCCAAACAACACTCTCTGCCCGTGGTGCAAATCACGGGTTTGATAAGGGAATGATCAATGTTGTTTCGGCAGGGAACGAAGGCTATCCCTGGGATTTTGGATATGTTACCACCCCTGCCGATGCTCCCGGTGCTTTTACAGTGGGAGCGGTAGATTCCTCAGGGAACTATGCCGATTTTAGTTCCTATGGTCCAACGGTTGATGGTCGTGTAAAACCCGATGTTATGGCGCAGGGACGTAGTGCGGCTATTGTAAACCGGTTTGGACAGGTGGACTATTCCAACGGTACTTCATTCAGTGCACCCATAATTGCCGGGGCAGTAGCGTCCTTGTGGCAGGCCGCGCCCAACCTTAAAAACGACGTGGTTATGCAGGTTATTCGGGAGTCTGCCAGTTTGTATAATACCCCAACAGATAATATGGGGTATGGAATCCCGAATTTTGAAATGGCCCTAAGCGCCCTAATGGAGTTGGGAGTGGAGGAACAAATGCAGGAAACCTTATTTGCTCTCTATCCAAACCCTGTTTCGACAGAATTGAATATTTCCTTCCCTAAAAATGCCGATAGAGCCCAAATCAGCCTATACAATGTGTTGGGAAACAGGATCCTTCAAAGGGAGATTACCGCACTCAACAACAGTTTGGATGTCTCAGGGTTGCCATCCGGGATGTATATTGCATCCATTTCCTCCAATAACAAAACAACTAGTTTTAAAATAATCAAGGAGTAGTGGGGAATAGCATTACCGAGCTCTTTAAGATAAAATACCCAATTGTCCAGGCGGGAATGATATGGAACAGTGGATGGCGTTTGGCAAGTGCTGTTTCAAATGCAGGTGGCCTTGGAATATTAGGTGCCGGTTCTATGTATCCCGATGTGCTTAGGGATCATATTTTAAAATGCCAAAAAGCCACCGATAAGCCATTTGGCGTGAACGTGCCCATGCTTTATCCCGATATTGAGGAAATTATCGATATAATAATAGAGGAAGGGGTGAAAATAGTTTTCACCTCAGCGGGCAATCCTAAAACCTACACCTCTCGGCTAAAAGAAAACGGAATTACGGTAGTACACGTGGTAAGCAGTGTGAAATTTGCATTGAAGGCACAAGAGGCCGGGGTAGATGCGGTAGTTGCGGAAGGCTTTGAAGCGGGCGGCCATAACGGAAGGGAAGAGACCACAACATTTACATTGATTCCGATGGTTAAGGAATACTTGAACATTCCCCTGATTGCGGCAGGAGGAATAGCAACGGGCCGCGGCATGCTGGCAGCCATGGTTTTGGGGGCTGATGGTGTTCAGGTAGGAAGCCGTTTTGTGGCATCGGAGGAAAGTTCGGCCCATCGCGCTTTTAAGGAGAAAGTAGTGGCATCAAAGGAAGGCGACACCCAACTTACCTTAAAAGAATTGGCGCCAGTGCGAATGCTTAAGAACAAATTTTTTGAAAGTATTATCCAACTTTATTCAACCAATCCCACAAAGGAAGATTTAATCGAGCATCTGGGAAGGGCCCGGGCTAAAAAAGGAATGTTTGAGGGCGATCTGGATGAAGGCGAACTGGAAATTGGCCAGATAGCCGGATTGATACACGATATTAAGCCCGCTGCACAAATTATAAAGGATATGGTCCTAGAATTTGAAATGGCAAAAGGAGAGGTTTCCAAATTCTAAGTTTTGAATTTGGAATAAACTTTGAATTAAAACCCCTTACCTATGGAAAGGGTTTTCCAATATTCAAGAACCCAAACCCAGCCTAGAAATGCTTCATCCGTAGAATGGAGGGATCATTAAAAAAGCCTCCCAAGAAGAGAGGCCTTTTCATTAGATTCAATTTCCATTACTATTCCTTGATCATCAATTTTGTCACTTGTTTATTTTCACTTGAAATAATAACCATATAGGTTGCACTGGATAGTTGGGAAACATCCATACTGAAATCCAGAGACATCTCTTCCAAACGGAAGGTTCTGATCAATCGTCCGGTCATATCAAAAATATCGATTTTATCAAGTTTTATACCTCCTGGATTGCTCAGGATAAGTGCATTGTCCATCGGGTTCGGATATAGGGTAACCTGACCGAAATAATTGTCGCCAATGTTAAGGACTCCTGCGTTAGCCTCTCCACAATCCTTGCCGCCGTCGGTTATGGTCCAGTTATAGGTCGAAATCATCAATTGACGACCTGCCTCACCCATGCAATAGGTGCTGTTTCCGCCACTGAATATAACATTGCTTTCCAAGGTCTGGGAACTCCAACCATTCAACAATGCATCATAGTTGAAGGTGGAAAGTTTAACATTTCTGAACATATGGGTCATGTTCGTTACGTTGCCTACATCCCAAGCCCCAATATTCTGGTCAAACTTGTTTGCATGGAAGAACATATAGGCCATATCGGTCACATTACTTACGTCCCAGTTGCCAATGGGTTGATTAAAGGTCATGGCGGTGGCAAACATGTGGCGCATGTTGGTTACATTGCCTACATTCCACGATGCCATGCTCTGGTTGTATCTAGTAGCTCCGTGGAACATTTGTTCCATGTTTGTAACATTGCTGACATTCCAGTTGTCAATGTTGTGGTTAAACACGGAAGCACCTCCAAATACTCCATACATGTTGGTCACGTTGCTCACATCCCAATTTCCGAAATTGGCATCGCCATTGAATTTTCTGGCATAGGCAAACATCCCGTACATATCGGTAACCATATTAAGGTCTGGCATATCAGTAGCATAGCTGACCAGGTTATCACAGCCGGCAAAGGCAGCGTTCATGGAATTCCACGGATTTGTACCCCATTGTTCAATGGATTGGATCTTCATTCGGTCTCCAGAATTGTTGAAATAGATTCGAGGAAAAAGGCCACTGATTTTCACCGTATAAGTACCTGGCGTGGCATAGAAATGGGTGGAATTGCCTGTTTGGTTGGAGGCCGAATTACCATCCCCCCAATCTACGGAATAATCATAGGTTTCCCCGGGAAAGGTGGGTATGGTAATAGATTCGTTAGCCGATGTCGTTTTCCAGGTTGTGATGAAGTAATCCTCTGGAGCAACTATAGAACAAGCGGAAAGTGGGTCGGTAACCGTGACCACTGCAGTACAGGTTGAAACGTTGCCACTGGCATCTTCAATGGTAAGAATTACATTATTCATACCAATATTGGCACAGGTAAATGAATCCGGTGAAATGCTCAAGGACGCGATTCCACAGTTGTCACTACTTCCGTTATCCACATCAGATGCAATGATGGAAACATTTCCAGATGCATCCAACTGGACCGTAATGTTTTGACATACTGCCACTGGGTTTTCAGTGTCGCTGATCGTTACATCAAAAGAACAGGTTTGAACAGGGTTCACCCCATCGTCATATTCAAATGTGTTGGTGGTGGTACCTACTGGAAATGTGCTACCACTTGCAAGACCTGCCGTTTGGGTCAATGTTCCTCCAAAGCAACCTTCGGGGGAATCAATCACGTAGGTAACTACTGCTCCGCAAAGTCCAGGCTCACTATCTTGCGAAATATTTCCGGGGCAACTCAAAGTTCCCCCACCTCCGGAGAAAATTACGTTAACAAGGGCGGAACACGTACTGAAAGCTCCACTATCGTTTGAGACTTGAACATCAACGTTTTGGAGGCCAATATCGGCACAGGTAAAACTAACGGTATCACTTAACGGGCTACCAGCCAGAACGGTGTAGCCCCCACATTCCACAGCTATACTATGGAGCAAATCTTCGGCATTTATGGTTGCATTTCCACTGCCGTCCAAAGTAACATCCAGTACGGGGGCAATTATTTCATAATCGTAGTCGATTCCCCAACTGTTTAAGGCTCCTGAATCTCCACCCACGGCGTCGGAAACTGTAATCTCCCAGACCCCCGCCGTGGTTTCGCCATCAAATATTGATAAGGGGTTGTTTGGAATGAAGGCACCGGCAATTGTGGGGATGGAAGCTTCACATTCATTCTCAACCGGACTGGCAGCCTCATCGTCTAAAGTGGCCACTATATTATCTCCATTACAACCATAAAATGTAATTGGTTGTCCTGGCCTATTGATAATTGTGGCTGAAGTTCCTGCGGGTGATTTAATGGTTACAGTTACATCACCTACCCAAGTATGGGTAATATCTACGTTCACATCCAAGTCCGTAATCGTTACGTTTTCCGTTACGTTCATAGTAAAAGTTGCACCTGTTGGATTATTGTCGGGGATATTGCCTCCAGCACTGCTGGACTCAGATCCCGACATTTGAATCGTTCCGCTTCCCATACAGATAATTTCAGGCGGGTCATTAGTTACCTCCGTGGTATCCGTTAAGGTAATGGGGTTTCCGGTACATACATCTAAAACATTATAGGTAATGGTTACTGTGCCTGTACCCGGAACACTTGGGTCGAATGTATAAGTAGTTCCGTTACCATCATCGGTTACGCCCGGACCACTATACACCCCGCCTACTGGAATACCCCCAGATAGTCCAGTTTGTATTCCGTCCGAGAGACACACTTCCTCGATGACGTTCAAACTGGCAAAATAGGGAGGCAAATCGAAGGCTTCCGTACCATCACTTCTGCTGGAGGAAGAACCTTGGCTTGCGCTGTATCCCAAACCTCTTCTTGCAAATGCCGACCAAATAGCGCATACGTGTGCTCCTCCATAAATAGCTTGATCAGCTGCTAAAATTGCATCCCTGCCATCCACGAATCCTGGGCTACAAGGCTGTAACCTCAATCCTTCGGTAACAAGGGTCAGAGCCACATTGTTTCCGCCATTGCCATTATAAATATCGGGATCATAAGGTTCTGTAGCCATTATTTCCCACGTCATTTCCCAGAGCATCGTAGCCCATACTTCACCTACACCATGCGGGATCGCCGCAGTTTTGATGTCGTCGTATGTATGTGGGTTTACAGCAAAGTTTGTACTATAAGGATAAACCCTTATTCCCGAACCTCCAGGGCCTTCACCTATGAGCCAAGTTCCCACGCCACGGGATGCCGGTCCAGAATCTCCAGGCCTCATGGTGAGCATCAATCCATAAAAATCACTCCATCCTTCACCCATTTGCTCGGCATTTTGAAGGCAGCCCGCATTTGAGGGAGGCCCCGTCAATCTGTTAGAGATACCATGGCCGTATTCATGGATAATAACCATATTGTCCAAATCCCCATCCCGGTTTCCGCAAATATACATTTGCATTCTGGGCCTACTTCCATCTGGAGGGGTACCGAAATTCGCATTGCAGGTTCCCAAACCATCCTGTGCCTCCGCATTTACGGGATCGTTTCCTAGACCTCCTCTTCCATAGTTGTTATGCTGGAAATTTCCACTGCTTTCATCAAGACCATATTGATAGGCGACATCGTGAATGATATTGGTCCAATAAAATAGGTTAGTTATAGCGGCATTTTCAGATTGATCTGCATTGCTATAATTGGTATTTAATGGAAAGTTGAATATCAAATTACCACCTGGACTTTGGGCATACTTTCCATCTGGCAGGTTATTGGCATTATCGTCATCATAGGCATCTGTATTGTTGCCACGTGTATTGGTAAACTCCGCGCCATCAACACCGTCTATGTCGTGCCATCCATAGGGAGAAGCGGTCAGATTTTCAGGATTGGTCACCAAGCTCCTTGTGCCATAATTTGGATTTTCAATGGGCATGGCGTACACTGCGTAAATAGCTACAGGGGGAGCAGCTACTGTAGCCGTAGAAGAATAATTTGGCGGTGCGTTCATCGGGCCTATAAAAGGGGTAGGAGGATTATGTAAATGATCGCTGTGGTCGCCCAGAATATTGCAGGAAACGGTCCAATTATGCTTGTCGATTATTTTTCCAGTGGAAGCATTGACGAAAAAGTTCCACCAATCCGATGAGGTTTTTTCCATTATCGACAATTCCCAGACCAGTTGGGTTCCTGTTCCTTCATCGTAATAATACATTAATTTAACTGGAATTTCGCGCGAGGAGATATCAGCATTGAAGACGGCTTCTTGGCTTATCCCGCCGATCTGTCTGATTTCCCGAAGGTTGGAGATTTTATATCCCATTTGGCTGGCTACTGAATTTATGGCCTGGATAGCAGAAATTCCTCGGGAACTATTCTTAACCGTGGCCGCGGCATCTTCCAAAAACCTGTTGTTTGATTTTAAAACATTTCCGGCCCGGTCAAAATGGATACTGGATTCGGTACCACGGATTTCCAGTCCATTGAAGGCCTGACTTAAATATACGTTCCGGACTCCGCTAACCCGACTTACATTCTCTGCGGTTATCACGTACGAATCACTGTTCTGTTTAAGGATCTGTTCCAAAGGGATCGTTGAGGGCTGGGTCGCCTTTTCAGCAGTTTGCTTTTCCTTCTCGGGATTTTTGTGTTGTGCTGAAAGCTGAAGATTCAGCGCAAGCAATGCGAAAACTAATAGTGTTAATTTTTTCATTTGATTGATTTTTAGAAATTAGTAACTAAATTTATGATAATGATTTGATAATCAAGGCATTCGAAATCATAAATTTTATACTTTTTTTAACCAAATAAAAAAATGCAAAAAAAAAGCCTCCCAAATCGGGAGGCTGCCTCTTAAAAAGTATTGCGTATATTAAAGTACTTTTACATTAACCGCGTTCAATCCTTTTTTGCCTTC
>CAYXDM010000088.1:6475-9763 GCA_964463595.1 uncultured Aequorivita sp. | reverse complement strand
GAACCACCATCTTTTAAACAACGTATTTATATGATTCCCTTTTTGGATTTAAAAGCGATCAACAAACGTTTTGAACCTACTTTTCACGAGCGTTTCCAAGAGTTCATGGATTCCGGACATTACGTGCTCGGAAACCAGGTAAAATTGTTTGAAGCCAATTTTGCCAGATATTGTGGTACAAAACATTGTGTGGGGGTAGGCAATGGGCTGGACGCCCTTCGGTTGATCCTGGAGGGATATAAAATACTCGGAAGGTTAAAGGAAAACGACGAGGTGCTTGTAGCTTCCAATACGTACATCGCCACCATTTTGGCCATCAAACAAGCTGGTTTAGAACCCGTTTTGGTGGAAACTTCGATGGCGGATTTTAATTTTCACCTTCCTTCCCTCAAAAATGCCATCACAAAAAATTCGAAAGCTATAATGCCTGTTCATTTGTACGGACAGTTAGCACCAATGAAGGAAATCCTGGAAATTTCCAAAGCGAATAACCTTTTGGTCATCGAGGATGCCGCCCAGGCCCATGGGGCCGAAAACGAGCTGGGGAAACGGGCGGGAAACCTAGCCGATGCCGCGGGGTTTAGTTTCTATCCCACAAAGAATCTCGGTGCCTTGGGCGATGCTGGTGCAATTACGACCCAGGATGATGACCTCGCAAAAGTTGTATCCAAATTGAGAAATTATGGAACTTCCAGTAAATACGTCAATGAATTTTTAGGCTTTAATTCGAGACTGGACGAATTGCAGGCGGCTTTTTTGAATGCCAAATTGCCCGTTCTGGATGTGGACAATAACCGTCGTCGGGAAATTGCAAAGCGTTATATTTCTGAAATACGAAATGAAAAAATAACCCTTCCCAATTATGATGGCAGCAAAAATCACGTTTTTCATCTCTTTGTTGTCCGGGTCAAAAATCGATATGAATTTATCGACTATTTGGATAGAAATGGAGTAGGACACCTCATCCATTATCCCATTCCGCCCCACCATCAACAGGCATTGTCTGAGTTTTCGGCATTGAGCTTTCCCAATACCGAAAGAATCCATGAGGAGGTTATCAGTATTCCCATGAGTCCCGTACTTGCGGAGACGGACCTGGAATTTGTTATTGGAATTTTAAATGGGTATTAGGTTGTAGGAGGAATGGGTAGTTGAGGGAGGCCGCTTGTTTCGGGTTTTGAGTATTGATTTTAATAGCTTTATATGGAAACTTCTAAGTTTGATTTCGTGGATTTGTGGGTTTTTTCAGGAATATCCGGATTTTGTGGATTTGGTCCATAACCCGACAGATTCGAACTAAAAAATAACAATCGACTATTACCGACCAAAGTGAAAATCCCAACTTCCATACGGAATAACCTTCTTCTGAAAATGACCTCGCTCAATGCGGGGGTGATTGGGGTGCGATTGGTAATTTCGCTGTTTATACAGCGAATGTTGGCCGAGATCGTAGGGGAAGCGGGAATCGCCAAAATCGGGTCCCTTCGAAATCTTCTGGAAATGCTCAGCTCTTTTGCGTCGGTAGGGATCTTTAGCGGGGTAGTAAAGTATGTCGCGGAATATAAGGACGATAGGGAGCAACTCAATAAATTGTTTTCGACCACTTTTGTATTTACAGCTTTTGGATCCATTGCCGTGTTCCTTGTCCTATTCTTCGGCTCGACCTATTTGAGCGAGACTATATTCGATTCCCCGAACTACGTTTACCTGATCAAACTTTTGGCCATAATTGTGCCGTTTATAAGTCTATATCGGGTTTTCAACGCAGTGGTCAATGGACTTTCGCGCTATAAAAAATTGGCGGGTATCGATTTTGTCAGCTATTTGCTGAGTGCCGCACTTACCGTTATCCTGTTGCTTACGAACAATTTGGACGGGGCACTCATCGCTATTGCCATAACCCCGGCACTGCAATTTTTTGTGCTGCTATTTATTTTTATAAAGGTGCTCCGGGAGTATATCCAATTTTCAAAGTTGTCCTTCCAAATTCCAATGGCCAAAGGATTGTTGGCGTTTGCATTGATGTCGTTTTTCTCAACCGTCTTGCTCAATTATATCGAAATCGATATTCGGGTTATGATCCAGAATCGCATCAATATAGCCGAGGCGGGAATTTGGACGGCAATGACGAATATTTCAAAGAACTATATGGTTTTTTCCAGTGCAATTTTCACCCTGTACGTACTTCCGAAGTTTGCCGGAATCCACAATAAAAGTGCTTTCAAGGCCGAACTCCTGAATATTTACAAAACCCTGCTACCTCTATTTGGAGTGGGAATGATCCTGATTTACTTCCTAAGAGATTATGTGATCCAAATAATATATCCGGATTTTCACGGAATGGCACCTCTGTTTAAATGGCAACTTTTGGGCGATTTTGTCCGGTTGGCCGCTCTGGTATTGGGATATCAATTTTTGGCCAAAAAAATGGTCAAAAACTTTATTTTTTCTGAAATCGTCTCGCTGGCCCTCTTTTATGTTTTTTCATACTACCTCGTCGGTTTCTACGGCGTAGAGGGAGTTGTGATAGCACATTTTTTACGGTATGTGATTTACTTTTTTCTGGTGCTGTTTTTGGTCTTCAGATATTTCAGGAAACAACGGAAAACTCCTTCCGAATAAAACAACTCCCCTTGGTCGCCTTCTTTGTGCTGCATATCCCGCTATACCTTCATTTATAAGTATCTTTGCCAGAAATATTCCTAATTGAGTTTTTTCCATGGCTTTATCCCTTTTTAATCCATTTGACGACCTGATCTTTGACGAACATTTTTGCTTTCTTTCCGGGACTTTGACCCAGGATACCATTTCAGTTTTCCCCGAGTGGCTGCTCGAGCAATTTAACTTTGGCGATGAAAGGATCGAAATGATGGACAAGACAAAATCGTATAAATATTCCGATCTAAGGTTGCCCTGTTCCCCAGAAGTAAAGGAAGCGTTTGCGGCATTGGATATAAAGATCGAAAATGCCTTCAAGAATGGATATGAGGGCATTTCTTCATTGGATAAAACGGATATTTTCCAGTGGTCTGCCAGGATAGTTTATGGTCTGCTCTATTACGAAATGCTCTATGAAAGACAGCGATTGCAAAGGCAGGGCAAGGAATTTTCACTTTCACCCTACCTAAGGGAACGGTTTGGCAATTTTCACCTTATGCTCCAATCCTTGATTGCTCCTGTAACCTTTGTCGGAAAAAAACCGTGGAGCGTTGTTGTTTTCCCTCTGAAATATTCTGCGGATATTTTTAGCTATCGCGATGATACGGTCAATTTGCTTTTTTCCATGGG
>CAYXDM010000088.1:0-6375 GCA_964463595.1 uncultured Aequorivita sp. | reverse complement strand
CAATTCCAGAAACCGCCGCTCAGCTATCTTGAAAATCCTTATACCAAGGAATTCATCGACCCCGAAACCATTGGGTTGCCTTTTTAATCTATGGCTTGGTGGTGCAAAAACCAGGTGCGGTGGAAGAGATAATGATGAATTCAGGAGAGTTCGGCATGGATATACTACCGGTGGTCCCCAAAACTGCAGCATTCGTTGGGATGTGACCTCCTAGAATTATGAAAAAGTTGAAAATTGCATACCATTCCATTGAGGGTCATTAACTTCAAAATTCAAAATTTTACCCCCATCCCTTCTGCCTCACTCCCAAGCCTCCAAATACTTTTCGGCAATAGAAATGTAATGGTGTTCCCTTTCAACAAATTGACGTGCTTTTTTGGAAATGGCAATTAGTTTTTCGGGGTCCAGGATCAGTTCCTCCAGTTTGTGGAAAAGGTACTCCACATCGGGCAGGGCATTGATGCACACTTCATCTTCCATTAGGTTATAATATTCAAGAAATTCCCGTTCGGCGCCCGTAAATACTACTTTCCCCTTCGCCATTGCCTCCAGCGCGTTATAACCCTGGTCATAGGAAAATACTTGGTCCAAAAGAATATGGGCGGCGTTATAAGCGGAAATATATTCAGAATAGGGCAGGCTTTCCACGGTTATGATTTCGACTTTGGAGGTGTATTTTTTCTGGATTTTTTCAAGGGCGGCCTCAAAGTAATCGTTTCCCTTTTTAAAATAATTCGCTCGATTGATTCCGTGGAAAATCCTGATTTTCCCATCAATGGAAAGGGGTTGGAACTCCAAGATTGAAGTGTTGATGGGATTCGCGATCATCCCACGGTATTTCTCCTGACCCTTAAGTGGGAGGTGATAATCCATGTCTGAGGCAATTACCCCGTCCATCGCCCTAAAAATGAATTCGTGAAGGTCGATAAATTCCGGTTGTAGATATTTTAAGGCGGGCCAAAAATCCTTTTCCGATATTTTGCCGACAAAAAGTGGAGTAAATATGGAATATCTCAATTTTTTGTCAACCGCGAATTTTACGCTGCTATAATCGGCCCCACATGAAAGCAGGAAGAGTTTTTTGTTGTTTTTCCGCAGAAATGAAATAATCTCCTTTTCCTCCTTCGCACTTATTGAAAATGGGCTTTCATTGATTAGCTGGACTACATCAAAACGCTGGAATCTCTCTTTATGTTTGAAAAACTGGTGTTTAAGGTCGATGGAGGTAATGTCCGCTCCGGAAATTTTATGGATCCCGACTTTTATTTTTTTTGCCGGTCCGGAGTTGAAGCGTCGTCTCAGCAATATATCCGAGGGAAATTTTTTGAACTGATCGCCGGTAGAAACCAAGGTCACTTCATGGCCCAGCGCCTGCAGGCCTTCCTTTAAGGAGTTGTGCAATCTACTGTATTCGCCGACCAAAAGGATTTTCATTTCCGGGGATTTAAGGGATCGGCAGAAATAGGACGCTCCTCAACTTGATTCAGGAGTGGTTTAAGGTGGCTCATTTTATAAATAACTTATCTTTGTCAGTGATCCTCAAAAATAGTATAAAATCTACCATGCCTCGCGAAAATAGAATGAAAGTATGTTTGATGGCAATTTCTTTGGGAAAGGGTGGGGCAGAGCGCTCCACTGCGCTTTTATCACAAATGTTGACTTTCAAAGGGTATGATGTGCACATTGTTATCCTGAACAATTTGGTTGAGTACCCTTATTCTGGAACCCTCTTCAACTTGGGAAAAATCAAATCTGATAAGGATTCTATTTTTAAACGATTTGTGCGTTTTAGAACACTCCGATCCTATTTTAAAGAGCAAAACTTTGATATTATAGTGGATAATCGTACTCGCGTCTCCGCGCTGAAAGAATGGTATTATCTCAATTATTTATATAAAGATTATCGTATTATCTACGTAATTAGAAGTGCGCATTTGGATTTATATTTACCCAAAAATAAGAGACTCGTCCAGCAGATGATTTCAAAATCATATTGCATAGTAGGTGTTTCCAAACATATTGCCCAAATTATAAATCAGCGCTTTTCAACAGATAAAGCTGTTTGTATTTATAATCCTACGCCAGAGTTTTCCGACATGCTGGAGCCAATGGATGGAAAATACATCCTATTTCTTGGCCGATTGGAAGATGATGTAAAGAATATCAGTCTATTGTTGGAAAGTTATCAGGCATCGAGATTGCCTCAGGAGGAAGTTCATTTAAAAATAATAGGCAATGGCTCGGATAGGGAAATGCTAATCGAAAAGGCAGAAAATATGGGGATTGCAAATTTGGTGGAGTTCCTGCATTTTAGGCCAGATATTTATCCATTCCTCAAAAACGCCTTATTTACTGTGCTCACAAGTAAATATGAAGGTTTTCCCCGGGCTTTGGTTGAATCTCTTTCCGTTGGTACACCTGTAGTTTCAGTGGATTGCGAAAGCGGTCCTCGTGAAATCATTATCAATGAAAGGAATGGACTTTTGGTGGAAAATTACAACGTAACAGCCTTGTCCGAAGCCATGGACAGAATGATAACGGATGTGGCGCTATATGAAAGCTGCAAAGCGCACAGTAAAAACAGTGTGGCCCATTTGAGTCAGGAAAATATAGCCGAAGAATGGGATAAATTATTAAAGAATGGAAAGTAACGAGCTCGAAAATATAGAATTATTGGAAATCCCAAAAATCAGTGATCCTGATGGTCGTGGTAATTTGTCGGTAATTGAAAAGGATTTATTGCCCTTTGTAATAAAACGCGTATATTATCTTTACGATGTACCCAGTTCCTCTACCCGGGGCGGCCATGCCCACAAACAGCTCCAACAATTCCTGATTGCGCTAAGCGGCAGTTTTGATGTGGTTTTGGATAACGGAAACGGCAGGAGGATTATCACCCTGAATAGACCTGACAGGGGTTTGCTCATTCCCAATGGCATCTGGCGCGAACTTGAGAATTTTTCGTCTGGAGCGGTCTGTCTTTCGCTGGTAAGTGCGGAATACAATGAACAGGATTATATCCGGGAATACGAGGAATATTTGGATTATAAAAAATAAATGGAGGCGGCTTGGCAATTAAGTATAAACGGATAAGAGCATTTGTTTGGTTAAATGGATTAGTAAGTAATGCGGTCTATCCTTTTCTGAGAATCATCGATTATAGGAAGACCCTGACTTCCGAAGTGCAAATACTAGAGAAACCTCATCCTATTGTCATTGATCATTCCCATCTCCATTTCGAAGGAAATGCATACTGGAAAGGATTTGAAACTTTCCAGGGTGTTCCTCTCTTTTATGTTGTCGTTCCTCAAGCGAGTATCATCAGTAAGGGAATCGTTCTTGATTCCCAAAATAGAGTGATTATGGAAAGCACCTTGTTCCAAAAGGAATACCTGAATATCCTCTGTAGCAATCATCTTATTTTTCTGAAAAATTTCTTGCCCCAAAGGAGGGAAACCAATGTTATTTCTCTGCTCAATAAACTTGACAATAACTATTTCCATTGGACTACCGAATCCCTAACCCGCATTTTACTGATCCATGATAAATTATTTTTCAAGGAGTATAAAATCCTTGTTAAGCATGAAGCCCTACCTTTTATAAAAACTTCCCTCAATTTTTTATTTGATATTCCGGAAGAGAATATTATTGCCAAAACTCTTGGAGAGAACCTGGAAGTTGATAATGCGTTGGTGATCTCCTTTCCACACATTCGAAATTCTAATACTCATTTCACCAATGTCTATCTTCCGGACATCCTTAGAAAATTGAATGCTCTCGCCCATCGAAAACTGGAATCGCGGTTTTTTTCATTTTCTAAAACTCCCACAAACTTTATAATTTCCCGCAAAAATGCCCTAGAAAGAAAAATTTTAAATGAAGATAGACTCATTCATGCCCTTGCCGAATATGATTTTAAATCCATTGCCTTAGAAGAACTTGATTATATAGAGCAAGTAGTTCTTTTTTTTCGTGCAGAGGTAATTATAGCGACTCATGGAGCGGGGATAGCAAATATAATTTATGCGAAACAGCCGCTCTTGATTGAAGTTTTTCCCGAGGAAAGAAATATTCGTGATGCTTTTTATTTTACACAAATTACCGCCGCCCTCGGCATTGAGCATCATCTTTTTTTACAGAAGCAGGAAAATGAAAAGGAAGACCTTCATTTCAATGAGGCGTTGATTGAAAAAATGAAAAGAGTTATAGGTGAATTTAAACAGAAATAATATTACATCCGAAGCTTGTAGCCTTTGGTTATTTCAAAATTTATTCCTTATAGGCGGTTATTCTAGTTCCAAAAGATTCAAATATCCGTTTAAGGCGCAAAAGGCAAAGAAGGAAAGCCCTAGGTTGCTTTAGCAAAAACCGTTGTTTCTGATTTAGATTGTGCAGATCTATTTTCTCCACATAATCAGTAAAGGATTTTTCATCCTTTGCTAATTTATGCTGGATGGCAAAGGAAAACCGATTGATGTCCAGATATTTTTTTAGGAAGGGATTTCCTTCGGCCATCTCCTCATACTTATCGGGATCAAAAAACACCCTGTTCCTTGTGGGAGTATGCGAAATTCTATTGCTGCCATCCAGATTATGCCGAGCGGAAATCCGGGAAGAAAAAACCAAAGGCGACGCAAGGGCTGCCCGAAGCCAAAGATCGGTATCCTCACCCGCTCCATTTGTGATGGTGGCATCAAACCCTCCCAGTTGCTGGAAAAAATCCTTTTTCATACATACTGCCGAGGTCCAGGCCAGGGCATCTACGAGGCTGTTTTTAAAATAATCGTCCACCATCCCATTCCATTCGCCTTTGTCCATAAGGGGGGAAATCATGGCAGTGGTCAGTGTTTCATTGTGTTTCTTTTCATATGCCGTGGCATACCATTGCCGGTCCGGAAAATCTTCAATTAGGCGGTTGAGGTCTTCCAAGTGATTTGGGTGCCAATAATCATCTGCATCCAGGAAGGCTATATGTGGTGCTTCTGCTTTTTCCACCCCAAAATTCCGCGTAAGGGCTACGCCTTCATTTTTTTTGTGGAACAATTTTATTCTTGGATCCAGGAGGGTATCTATTATTTTCTCGCCGCCATCCGTTGAACCGTCATTCACAACAATGACCTCAAAATCGGAAAAACTTTGGGCAAGAAGACTTGCCATGGTTTTTTCAATATCCTTTCTCTTGTTGTACAAAGGGATGACTACCGAAAATCTAGCCATGTTTTCTCTTGTATTTTATATAATGGTTTAACCGATATAGATCAAACCACAATAGATTGGGTTCCTTGGAATTGAAATTCCGTTCCATCATTCCTTTGAAAATTGAAATTACGGCATAAAAAATTAGGTGGATCTGCATTCTTTTTAATTGTCGATAGCTCTTTTGGATTGGTCGCATGTCGCGGTCCATCAATCCCTTCTTCTCCATGATCACAGTGGTCTCCACTGCTTTTAGGGCTTTTTTTAAAAAAACATCGTTATTTTCCAATCCCATGTGCATTACGGGATTGTCAATGTGCAACACTTTGGCCCTCATTCTTTTTAACTGATTTGAAAAGAGATTGTCCAGGCCGTAGTGGTTTTCAAGTTCAATATTGGCCTTGAGAAAAACTTCCTTTTTAAGACACAAATTCTGGGAGATGATGAAATAGGGTTCTTTTTTCCTGAGTTCCATGGATTTCGCCTCCCGGGACCGTCCGTATTCCCAGCGGAGCAATTTCTGCTGTTCCGGCTTTACGTCATCATAGATAATTCCTCCGAAAATGACTTCGCCATCCTTTTCTTTTATGGTTTTTATATAATTTTCGAGAAAATCGATGGTGTGCGGAAATACGTCTGCATCCAAAAACAAAATCCAGTCATATTTTGCTTCCTCCGCCATTAAATGTCGGATGGCTGTTCGGCCTATATTGTTTTCCAGTTTTTTGTATTCAGTATTGAGGAAATCGTTCAAGGCATCATTTTCCTTTGGAGGACTTGGAGAGCCATCCTCGTAAACCTTAATTTCGAATTCAATTTCGGATAAATTCCTCTGGCCCAGAAGTGCTTTTACCAAAGGAACAACGTTATAATCATAGGTGGGGATAAGTATAGAAATCATTTTTTGCAAATTAACAGGGTTTCTTCAGAAAAGCCGAAAAACTCATTTTTTGGAAACGTTTTCGCCTCAATTTCCCGGAACCCATTCTTTAATTGTCTTTTTTGTAGTCCTGCTACGGGCCATAAGCCTTCAAGCGTATGCAACATTTTTCCCGGGACCAGATCGTTCGTCATCAAGAATTCGTACAACCTTCGGTTCCGCGTACGACTTCCACCACCGTAAGAGCACAACAGATCACCGGGGATTTCGATAAATATTTTGGTGCTGTGTTCGCAGGC
>CAYXDM010000087.1:8047-9911 GCA_964463595.1 uncultured Aequorivita sp. | reverse complement strand
ATTCAATTTATTACAAAACAAATTTTATCACTGGCCCATATAGGAGCAATGAGATATATGTTATTGGGAATTTTGGTCACCTTGGTTGGATGCCAGAACAATTCAGGGGAAAAAACTGAAGTTGTCGCTGATACCGAGACGATAGGTGTGGAAACCGAAATTTCGGACATGTCCATTTTCAATCTTCCCTCCCACTGGACAACCCAGAATGGTGAGGATATAGAACTGAAAGATCTACAAGGGAAAGTATTGGCGATGGTGATGATCTACACTTCCTGTAAAGCCGCCTGCCCTCGTTTGATTGCCGATATGAGAAATATTGACCAACAGATCCCCGAGGCTAAAAAAGAGGATGTGCAATACGTTTTTGTGAGCATAGACCCGGAAACAGATACCCCCGAGCGCTTAAAGGAATTTGCAAAAGAGAATATGATGGACGAGGATAAATGGCTATTCCTTCGTGGAACCGAAGAGGATACGCGGGAATTTGCCGCAGTATTGGCGGTGAGCTACAAGGAGATTTCGCCAATTGATTTTTCCCATTCCAATATAATCAGCGTCTTCAACCATCAAGGCGAAATGGTGCACCAGCAGGAAGGACTTGGTGTGGACAACAAGAAAACCGTTCAGGCCATTATTGATTTGGCGAATTAATTTTTCGAAAGAAATCCTTCCATCGGGCTCTGTCCAGAGCTTGTTTCTGTGCTCCGTCCATAAGTCTTAAGTCCATAGAGGAAGAGATTACTTCATCTTTTCCGGATTGTCGTTGTTCTTTTTTCGGTTTTGGACCATCTTTTGGCGTTTCTTGCTCTTCGCCACGAAATAGATCAGAATTCCAATGATGCCGAGCCCCACTACGAGAGAAAGGATGGTGACTACCATTCCCCCGGTGGCATCAAAAAGCGGGATAAAGTTCGGGATTGCCATAGCTTTAAGTTTAAAAGGTTTCATCATCAGAGGGGCCTACGTTCCCGTCCCCGTCCTTTTTCTTTCCCCCGAAAATAAAGCTCAGAACAATAGCGGTAAGCATAACGCAGACGAGGGCAAATATTACGATCAAGGTAGTTCCCATTCCCCAATCTGCAAGTGGTATTGCTAAATTTGTCATAATCCAAATTTTATTCGTTATTAATTTTATCGAAAAAGCTAGGCTGGCACTCCATTTCCGCACTAACGGTTTCGGAAATCGGTTTGGGTGAAACGTACGGAATACCAAGTCCGAGGCCCCTAATTATAAAAAGACAGGCGATTGCACCTACAAATATGGGAATAGCCTTTCTTATTCGCTGCCGCACCTTCAAATTTAAAAAATTGCCCAAATAGACCGCCGAGGTCATTAAGGGGATGGTTCCCAGACCAAAAAGAGCCATATAAAGACCTCCTTCCAGTGCATTGCCAACGGCTATTGCTCCAAATATAGCCATATATACCAAACCGCAGGGCAAGAATCCATTCAAAAAACCGATTGTCAAAAACGTATCGGGGGTCTTCTTTTTGAGTTCTTTTCCCAAGGCTGTTTTCACCTTTGAAATCAGTTTAAAAACCGGTTTCGAGAAATTATACTTATTGAACGTTTGTTGTGGGACGAAAATGACGAGCAGCATTAAAAGACCAATAAAAATGGACAGTTGCTGTTGCATTCCGAATAGGTTCAAACTTGTGCCCACCAATCCGAACGTCAGTCCCAAAATACTGTAGGAAAGAATCCGACCAACATGATACAGAAAGATCTGCCCAACTTTCTTGACCCTATTGGATCGATCCACGGGCAATAAAAAAGCAATGGGCCCGCACATTCCCACACAGTGGAAACTTCCCAACAATCCGAATATGAAGGCTGTCAATAACATTGTTTCATTAATTA
>CAYXDM010000087.1:0-7947 GCA_964463595.1 uncultured Aequorivita sp. | reverse complement strand
AAACTTCCCAACAATCCGAATATGAAGGCTGTCAATAACATTGTTTCATTAATTAGTTCTAAAGCATATATCCTATCAATATTAAATACCCAATTTTCGACATTTTATCACCCTTTAGGGCGGGGCAAAATAAAATATCGAAAATTTTTACGCTCACCCAAAAGCCGGCTCAGGATTCAAATGTCGATCCTCAATTATTTTTACCTTTATACAAAGGAAATAATCTAACTTTATGGTGTTTTCAATAAACTATTTCTTCCTTAAACATGTAATCCTCACCCTTATAGCTCCAACTCACTGTGGTAATCCATCTTCCCCCAACCATCTTCCCATCGGGAATCAATAATATGGAATCTGATAGCTCAATCGGCAATTCAAAGTCCAAAGCCTTACTGGAAGGTCTATATAGCAGAACAGTGCCCGAAACCTCCGCAGGTTCAATTCCTTCCGGAAAAGTGATTTCCCAGCCTCTCACAGTTCTTTTTGATCTTAGGTTACGCTCCAGGGAATTGCTGTTTTCAAGGGCATCCAATTCCTTTTGGTAAACGAGTTCCTTTTTGTAATAATCCTCGGTCACCAGGTCGTAGTCGTATTTTTTATCGGTAAGGATCTGTACCACAAAAAACATGATAAACCCGATAAACAGTACCATTCCTATCACCAATCCAGTTCCCCAATTTATTTTCATAATTATATTTTTTTGTATTCAATTTCCCACAATCGGCATTCAGGATTTAATATTCATCTTCCATTACAACCCTAATTCCTAAAGCCTCCACCCATAACCCATTACTCCTAACTCATAACTCTTAATCCCGCATCATTTATAACTCCGGGGACCAATAAAACTCGCACTGGTGGTTTCAAGTAATTCATCCCCGCTGTAAACCTGGATCACGGCCCTATTTTTATCGCCACCCAACTCAGATGCATTTATTTCAATAAACAACGTCCCTTCTGCCAATCCTTGTGCAGGTACAATTATTTCCCCATGTTTAACCGTATGGATGGTTCCTTTTGGAGATTTTAGTCTAAAGGTTATATCTCTTTTTTCGGAAGTAGTTTTGTTCAGCAATTTATAGGTAAAAACATTACTGATCATGTTGTTTTCCTTATGTTCATAAAGCTGCCCAGGAAGTCTAAGTACGTTGGCCTCAACATCGCTTCGCAAAAACAGCAAGCCAAGAAGGATTCCCGTTAAAATCACCAACACGGCGGTGTATCCTTTCAATCTTGGCGTAAATTTGAACTTGGCTTTCTTCTCTATGTTTTCCTCACTTGCGAACCGGATCAAACCGCGGGGCAAATTGACCGCATCCATCATATCATCACAGGCATCTATACAGGCGGTACAATTTACGCATTCCAATTGGGTGCCATTGCGGATGTCAATTCCGGTGGGACAAACGTGCACACATTGAAAACAATCTATACAATCCCCTTTTCCGGATGCCTCACGATCTTCGTTCTTTTTGAACTTCGCCCTTCCCTTTTCCTTTTCCCCCCGTTTGTGATCGTAAGCAACTACTATGGATTTATTGTCCAGCATTACACTTTGCAATCTTCCGTAAGGACAGGCTATGATGCAGACCTGTTCCCTAAACCAAGCAAAAATGAAATAGAACACTCCGGTAAAAATAAGCAGGGAGAACAGCGTGCTCAGATGCTCCATCGGTCCCTCCATTATATAGCGCAACAAGCGGTCGCTTCCTATTAAATAGGCCAAAAAGATGTTTGCCGTCAAAAAGGAAATCAGCAGAAATATAGACCATTTCAAGGTCCGTTTTCGGATTTTTTCCGCATTCCACGGCTGTTTATCCAACCGAATCTGTGCTCCTCTATCGCCATCTATCCAATACTCGATTCGTCTGAAGACCATTTCCATAAAAATAGTCTGCGGACAGATCCATCCACAAAAGATACGTCCAAAGGCGGCGGTAAAAAATATGATGAAGACCACCCCAATGATCATCATGATCACAAAAATGTAGAAATCCTGGGGCCAAAATGGATATCCGAAAATATTGAAACGTCTCTCCAGGATATTGAACAGCAAGAATTGATTTCCATTGATTTTAACGAAGGGCGAAATAAAGAAAAATGCAAGCAGCAAATAGCTCACATATTTTCTATAGGTATAAAGTCTTCCGGAGGGTTTTCTTGGAAATATCCACTTCCTTTTTCCCTCTTCATTGATAGTACCTATCCTATCCCTAAATCTTTCATTTTCTGGAGTGTCCAAAATTCTGGTATTTAACTATTATCAATCATGGGAGAATATTCCTAGCATTTTTTCCCAAAACTTTTCAATTATTCTCCCGGGGCCCAAGGTTCCCCTTCGGGTGCTTTCGGATCTGCTGGGGTGGTCCCGACCAAACTGAGCACATAACTGGATACCTGTGCTATTTCGAGCGGTTTGAGATCTGTCTTCCAGGGAATCATCCCCTTGCCGGGCCGCCCACCTTCGCTGATGGTATGGTAAACCTCTTTGATGCCTCCTCCCAAAATCCAATACTCATCGGTGAGGTTGGGCCCAATTCCACCCCCGCCATCATCCTTGTGGCAGGCTACGCAACTCGTGCCAAAAATGGCCTTTCCGGCCGCAAGATCTTTCGGATCCGTGAGAAGCTCGACCGTAGTGGCGTCAATAAGATCCTTATTGTTTCGCTTGTATTCCTCAAAATCGGCTTTTGCCTGGGCCACTTCCATTTCATACTCCTCCATCTGGGTGGTGCCATCAAAAACGTGGTAACGCAACATGTAAACTACGGCAAAAACGATGGTAGCATAGAACATATAAACCCACCAGGGCGGCAGGTTGTTGTCCAACTCCCGGATTCCATCATAGCTGTGATCCAAGACAATTTCCTGTTCCTTTGCTATGGGCTTGCTGCCCTGTAATTTTTTATAGGTATTCTCAAACCAACCGTAAAATGCCTCTTTCCGTTTTTGTTCCTCCACTACGTATCTCGCTTTGGCCGTTTCGTCCAGAGAGGCAAAAAGCACCCGGTGCAATGCCGCCACTACCACTTCCAATACAATCGCCAGAAATAAAATCAAAGCCAGTATCAACCAGATGATTGGATATTCTATAACCGCCCATTGATTTCCGGAATCAGTGATATTTTCAAGAATAAAGAAGGCGAAAACCATAAAAATGGTAACCCTTATCGCTGCTACAACGTTTTTCATAATTCATCCTCGTTTTGGTTGTTACT
This sequence comes from uncultured Aequorivita sp., assembly GCA_964463595.1. GTDB lineage: Bacteria > Bacteroidota > Bacteroidia > Flavobacteriales > Flavobacteriaceae > Aequorivita. Next base: position 4,729 of record CAYXDM010000087.1, on the reverse strand, counting down.
TTCAAGGGGAATGTTGCTCACTTCCCGGATGTGTTCCTTTTTTGCGGTAATGACCCAATAGAACAGTCCGACAAAAAAAATGAAAAATATAAGAAGTGAAATCAACGGATATATCTGTACGTTATTGATGTTTTCAAGATTTCCTTTAATAAACTTTAGCATAACTATTCGTTTTGGGCCGAAGCGTCTTCAGCATTTATAACATTAATATCAGTTCCCAGGCGTTGCAGATAAGCGATCAAGGCCACAATCTCACGATCCTTCATCTCCACAAACTCCTCATTGTTTTCTTCAGCATATTTCTTATCGGCTTTATAGGTGGTTTCAAAGTCAGGATCGCTATACAGATTTTGCTCTATCACAGTTCCTTGTTCATCCATGGATTGCTGGGCATTTGCAATGTCCTCTTCGGAATAAGGCACTCCTAAGGATACCAGGGCTTGCATCTTCCGCTCCGTTTTGCTCTTGTCCAAACGATCGGTAACCAACCATTTATAGCCGGGCATAATAGATCCGGACGACGTACTTTGCGGATCGTACATGTGGTTTAAATGCCAGTTATCGGAGTATTTTCCACCTATACGATGAAGATCTGGTCCAGTTCGTTTACTTCCCCATAAAAACGGATGGTCATAGACAAATTCCCCCGATTTGGAATGCTCGCCATAACGCAGCACTTCACTCCTGAAAGGCCTGATCATCTGGGAGTGGCAGGAAACGCAACCTTCGCGGATGTAAATATCACGGCCTTCCAATTCCAAAGGCGTATAAGGTTTTACACTTGCAATGCGCGGCACGTAGTCATCAACCATCAAGGAAGGTATAATTTGTACGGCTCCCCCGATTAAAATTGCGATGGTGGCGTAGATAGTGAGTTTAATAGGGCGTCTTTCCAGCCAGGAGTGGTATCCCTCTCCGGCAGTCTGCAATTTTGTTACGGGTACAAGAGGTGTTGCTTCGGCGAGCTCATCGGTTACCAAGCTTCCTTTTCGGGCGGTCATATAAACGTTGTAGATAGCAATACAGGCTCCAAGAATATACATCGATCCACCTATGGCACGCATCCAGTACATGGGCGTAATCTGGATTACCGTTTCCAGGAAGTTTGGATACCTCAAGGATCCATCAGCATCAAACTGGTTCCACATCGAGGATTGCATAAACCCGGCAACATACATTGGCAACGCATACATTATGATACCCAAGGTTCCTACCCAAAAGTGGGTATTGGCGAGTTTGATGGAGAATAATTTTGTCTTAAATAGCCGCGGCACTAACCAATAAATCATTCCAAAGGTGAGAAACCCATTCCACGCCAGGGCACCTACGTGAACGTGGGCAATGATCCAGTCGCTAAAGTGGGCGATGGCATTTACGTTTTTCAAGGAGAGCATGGGTCCCTCAAAAGTTGCCATCCCGTACCCGGTAATTGCGACCACCATAAATTTCAGGACCGGATCCACCCGGACCTTATCCCATGCACCGCGCAGGGTGAGGAGTCCGTTTATCATCCCTCCCCAAGAGGGGGCCAACAGCATTACGGAAAACGCAACGCCCAGGTTTTGCGCCCATTCGGGAAGTGCGGTATATAATAAGTGGTGCGGTCCGGCCCAGATATAGATAAAAATCAGGGACCAGAAGTGCACAATGGAAAGCCGATAGGAATACACCGGCCTATTTGCCGCCTTTGGCACGAAATAGTACATCAGCCCCAGAAAGGGAGTGGTAAGGAAAAAAGCAACGGCATTGTGCCCATACCACCATTGCACCAGGGCATCCTGTACTCCGGAATAGACTGAATAACTTTTAAGTACATCAACCGGAATCGCCAAACTGTTCACGATATGCAAAACGGCAACAGTTACCCAAGTTCCCAGATAGAACCATAGGGCAACATATAAATGGCGCTGACGCCTTTTAACCATAGTCATTATCAGGTTGATCCCAAAAGCGACCCAAATAATGGCAAGAACAATATCGATAGGCCACTCCAGTTCGGCATATTCCTTTGTGGAAGTATAGCCCAACGGAAGGGTTATAGCTGCGGCCACAATTACTGCCTGCCATCCCCAAAAGTTGAGGTTGCTCAGGAAATCGCTCCACATTCTCGCTTTTAACAACCGTTGGGAGGAGTAATAGACCCCTGCAAAAATGGCATTCCCCACAAATGCAAAAATTACCGCATTGGTGTGCAGGGGACGCAGGCGGCCAAAACTGAGCCAAGAAATACCATCGGTCATGTTTGGGAACAGAAACATGAAGGCCAAAAGCAAGCCCACGGACATCCCTATTAGTCCCCAAAAAAGTGTGGCGTAGATAAACTTTTTGACAATCTGGTTGTCATAATAAAACTTCTCTGTTTGCATAATAACGGTTGATTTATTTCCTTTTAATTTTTAAGGGTTTTCTTCGAAGCGTTTTTCTTGACTGCCTCATCTTCCTTTACCAGTTCGTCCTCGAACAACATGCGGACGGAAGGCGTGTAAATATCATCGTATTGGCCACTCCTGACAGAATAAATAAAGGCGATAAAAAACACAATTGCTATTATTATACTGATTGCCAAGAGCATATAAATAATGTTCATTCCCGAAGTTTAGGTTTCAAAAATATCTTTGTATTCATCGAAATAGTATGATATAAATCACCTTTTCCTATTTATATCCATTCTTAATTTCCTGCCTGCCCGTTGTGATGCAATCGTAGTAAAAACCACGATACTGATCGAACTCAGAGGCATCAGGATAGCTGCCACCACCGGTTCCAAATGTCCGGTTACGGCAAAGCTCAGTCCTATAAGATTATAAAAAAGGGAGAATAAAAATGCCCAGTTTATAATTTGGGTAGCCCGTTTGGCGGCGGCAATAAAATAGGCAAAACCCTGAAACACGGATGCATCCATAATTCCATCGCAGGCCGGTGAAAAAACATTGGTGTTTTCGGAAATTGCAATTCCCACTTCGCTTTGTTTCAGTGCACCGGCATCATTTAATCCATCGCCCACCATCATTACGGTTTTTCCCTTTTTCTGGAGCGATCTGATAAAGTTGAGTTTGTCCTCCGGTCTTTGGCCAAAATAGAGGTCGGTTTCCTTTGGGAGCAATTCCTCCAACCGTTCCCTTTCGCCGTCGTTATCACCTGAGAGCACTATCAATTTTTTCCTTTCGGCCAATGTTTCAAAGGTTCCAGAGACACCTTTCCTGTATTCACTGTTGAAAATATAACAGCCTTTATAATCCTCGTCGGTACTAATATGCACAGAGGTCCGGTTTTTCCCACCGATAAAAGTATCTGCCGAAGTATGTTCCCTTTGGCTTACAAAATCGTAGGCTCCAATTTTTATGGACTTCTGTTCAAATTTTGCCGACATCCCTTTTCCCACTTCCTCTTCAAATTCATCTGGAGTGAGGATGTTGTTTTTTTCCAGGATTCCGTACAATGCCCGACTCAATGGATGGTTAGAGGCCCGAAGGGTACCCGTGAGCAATTGCTGTTCTTCCGAAGACAAGGCAACGCCTTCATAGGTGATAAAATTCCTTTTATTTGTAGTAAGGGTTCCAGTTTTATCAAAGACAATGGTATCAATTTTCGCCATTTGCTCAATGACCGAAGCTTCCTTTAGGTATAATTTCTCCCTTCCAAAAATCCGAAGAAAATTTCCCAAGGTAAAGGGCGCTGCCAGCGCAATGGCACACGGGCAAGCAACTATCAAGACCGCGGTAAACACATTGAATGCCCTGGAAGGATCTACTATTATCCAGAACAAAGTGGACAAAAAAGCAATGGAGAGAATAGTTATGGTAAAGCGTTTACTGATCCCGTCCGTTAAGGACTGAAAAATTCCCTGATATCCCTTGTTGAAAACGTCGTTGCTCCAAAGTTGGGTAAGGTAACTCTGGGAAACGGGTTTTAAAGCTTCCACCTCCAGGATGCCAGCCTGTTGCTTTCCACCGGCAAAAAGTTTGTCGCCACTTTTCTTGGCTATCGGTTCGGCCTCTCCTGTAACAAAACTGTAATCGATCAAGGCATTTCCCTTGATCAAAATAGCATCCACGGGAAGGATTTCGTTATTTCGAACCAACAATCGGTCGCCTGTTTTTACGGTATATACTTCGGCCTGCTCCTCTTTTGTTTTTCCGAAGGAATCCTTCACCAGACGAGTAACGGCAATGGGAAAATAGGATTTATAATCCCGTTCAAAGGATAAATAGGAATAGGTTTTCTGCTGAAAAAATTTGCCCAATAGCAGAAAGAACAATAGCCCACTAAGACTGTCGAAAAACCCGGTGCCCCAATCCATCATAATATCCAGGGTACTTCGGATAAAAAGAACAGCAATCCCTAGGGCAATGGGAACGTCGATATTCAAAATTTTAGAGCGCAATCCCATGTAGGCCGAAGTGAAATAGCCACTGGCCGAGTAAAAAACCACGGGCAGGGAAAAGGCAAACATCACCCACCGAAAGAAGGGTTTGAACTGATCCAGCCAAAAATCTGAATCCTCAAAGTATTCGGGAAGGGTTAGGAACATGATGTTTCCAAAGGCGAAACCGGCAATTGCGAGTTTATAAATTAAACTGCGATCTACATCTTTTTTCTTTTTTTCGGAATCTTCCAGGGATATATATGGCTCATAGCCTATCCGTGTCAGCAGTATAACAATGCCTTTTAAGGAGCCGTCAATACCTTCCTCATCGTCGGGGGTTTTGGAAAAGGTGATCCGGACGGT
>CAYXDM010000086.1:8696-9943 GCA_964463595.1 uncultured Aequorivita sp. | reverse complement strand
CCGGTTGAGGATAAACGTGTGACCCAAGATAAAACAGCGGGTGATAAAAGACCGCAACACCCACAAAAATCGAGCTCCAACGAGCAAGATAACAGACAAAAGCACCATCGATCCGACCACAATACGGATAATAACCGCAATACTGATACTCGCCAAAAGCACCAATCCAACAAACACAAAGATGGTAACGTGCAGGACAGTAAAAATGGAAACAAAGATTCTCGAAACCGCTACCGTGAACCGGATTATGAATTTGATGGAATAATCGAGAGCGAAGGCGTCCTGGATATTATGCAAGACGGTTATGGTTTTTTACGCTCCAGCGACTATAATTATCTATCCTCTCCTGATGATATATATGTGTCACAATCCCAAATTCGCCTATTCGGATTAAAAACTGGCGATACCGTATTGGGTGAGGTACGACCTCCAAAAGAAGGAGAGAAATATTTTCCTTTGATAAAAGTGAACAAAATAAATGGCCTGAACCCAAATGTGGTCAGGGACCGGGTTTCCTTTGAGCATTTGACGCCGCTTTTCCCTCAAGAGAAATTTAATCTTGCCGATAAACAAAGTACTATTTCCACCAGGATTATCGATCTTTTTGCTCCTATTGGAAAAGGACAACGAGGAATGATCGTGTCCCAACCAAAAACAGGAAAGACGATGCTATTGAAAGACATAGCAAACGCAATTGCTGCAAACCATCCCGAAGTTTACCAAATTATCCTTTTAATAGATGAACGCCCGGAGGAGGTAACTGATATGCAACGAAATGTAAGGGGCGAAGTGGTTGCATCTACATTTGACAAAGAAGCTACCGAACACGTTCGTGTAGCAAACCTTGTTATCGATAAAGCAAAACGATTGGTTGAATGTGGCCATGATGTAGTGATCCTCCTGGATTCCATTACCCGATTGGCCCGTGCGTATAATACGGTTCAACCTGCAAGTGGTAAAATATTAAGTGGAGGTGTTGATGCAAATGCACTCCACAAGCCCAAGCGTTTCTTTGGAGCAGCAAGAAATATCGAAAATGGTGGATCGTTAAGTATTATTGCCACCGCTCTTACGGAAACTGGATCCAAAATGGACGAGGTCATTTTTGAGGAATTTAAAGGAACCGGTAATATGGAGCTTCAATTGGACAGAAAAATTTCCAATAGAAGAATTTTTCCCGCCATTGACCTTACTTCTTCAAGCACACGTCGTGACGACTTATTGCTCGATGAAAACACAATTCAACG
>CAYXDM010000086.1:0-8686 GCA_964463595.1 uncultured Aequorivita sp. | reverse complement strand
AGCCATGGAATTTATTAACGATCGAGTTAAACAGACGAGAAATAACGAAGAGTTTCTTATCTCGATGAACGGATAAACGTCGCATCGATAATTCATAAGATATTAAAAGCTCTTTCAACTCGAAAGGGCTTTTTTTGTTGGCGTAGTTCCAATAAATTATAAGTCATATTTTTCCGTTTTATAAAGTCTTATACTTTGCACAATCATAGTGGTGGTGCAAAACTTTTAAAGGGAGTAAACATGATGTACTAAAAGTCGCTTATAAAGAAAATAATAAAAACCGAAGAAAACCAATTTATACAAACAAGAAAAAAAATTGAACAATCCGAAAATTCAATCCCCAAAATCTCCAAAAACAACTATATTTGTGCCCCGCATAAAAAGCATCACCTATACCCGGGTGCTGGAATTGGTAGACAGGCATGGTTGAGGGCCATGTGTCCTTACGGGCGTGTGAGTTCAAGTCTCATTCCGGGTACATTTAAAACCCTACTGACATCTTGTTTGGTGGGGTTTTTATTTTTATGGATTACGTTTATCGTGCCAGGGAACACGAGAGAACGAACTACGAACTATTCAGTTACTCTCTTGTTTTAGTTTGATGTAATCGTCATAATTATTTTAACCACTTATTTTTAGCCAACCAATATTTCTTTATCTTTGGAAATGTGGGCCATGGTTACGGAAATCAAGACCCTAATTTCTAAGGTTTCTTGTATCTATATCAGAGCCGCGTAGATTGTATTTAAGTTTTCATCAAGGCTCGGATGTTTGAAGGGAACTCCCGCTAGATATTTAAGCGTTATAAACAATTGGATTTTTGAGGGGGGTATGGTTTCAAAAGCTGAATAAATAGAAAAAAATGGAAGACAAAGATCATTCAAAATTGACAAGGCAAACTGGAGCACCGGTTCCGGATAACCAAAATGTGCAGACTGCCGGCCCCCGGGGACCCATGCTATGCAGGATCCGTGGTTTCTGGAAAAAATGGCAAACTTCGACCGTGAGGTCATCCCCGAAAGAAGAATGCATGCCAAAGGCTCCGGTGCCTTTGGGACATTTACCGTAACCCACGATGTTACCCAATACACCAAGGCCATAATTTTTAGCGAAATAGGCAGGAAAACCGAAATGTTTGCACGTTTTTCCACCGTGGCAGGTGAAAGAGGTGCAGCGGATGCAGAACGGGATATCCGAGGGTTTGCATTGAAATTCTACACCGATGAAGGGATTTGGGACCTGGTAGGGAACAACACCCCGGTGTTTTTTTTCCGGGATCCCTTAAAATTCCCGGATCTAAACCACGCGGTAAAACGGAATCCCAAAACCAATTTAAGGGATGCCAATGCCAATTGGGATTTCTGGACGTTGTTGCCCGAGGCATTGCACCAGGTTACCATAATAATGAGCGACCGCGGCATTCCGAAAGGTTATCGGAATATGCACGGTTTCGGAAGCCATACCTATAGCTTTATCAATAACCGCAATGGACGCCATTGGGTGAAATTTCACTTCGTTACCCAACAGGGCATCGAAAACTTTACGGATGAAGAAGCCGTTAAATTAATTGGTGTGGACAGGGAATCTTCCCAAAGGGATTTATTTGATGCCATCGAAAGGAGGGATTTTCCAAAATGGAAAATGTATGTGCAGATTATGACCGAGGAAGAAGCCAAAACATACCGCTTCCATCCCTTCGATTTGACCAAAGTATGGTCGAAAAATGATTTCCCGCTGATTCCTGTGGGTGAGTTTGAGCTCAACAGAAATCCGGAAAACTATTTCCAGGATGTGGAGCAGGCGGCGTTCAATCCCACCAATATCGTTCCCGGGATTGGTTTTTCTCCGGATAAAATGCTCCAAGGCAGATTGTTCTCTTATGGCGACGCACAACGATACCGATTGGGCGTAAACCACTTTCAAATTCCTGTGAACAAACCTACCTGTCCGTACCACGCCTTCCATCGGGATGGGGCCATGCGGGTGGACGGCAACTATGGAAGTACCTTGCACTACGAACCCAATAGTTATGGCCAGTGGCGGGAACAGCCCCATGCAAAAGAACCTCCTTTAGAGCTGAACGGTGCGGCCTATGCCCATAATTTTCGCGATGACGATGAGGATTATTTCACCCAACCCGGTGATTTATTTAGAATTATCAAGGCGGATGGCAAGGAACAATTGTTGTTTGACAATACGGCTGCGCAGATAGGAGGTGCCAAAAAATTTATCCAGATACGCCATATCAGGAATTGCTATAAAGCAGATCCCGAATATGGAGAAGGAGTGGCAAGGGCCCTCCGGTTGAGCATGGACGAAGTTTTCAGTATGGATATGACTCCTTATGATAAATGGGCCCCACGGCCTACCAGTGGATAATTGTTATCAGGATACTAGTTGACAGGATCTAAAGCATATTTTAACACCATTAATAAATTAAAAATAAAACACCATGAAAAAAATTTTGATCATCTTTACCGCCCTACTTACCTACGGGGTAAGTTCCTACGCACAAACAACATGGGAAGCAGATCCCTATCATTCCTCAATTAACTTTGCCATACAACACTCAGGGATAAGTCTGGTAAATGGAAAGTTCACAGATTTCATGGGAACCTTGACCACGCAAGGGGAAGATTTGACGGGTTCCAAATTCAACTTTACCGTCCAGGTAGCAAGCATCAATACCAATGTGGACCAGAGGGACAACCACCTGAGAAGTGCTGATTTTTTCGAAGTGGAGAAGTTTCCCACAATGAAGTTCGAGAGTACTAAAATCCTGAAATCGGGTAGGGAGAATCACTACGTCCTTATAGGTAACCTAACCATAAAAGGTGTAACCAAAGAAATAGTTGCGGACCTTTATTACGGAGGTATAGCCAAATCAGACCAAGGTGAAAAAATGGGATTGCGTGCCACAACAACCATCAACCGTTTCGATTACAATGTAGATTACGATCCAACGGCGGCTGGTATCGGAAGAGATGTCCAGATAGAGGTTCACCTGCAATTTGCAAAACAATAGGGAAATCTATTTTTTAAGTTTTTAAAAACCGTAAAACCTCCTGAGCCCCATAGAAGAGCCATAATACCCACCGCTATGGGGCTTGATTATGCGGGAGCAGAGGAATTCACCACCAAAGATGTCAACCTTGTTTTACCCGATTACATCCTAAAGTGCCTGTTCCCGGCAGCACGGAAGCCACAAAGAGTTTCCGAAGGGAAAACCATAACAATTCGGACTTATAAACCTTTCCCTAGCAATGAAAGACGGGTAGAAGCGCGGCATATAAAATACCCTCTTCCACTATTTTATCGTATTTTTGCGTTCCCTTGAAAAGAACGTATGAAATTTAAAATAACCTCGGAATTCCAACCTACCGGAGACCAGCCACAGGCTATTGATGCGCTGGTTACAGGACTGGATTCCGGTGAAAAATACCAAACCCTCTTGGGTGTAACCGGGTCTGGAAAGACCTTTACGGTTGCCAATGTTGTGGAGCGCGTACAGAAACCAACATTGGTATTGGCGCACAATAAAACCTTGGCCGCCCAACTCTATACTGAGTTTAAAAACCTTTTTCCTGAAAATGCGGTAGAGTACTTTGTTTCCTATTATGACTATTACCAACCCGAGGCCTTTATTCCCAGTAGCGGAACTTACATTGAAAAGGATCTTTCCATAAACGAGGAGATCGAAAAAATGAGGCTCAGCACTACCTCTTCCCTACTTTCCGGAAGGCGTGATGTGTTGGTGGTTTCTTCCGTTTCATGTATTTATGGTATTGGAAATCCGATTGAGTTCCAGAAGAACGTGATCAGTTTGGAAAAAGGCCAAATTTTATCCAGGACCAAACTTTTGCATCGATTGGTCCAAAGTTTATATTCCCGTACCGAGGCTGAATTCAATCACGGACGATTCCGAATAAAGGGCGATACAGTGGACGTATATCCAGGATATTCCGATGATGCATTTCGCATACATTTTTTTGGGGACGAAATTGAGGAAATAGAGATCTTCGATCCCTTGAACAATAATATCAAAGCCAAATACGACCGGCTCAATATATATCCGGCCAATATGTTCGTGACTTCGCCGGACGTACTTCAAGGTGCCATCAGGGAAATCCAGGATGATCTGGTGGCACAGGTGGAATATTTTAATGGGATAGGAAAGCATTTGGAAGCAAAACGCTTGGATGAACGCACCAATTTTGATCTTGAAATGATCCGGGAACTGGGATATTGCAGCGGGATAGAGAACTACTCTCGATACTTGGATCGACGTTTGCCGGGAACACGGCCTTTCTGCTTATTGGATTATTTTCCGAACGATTATTTAATGGTCGTGGACGAGAGCCACGTAACCATACCGCAAGTGGGCGCCATGTACGGAGGCGACCGGTCCCGTAAGGAAAACCTTGTGGAATACGGATTCCGTTTGCCCGCCGCCATGGATAACAGACCTTTAAAGGCCGAGGAATTTGAGGCCTTGCAAAATCAAGTCATTTATGTAAGCGCAACCCCGGCAGATTACGAATTGGAGAAAAGTGGCGGGGTTTATGTGGAACAAATCATTCGGCCCACAGGGTTGTTGGACCCTATCATTGAAGTCCGTCCTAGTTTGAATCAAATTGATGACCTTTTGGAAGAAATCCAATTGCGGGTGGAGAAGGATGAGCGAGTTTTGGTTACGACCTTGACCAAGCGAATGGCGGAGGAACTGACAAAATATTTGAGTCGGGTCCAAATCCGTTGCAGATACATCCACAGTGATGTTGACACTTTGGAAAGAGTAGAAATAATGCAGGATCTGCGATTGGGAATTTTTGATGTGTTGGTTGGTGTGAACCTGTTGCGGGAAGGCTTGGATTTACCTGAAGTTTCCTTGGTGGCCATTCTCGATGCCGATAAGGAAGGTTTCCTAAGGAGCAACCGTTCCCTTACCCAGACCGTTGGTCGGGCTGCACGCCATTTGAACGGAAAGGCGATTATGTATGCGGACAAGATAACCAAAAGTATGCAAGAAACTATTGATGGAACCGAATATCGACGTCAGAAACAGATTGCCTATAACCAGCAAAATGGAATTACCCCGACGGCCATTCGAAAATCCTTCGAAAATTCCTTGACCAAAGCAAAGCAGGAAGCATATTCCTTTGAACAGGCTGAAACCCTTGCGGCCGAGTCTGAAGTGGCCTATTTGACAAAGCCCCAAATTGAAAAGAAAATCCGCGATACCCGCAAAGCAATGGAAAAAGCTGCAAAAGATCTGGATTTTATGATGGCTGCCAAGCTTCGGGATAGGATCCAAACTTTTCAGAAACAGTTGGAAAATTATGAATTATGAAATATTATGGGAAGAAAGGATCAAGGATTAACAATCGTGAAAGATGGACTATGGAGCATGGGTCCATACGTAAAACTCATTCTAATTACCCAATACTTATTACGAAAAATTAAACTTTACAATGTCCTTAACTTACCTCATTCTTCCAATTTTGTACTTTATGCCTACTATGGTATCTGCGCAGCAAATAAATTTAGAGAACAAGGTAATTCCCGAAAGTATAAAGGAAGAGGCCATGGTAGCACTTTCCTTTTTCCCCGAATTGTGGGATACGGCTATCGAATTCAAGTTTAAGGACAATATCAAAAAATCGACTATGCAAGCCCAACCACGGATTGCGAGTTTCCTTAAACGAAAGGAATACAGGGAATATTTAATTTTGATCAGCCGAAAGATCCAGATTGATGGTGAGGATTTCACCATCGCTGAAATTCCTTCAGATGTCGTAATCGGATGGCTTGGACATGAATTGGGCCACATAATGGATTACCAACATCGCACCAACGTGGGCCTTATCATTCTCGGGGTAGAATACCTATTGTTCCACAAAAGCGTCAAACGGGTTGAACGTACGGCAGATACCTATGCCATTGCCGCAGGAATGGGAGATTACATACTCAAGACAAAAAACTTTATCTTGGAGAACGCCCATCTTTCCGAGAGATACAAGAACCGAATCCGTCGCTTATATATTTCTCCCGAAGAGGTGATGGAACTTATCAACGAAAATAAGAAAGAGAGGGAATCAAATTTGCAGGAATTGGAGAAGGAATCATAATTTTTTTTCCGTCTTTACGAATCTTTCCCAAGCGGCAAATTTCTCCTCGTCCATGACCTTTTCCATCTTCACTTGCCCACCTTTCTTTTTGTTAAGCGCATTCCATTCGTGGAACATGTTGGGAGACACGGTGGATACCAACACTCCCTTGAGCATTTTTGATCGGGCCACCGCATAATTTTTATTCGCGTTTTTTAGGGCCTCATCCAGGGCTTCGGTTATTTGCTGGGTATTGACTTTTGCTTCCGTACCCAAATACCAATGGTGGTAGAATTCACCATCAATCTGAACGGCGGCAAGAGTAAATTCAGGAATACTTATATCAAATTCCTCTTCCATTTCGCGGAGAGCCACCTCCATCTTGTTTACAGAGAGCTGGGAGCCCACAACATTTAAAAAGAATTTCGTGCGGCCGGTGATTTTTATTTCTGCTTTTTCCACGTCAGTAAAAGAAATGGTATCTCCGATCAAATACCGCCATGCGCCCGAAACAGTACTGATAATCAAGACATATTCCTTTCCCTCTTCCACTTCCTCCAGGGTTAGGGCGGGTGCCTCTTGGGAAAGGGAACCATCATCCTTAATGTATTCGGGCCTAAAGGGAACAAACTCGAAGTAGATTCCGTTATCGGTAACCAACTTCATCGACGTGGTATCAGGTCTATTCTGAAATGCCAGAAATCCTTCGGACGCCAGATATGTGTCTATGATGATGATAGGACGCGCCAACAATTTATTGAAGCTCTTTTCATAAGGCTTGAAAGTTATGCCGCCCGAAGTATATACCTGAAGATTTGGCCAGATATCATGAATGGTATTTACGTCGTGGTACTCGATTACCTTTTTCAACATCAACTCAATCCAGGAGGGTATGCCACTAAGTGCGCCTATGTCCCATTCCCGGGCACGTTGGGCGATGGTTTCCAATTTTTGGTCCCAATCGGCCATCTGGGCAATTTCTTCCCCCGGCTTATAGAAACCCCTAAACCAAAAAGGAATATTGCTGGCGCTGATCCCGCTGATTTCCCCTTCCAGAAATTGATCCTGTTCTTCCAACTGTGTACTGCTGCCCAACATCATTATCTCCTTTTCAAAAAAATCTGAAGGCACGTCAAAATTGGCCAAGGCACCTACTTGCTTGATACCGGTATTTCGAATGGCTTCAACCATTTCGTCGGTCACGGGTATGCGTTTGGAAGTTTTTCCGGTGGTACCACTGCTTCTGGCAAAATAGGTTGGTTTTCCGGGCCAACTTATATCTTCTATTCCCTCCTGGGTTTTGTTCCACCATTCGGTTTCCATTTGGTTATAATCGAAATAAGGTACTTTGTCCGCAAACTCCCTTCTCACATCTTCCTTTTCCAGAATTTTTGAAAACCCATAATATTTCCCGAATGCTGTATGCTTTGCCTTTTCCAAAAGATCGACCAACACTTCTTTTTGGGATTCTATAGGGGAATCTTCCGATACCAACGCCCCCCGAAGGTCGATGGCAGTTTTAATAAGAGAGCCGAGTATAGCCATAACCGAATAATTTTGAATGAAACTACGACAAATGAAAAAACCTTGGATAGCGTTTAATTGAAATTTAACCTTTCCGCATTGGTGAGCAGAACCGTATCTTTGCAAAAAATATATTATGACCCATCCAGATTCCATCCGACTCAATAAGGCAATCGGTGCAAGCGGATATTGTTCCCGAAGGGAAGCCGACGCCCTAATTGAAAAAGGACGGGTTACCATAAACGGTAGGAAGGCCGGACTTGGCGACAGGGTAATGCCCCAGGATGAGATACGGGTTGATGGCAAATTACTCGACGAAAATGACAACCTCGTTTATATCCTGCTGAACAAACCGGTAGGAATAACCTGTACCACCGATACTCGCTTTGATGATAACGTAGTGGATTTTGTGAAACATCCTGAGCGGATATTTCCAGTGGGCAGGTTGGACAAACCGAGCGAGGGCCTGCTATTGCTCACGAATGATGGCGACATTGTGAACAAGATCCTGCGTGCGGGAAACAGTCATGAAAAGGAATATATTGTAAAGGTAAATCGTGCGGTTACGGATGATTTCATCAAGCGGATGGGATCCGGAATTCCGATATTGGATACGGTAACCAAACGCTGCGAAGTGGAGCGCATCAGTAGATTCGAATTTCGAATTATCCTGGTCCAGGGCCTAAACCGACAAATAAGAAGAATGTGTGAATATCTAGGATTTGAAGTGGTCGCCTTGCGTAGAATCCGGATTATGAATTTAACCTTGGGTGATCTTCCTTTGGGGAGTTGGCGCGACCTTACCGAGGAAGAACTGCAAACCTTAAAGGACTCAGTAAAGGACAGTGACGGACTGCCGAAGACCTTTCAAACGGAAAAAAGAAAAAACAGTCCATTTTCGGGAGAAAAGCCAAAAACAATTGCCGGCAGAAAAAGAAGGAAGAAGGATTAGTCCAGGCCATGAAAAAACCGCGCACCGATTGAGTAGCGCGCGGCATTTCAACTAACTAACCAAATTAAATTTCAATTATGAAATCTCAACCATTTTCTTCAAT
>CAYXDM010000085.1:7499-10089 GCA_964463595.1 uncultured Aequorivita sp. | reverse complement strand
CCTGCTTTGGGAGCAGGAGGCCGCAGGTTCGAATCCTGCCACCCCGACAAAAACCGGACAACAGTTCGGTTTTTTTGTTTGTTGAAAGGTCGCGTAGCTCAGCTGGATAGAGCATCTGCCTTCTAAGCAGACGGTCTCAGGTTCGAATCCTGACGCGATCACGGATAATCCCCTTAAAGGGGGTTTTTTGTTTTTAACAATCAGTGTATTTTTTGAGCTCTAATAATTGGATCCAATTCATTTTGGGTAAGAGTGAAAGACACTGGTTAAAGTTTGGTGCAAATCAACATCTCCTTTTTGTCTTCCATATTCGTGACAAAGAATAGATAGGTTTCACCGCCATCCGAAAGGTTCCATTTTTTTCGGATCGAGTTTACCGAATCGGGAAAATTCCGAATGGCAATATTCGCCTTTTTGAATTCGAGGGCGGCCTTCATTTCCGATTTCCTGTAAGGCACTCTCTTTTCAATATAAAATCTTCTTCCGGGGAAGTCTATCAAGGTGTTGCCTGTATATAGATGGGTGTTCTTATGGAGCTTGACCATTCGCAGTCGGGACGGTAGTAGATCGAAAGCTCCGCTTTTTAGGATGGCCGCATTGGGTTCATATAAATATTTTTGGGGCAAACCATAGGGTGCTTCCGAGATTTCATTCCACATAAAATTAAATGTTTCCTTTTTTGACTTTGTGAAATTTACTGTCCGGATTTTTATGGGAGATCCAACATCCTTTTTTAGGAGCCACAGTAATTCCTTTACTTCATTTTCTACCGCCACCACGTGTATTTCAGAAACCTTTTCCAGTTCTTTTATCCCAACGGAAATGTCCAGCATGGGGGAAGTCTTCAAAAGAAAAGTGTTGCATTGGTTTAATATCCTTCCAATGTTTTCCGGAATGTTGGGTTGGCAATCCTTCAAAAAAAAGACCTTGCCCTTTCCCTCGTGCCGACGGGAGGGATCGGAAAAAACGACATCGTATTTGTGTTTTAGTACATTTGCCAAGCCATCTTCAGTGGAAAAAATGACATTGTTTATATTCAATATTTTAAAATTATGGCTTGTTATTTCAGAAAGGGTTTCGTCAAGTTCAAAATGGAAAACGGTTCCAAATTTTTTCGAAAAGTAAAAACTATCGATCCCAAAACCACCTGTCATATCGGCCAATGTTTCCCCCTGTACCAGGGAAGCTTTGTATTCAGCGGTAATTTCGGAAGAACTCTGTTCCAGGTTTAGCTTGGGCGGAAAAAGGATTTTTGGCGTGGCAAACCAACGAGGTAGTTTTTTCTCTATTTTTCTGCGACTTTCGATTTGCTGAATGAGTTCCCGTATTGGGATATCGGCGAACGGGCTTCCAGCGAAGGCCAATTTTGAAAGATCACCTTCATAGCTTCTTATAAAGTCCTGGACGGCACTATTTAAGAGGGGGGTGCTGATCAATGTTTATAGATTTCGGGTGAGGTGTTTTACGATTTTGTGTTCCGAAAGAAATTCTTTGGCCACTACCTTTATGGTCGTGTAGGTGGGAACAGCCAAGACCATTCCTATAATCCCGAAGAGAAAGCCTCCGATCAATATTACGATGAAGATTTCAAGGGGATGGGAACGAACACTTCTACCAAAGATTACGGGTTGGGTGATCAGATTGTCAAATAATTGGGCCAGCCCGTAACCGGCGGAGGCGATCACCAATATTGGCAAAAGGCCTGTTGAAAAATCCGCCCCCAGATTGTTGGACACAATTACCAAAAGCATGATCGCATAGCCAATCAATGGACCCAGATAGGGCACAATATTTAAGAACGCGCAAATAAGCGCTACCGCTATGGCGTCATTTATATCTAAATAAAGTAGGAGTACGGAATAAAAAAGAACCAAGATGGCAATCTGCAATAAAAGACCCAAGAAATAACGGGACAATAGTTCATTGATTTTTAGGAGTATCCTCTTGAACTTCTCCTCGTCTCCTCTTCGGGATAAGGTTAAAACGCTTCGCATAATAAGGCTCTCGTCCCTCAAGAGAAAAAACGAAAGAAAAAGTACGGAGAAAATTCCTACGGTTACACTGCCTATGCTTGCGAAAATAGCCTGAATGAAGCCAGGTAGCAATTCCATGTTGAAATCTTGGACATAGGGTGAGGCCTTTAAGGCTTCCACCAATTCGAAATGATCGACCCCCAGATAATCACTGGCCTGGATATTGAGCTCATTTAAATCCTGTTTTACTTGGTTGAAGTCAATTTTCGAAATATGTTTTCCCTGATCTATGATAACAGGAATGAAGATCCCCAGAAGCATGCTTATAATCCCCACAACAACCAATAACGTAACGACGGAAGCCAGGTTGTCGCCCATTTTTATCCGGCATTTGAGAAATTGCACCAGGGGCCGGCCGATCAAAGAAAGAACTATGGCCAGCCCAATAAAGAGGATGAGGGCCTGGATCTTATACAGAAACCAAATCAAAAGAACTATCCCCGCCAACACGGCTACGGCCTTTAATATGCCCAGGGTTATTGCTTTTGCGGTGGTTATCACGAAGTAAATATAATATATTACAGGATTTGAATAATAAAAGTTATGTTAAGGAATTC
>CAYXDM010000085.1:0-7399 GCA_964463595.1 uncultured Aequorivita sp. | reverse complement strand
GATCAGGACCAGCCTGTCTTCTTCATAAATTCCGAATGCCTGGGCCGGTAAACCATCGTGTTCATGGATCTTGGGCAGACCCTGTGAAAATTTAAAGTGATAATTGAAAATAGGATGACTGGAAGGTAATTCCCGCAATTCCTTATTCGGAAATATCTTGGTCAATTCTTTTCTGACATAGGGATCCATTCCGTAATTATCGTCTATATGGATAAAGCCGCCGCTCACCATATATTGGCGCAAATTTTCCGCTTCCTCCACTGTAAAAAATAGGTTTCCGTGACCCGTCACATGTATAAAAGGATAGTCGAATATCTCAACGCTTCCCGGAGCAACCGTTTGTGGCTTTTCCTGGATGGCTGTGCCAATATGTTCATTACAGAACTTAATCAAGTTGGGCAGGGCGGTGGGATTTGCATACCAATCGCCTCCGCCGCCATACTTCAATACAGCAATTTCTTGAGCTGATAGAGGGCCAATTCCCAATAAAAGCGGGAGAATTAAACAGAATAGTTTACGGGTTATGCGCATGTTAGTTGGTAGGCGTTCAGGTTCAGTCTCAAGGTTCAGTTCTAGTAGGCAGTATGCCGAATTAAAAAATCAACGTTCAAGACTATATTTCTTGAACGACCAGGGCCAATTTTTTGCCATCGGAGCTCAGGGCCATTCGGGTAATGTTGGTTATCCCATATTCCTCGAGGGAAGAAACTTTTTTCCATTCCGATTCCCCAAGGGTGTCGTAAATATAAAGTTTATTTCCCATTCCGGTGAGGATCTGGTATTCGTTCATCCAAACAAAATCCTGGATGCCCATCGGCATCTCACAGATAAAAAAACTGTTTCTTGAATCCATGTCCAAAACATAGAGATCAAGCTTATTATCTTCATTGACCAAGGTATAGGCCATAGTCTCCGTTCCAGGTATTTTTTGCAGTGTTCTGCCGGCGTGCTCCCACAAGGTATCGACAGACTTGGTTTTCAAATCGATTAGTACCAAATCCATTTGTTCGTTGGATACAACCGTAGCAAGCATTTGCGACTCATCGTAAAAGGCAAAATAGGCAACCTGGAGATTCCCAATAATTTCCGATGTAGCCTTTGTATCAGGATTATATTCATACAGCCCTTGACTGCCGTCCTGGTCCAATCTAACCGCTGCTAAATTTTTAGTCGAGGGGAATTTCTGGGGAGAATATTCGCTGCCCTTCGGGGTCGGGTTTACCCACGTCTTAAGCTGGGTAACGAAGTCATATTCCGAAATATCCGTCTGGCCCTTATTGTTTCCCGAAAAAACCAGGACTTCGTTTGAAATGAAGGAGGGTTGATTGTCATACCCTTCATTGTTCGATACATTCCGCGCGTTGAACAATTCAATGCCTTCCGGAGCCACGGCGATATCAAATACATAAATCTCGGTGTTCTCCTGGGCAAACAACGGCCCAAGGCAAAACATAAAAAATAACGAAAGTTTCAGGTGCATCAGATAAGGTTTAGGTCCAAAAATAGCAAACTTTGAGCCAGAGACAAAATTAATAGGCAGTGAGCTAGAAGTGGTTGTTCCTTCCCCCAGACAGGAGAGGTTGCCGTGGCCTATTACCTGGCCCGCGTCCATTAATGACCAAAACCAAGATACATAATTCCGAATCCAAAATCCTAATTCCTAACTCCCGCCCATAACTACCGATGATGGTACGGTTCATTCCTGAGGATGGTAAAAGCCCTATAAAGCTGTTCGATAAAAATCAGCCGGACCATTTGGTGCGAAAAAGTCATTGGGGAGAGAGAAATTTTCCCGCTGCTACGCAGATAAATTTCCTCACTAAAACCATAGGGGCCGCCTATTACAAAGATCAGATTTTTCAAGCCGCTGTTCATTCTTTTCTGAAGATATCCCGCAAGACCTTCAGAAGAATAGGTCTTGCCTTTTTCGTCCAAAAGTATAAAGGGTTCCGACGGATTGATTCTTTTCAAAATTTCTTCACCCTCCATTTTTTTCTGAAGATTTTCACTTAGATTTTTGGCGCGTTTTATGTCCGGTATTATTTCCAGTTCAAAAGCAATATAAAACTGGAGCCGTTTAAAGTATTCATCCATCAACGCTTGTAAATGACCGTTATCCGTCTTTCCGATGGCAATTAATGTAATCTTCATAAGATGCTTTATTCAGCCGATAAAAATACATATATATTATAGGAATCTTTCGAAGGTTAGGTATTCCGTAGATATCAAAAAGTGAGATTTTCGAAGTATTTACAGTATTTTAGCTGAAATTTATTTGCCATGATTTCAAAGAAACAATTCGATAAGGAGATTGACATCATCATAACCAATGCCATCCGCGAGGATGTGGGCGGGGGCGACCACAGTTCGATGGCCTGCGTCCCGGAAGATGCCGTGGGCACTGCCAGACTGCTGGTAAAGGATTCAGGAATTATGGCAGGGATCGAGCTGGCCCGGCGAATATTTGAATATGTGGATCCTGGATTGGAACTGGATATTAAAATTAAGGACGGCAGCCCCATAAAATACGGGGACGTAAGTTTTTATGTTTCCGGACTTTCCCAGTCCATCCTGAAATCGGAACGATTTGTACTGAATGCCATGCAACGTATGAGTGCGATCGCCACCAAGACCCACGAATTTGTAAAGTTACTTGAGGGCACACATACGAGGGTACTGGATACCCGAAAAACTACCCCCGGAATTCGGGCCCTCGAGAAATGGGCGGTAAAGATAGGAGGTGGGGAAAATCACCGCTTCGCCCTTTACGATATGATTATGCTAAAGGATAACCATATTGATTTTTGTGGCGGGATTGCGAAAGCCATAGAAAAAACCCATAATTATTTGAATCAAAATCATCTGGATTTAAAAATTATCGTGGAGGCGAGAAACTTTTCCGAAATAGAGGAGATTTTAAGAACCCAGGGGGTCCATCGTATCCTATTGGATAATTTTAATCTTGAGGATACGAGAAGAGCGGTTCAACTTATTGACGGAGCCACCCAAACAGAATCGAGTGGGGGAATAACATTGGAAACAGCCAGATCTTTTGCCGAATGTGGCGTTGATTTTATCTCGAGCGGGGCCTTGACCCATTCCGTGAGCAATATGGACCTAAGTCTAAAAGCTGTTTGATGGGCCCAAAGGAGGAAAAAGACGGGATAACTATTCCTGTAATCCGCAATTTGGTAAACCTGAGCAAAAAAATCAAATTGCCGGGGCTAGATGGATTTTCATTGTACCATTTGCTGGATATTTATGGTACGGGAATCATTAAGGGCTCCTTTTCTCCCCGGGCCAGCTCAATAGCCTATAGTTTTTTTTTGGCACTATTTCCGTTCCTGCTCCTCTTGCTGAACCTCATACCCTATATTCCCATTGAAGGTTTCCAAACCCGTTTCCTGATTTTTGTGGAAGGTCTGCTACCTCCCCAAACAGCCCAGTTTTTTTACCCCATTATTGCCGATATCGCCGTTAATCCCCGTGGTGGACTCCTGTCCTTTGTCTTTTTTTTGGCACTCTTTTTATCGACGAATGGAGTATATGCCATCTTTAGTGCTTTTGAATATTCCTTTCACGTTACCATAAACAGAAGTTTTTTTAGACAGTATCTCGTGGCTTTGGGGGTGGCCATTTTTATTGCATTGGTACTGTTGACTTCCGTAGGGATCATTCTTTATGGGGAATATATAATCCGGGATTTAAAATCAAGGGCCTATATAGACAATGATGGTCTTTGGATACTGTTCCTGCAATTTCTGATATTTGCGGTCATGCTTTATGTGGTAATTGCCACTCTGTATTATTTCGGGACCAAGGAAGGAAGGATATCACGGTTTTTTTCAGTGGGAGCGCTGGTAACAACCCTCCTCTTCCTAATCACCACCTACTTTTTCGGTATTTATATCAATAATTTTTCAAATTATAATGAGTTATACGGATCTATTGGTGCTCTATTGATCTTGATGTTATATATTTGGATTAACTCAAATTTGCTATTGCTTGGTTTTGAATTGAATATTTCCATTCAGCGGCTTCGTGGCAGAATAGGCTCCTAACCGAAATATTTGATTTTGTCATTTCCGGGAGGACGTTAACCATCAAGAAGGTCTCTTTAACATTCTTCCTTAATCAAAAAAAAATTAAAGATGAAAAAAACCTTATTTACAATCGCTCTTATGGTCTGTACCATTGTTACAGGATCCGCCCAGGAGGTCTTGGGAAAATGGAGAACAATTGATGATTCCTCGGGAGCGGCAAAATCGATTGTGGAAATTTACAAACAGGATGGAAAAATCTATGGCAAGGTGATCGAAATCATCGATCCTGCAAAACAAAATGCCATTTGCAAAAAATGCCCGGACGATGCCATGGGCAAACCCATTAAGGGCCTGGTTGTCATCAAGGATTTAAAAAAGGACGGGGATGAATATAGCGGCGGAACAATTTTGGATCCAACCAATGGCAAAGTTTACAAATGTCTTATTGCCCTAGAGGAACCGAATAAATTAAAGGTTCGCGGATATGTGGGCTTCTCTCTCCTGGGCAGATCCCAATACTGGCATAGGATCCAATAACTATCATTGCCCATATGGATATGCCTTGCCCAACTTCTGAAAATAATTGACCGTTAAAATTGTACCTTTTCGGCTACCCATTTTTAGTAGCCTTTTTTTGGTTTTGGAACCTATTATATAAGTCCGATAATTTGATAATTGAACCAAGTGTTTTTTGTTGACGTAATACTGCCCATTCCCCTTAACCAAACTTTCACCTATTCCATCAATAGGGATGAAGCCGCTTTCCTTAAACCGGGAATGCGGGTAGCGGTGCCTTTTGGAAAAACCAAGATCTTCACCGCCATAGTCTATGAAATCCATGACCAGGCCCCGATGGGATATGAAACAAAATCCATAGACCATATCCTGGACAGGGCACCTCTTATTGCCCCGCTTCAATTGCAGCACTGGAAATGGATGTCGGCTTATTATATGTGCTCCATGGGCGTGGTGGTTCGGGCAGCCTTGCCAAGCGCATTTCTTCTGGAAAGTGAAACCATAATTAAATTGGTTTCCGGAAAGAAAGTAGATGAGGATATATTAACGGATGAGGAATTTTTGGTATTTGAGGCGCTGCAGCATCAATCCTCCATCCACATCAATGGAATCAGGTCCATTTTGGATAAAAAGAACGTGGTTTCGGTGATTCAGGAAATGATTTCAAAAGGAATAATAGAGATCGAGGAAACCATCTATGAACAATACACCCCAAAATTAAAACGCTATATAAGGCTGGCCAGCGCCTATGGGTCCGAGAACGCATTGCGTAAACTTCTGGACAATCTAAATCGGGCGCATAAACAACGAGAGGTGCTTATGACCTTTTTCACTCTCAAGGGACAGAGCAATAAACCTATTGAAGCCTTGGTGCTTCAAAGAAGGAGCAACGCTTCTTCCGCTGTTATCAAGTCCCTGATCAACAAGGGAATTTTTGAGGAGTATTTTGTTCAGAAAGATAGAGTTGAATATTTGGGAGGCACTTCTGGAAATATAGAAGTTTTAAATGAGGCCCAGGAAAAGGCTTATAACGACATAAAAACGTCCTTTAAAGCCGAAAATATAGTGTTGCTGCACGGCGTTACCTCCAGCGGAAAGACGGAGATATATGCCAAGCTTATGGAAGAAACAATAGCTTCGGGAAAACAGGTACTTTATATGTTGCCTGAAATAGCCCTTACTACACAGCTCATCTCCCGGCTCCAGCGATATTTTGGGGAAAGGATATCGGTATATCATTCCAGGTTTTCGATAAATGAACGGGTGGAGGTATGGAAAGCCGTCCTGGACCAAAACCCAAAGGCACAAATTGTGGTGGGGGCCAGGTCTTCCCTTTTCCTTCCATTTTTGAACTTAGGGTTGGTAATTGTGGACGAGGAGCACGAACCCTCCTTTAAACAGTTCAATCCGGCTCCGCGATACAATGCCCGGGACAGCGCCATTGTCCTCGCACAATTGCACCATTGCAAATTGCTGATGGGCTCCGCCACGCCATCTCTCGAAAGTTATTACAACGCCAAGACCGGAAAATATGGATTGGTGGAACTTAAACGCAGATTTGGGAATGTGCAAATGCCCGAAATAGAATTGGTGGACATTCGCGAAAAGAGCAAAAGGAAACAAATGAGGGGGCATTTTAGCGATAGTTTGTTGGAGGAAATGGGAAAAGTATTGCAAAATGGAGAGCAAGTAATTCTTTTTCAAAACAGAAGGGGATTTTCCCCCGTGGTGGAATGTACCACCTGTGGGGTAGCCCCGCAGTGCCCCAATTGCGATGTAAGCCTAACCTTTCATCAGCAAAAAAATCAATTGCGGTGCCATTACTGTGGTTATCATATAGCCATGATGTTGAACTGCATTGCCTGTGGAAGTCCTACTCTCGATACCAAAGGTTTTGGGACCGAGCAGATTGAAAGCGAACTGAAATCCTTGTTCCCAGACCATAAAATTGCGCGCATGGACCAGGACACAACAAAAGGGAAACACGCCCATTCCAAATTGATAGATGCCCTGGAGAACGGGGAGATCGATATTTTGGTAGGCACCCAAATGCTCGCCAAGGGGCTGGATTTTAGGAATATTGCGCTTGTAGGAGTAATGAATGCCGATAGTTTATTGCATTTTCCCGATTTCCGCGCGCATGAACGCAGTTTCCAGGTGCTGCAACAGGTGGCGGGCAGGGCAGGACGCACCAAAAAGAGGGGGAAGGTGTTGATCCAAACCTTCAATCCGCACCATCAAATTCTAAAACAGGTAAGCGTAAACGATTATGCTGAAATGAGCAAGGAACAGCTCGAAGAACGACGTCAATATAAATATCCGCCATTTTACAGAATAATAAAGATCGAATTCAAGGACAAAAATTTCAACAGGGTGCAGGAAGCATCCACATGGTTTGGAACGGCGCTCAAAAGTAAATTTGGGGAAGATATCCTGGGGCCCGAACAACCCCCCGTCGGGAGGATACGGAACCAATTTATCTTTAATATTCTGATGAAAATTCCCAAAACCCGCTCTCTCGAGGCATCGAAAAAATATATTTCAAACGTTGAGCGCGGTTTCAGCGGCATCAAGGAATTCGCCAGTGTGCGTATAAATGTGGATGTGGATAGTTATTGAGGGGATGGTTGATGTTTTGATTGGATATTAAGTCGGTAAATTAAATTAATAAGCAACAAAGAATAAATCCGGTTTGATGGTAAGAAATAAAATAGTATTTTTGCGCCCTCTTGGCAGAAAGCCAAAAGGTTAATCATTAATTAATAATAGATTTTTTATGAATCACTATGAAACTGTTTTCATCTTAAATCCCGTTTTATCTGAAGATCAGGTAAAGGAAA
>CAYXDM010000084.1:0-10127 GCA_964463595.1 uncultured Aequorivita sp. | reverse complement strand
TATATTTTACTTTAAGTTATGCAGAAGTGACAAGTTAATGATCCAACTCGTCTTCGTTTTCCATAAGAGGAACATCCTGTGGGATAAAATCCTGTCCTGGAATCACATAATCCGTTTCGTCCTTATTGAGCTTGCTGTAATCATAAGCCCATCGGTAAACGTGAGGAATAGGCCCGATCCAGTTTCCGTGAACGTGTTTCACTTCGGTAGTCCACTCCAAGGTAGTAGCGTTCCAAGGATTTTTGGGACCTATTTTTCCATAGAAAATAGAATGGAAGAAGTTATAAAGGAACACTACCTGGACCGCAATAGTTATAATGGCAAATACCGTCATCACCACGTTAATGTCTGCCAGGTCATCAAAATACGGGAAGGCACTATTGGTATAATACCTTCTGGGCAGCCCTGCCAAACCGACGAAGTGCATTGGGAAGAATATGCCATAAGCCCCGATGGCTGTTACCCAGAAATGGATATATCCCAGTTTCTTGTTCATCAATCGGCCCTGGAACATTTTGGGGAACCAATGGTAGATCCCCGCCAAGAAACCATAGGCAGCAGAAATTCCCATAACCAAGTGGAAGTGGGCAACAACAAAATAAGTATCGTGAACATTGATATCCAGAGCACTGTCCCCCACAATAAGACCTGTTAGCCCGCCCGTTATAAAAGTAGAGACGAAACCGATAGACCAGAGCATGGCCACGTTCATCTGAATATTTCCACGCCACATGGTGGTAATCCAGTTAAATGATTTTACAGCCGATGGAATAGCGATCAATAAAGTGGTGAAGGTAAATACGGATCCAAGGAACGGATTCATACCCGAAACAAACATGTGGTGTCCCCAAACAAGTGTGGAAAGGAAGCCAATTGCCAAAAGTGAGGCAACCATGGCCCGATACCCAAAAATGGGTTTACGCGAGTTGGTAGCCAGAATTTCAGAAACTATTCCCATTGCAGGAAGAATAACGATATAAACTTCCGGATGTCCGAGGAACCAGAATAGGTGTTCAAACAAAACCGGGGATCCACCTTGATGATGGAGGACTTCGCCCGCAATATATATATCGGAAAGGAAAAATGACGTTCCGAAACTTCTATCCATGATCAACATTAATGCCGCAGAGAAAAGTACGGGGAAGGAGACCAAACCAACCAAAGCCGTAACCAAGAAAGACCAAACAGTCAAAGGCAGACGGGTCATGGACATTCCCTTGGTACGCAGGTTTATAATGGTAACGATAAAGTTCAGCGATCCCAAAAGCGAGGAAGCAATAAAAATAGCTAGCGAAATGAGCCATAGGGTCATTCCAGTTCCAGAACCTGGAATGGCTTGTGGGAGGGCACTCAGGGGAGGATAAATTGTCCATCCTGCAGAGGCCGGACCGGCCTCAACAAAAAGAGAGCAAAGCATAATAACACTGGAAATAAAGAATAACCAGTAAGAGACCATATTCAAAAATCCGGACGCCATATCCCGAGCACCAATTTGCAAGGGGATAAGGAGATTACTGAAAGTACCGCTCAACCCGGCCGTAAGAACAAAGAATACCATGATGGTACCATGAATGGTAACCAAGGCCAGATAAATACTGGGATCCATTACGCCCTCCGCACCCCATTTCCCGAGGAAAATTTCATAAATGGTAAACTTATGGTCGGGCCAGGCCAGTTGCAGCCTGAACAACAAGGACATTAAAATTCCGATTACCCCCATAAATATACCAGTGATCATATATTGCCTGGAAATCATCTTATGATCGTAGCTAAAGATATATTTAGTGATAAATGTTTCTTTATGATGATGTCCAAAATCATCGTCTTGATGATCCAATGCGTTAACCTGTGCGTGTGCTGACATATCTGTATGAACTAAATTATTATATTTATATTAATTGTTGAGCTGCTCAGCAAGAGTTGGCTGTTCAGCTAACCACGAGTTGTACTCCTCTTCGGATTCGACCACAATTTTCATTTGCATATTGTAATGGCTGACGCCACAAATCTTGTTGCAGAGAAGTACATAATCAAATTCGTATGGTTCCAGGGCTTCCTCACCCCTGGCCACGAGTTTAGCACTCTCATCGGCCCTTATTTCATTGATATTTCTCACTTTATTGATGATGTGATCCGTTTTTCTCATCTCCTCGGTGGTTATGGTTGGAGTAAGTGCAAACTGGGTGATCATACCAGGTACGGAGTTCATTTGCGCCCTAAAGTGGGGAATATATACAGAGTGCAGTACATCTTGGGAACGGATTTTAAACAGTACCCTTCTACCCACCGGCAAATGCAGTTCTGTAACAATTTTATCGTCCAGTCCATTAGGATCGGCCGGATCAACACCCAACTGATTTATGCCCTCAATCAGCCGAACGTTCGCATCGCCAAGTGTATTGTCATTTCCTCCGTAGCGGGCGAGCCATGAAAATTGTCTGGCATACAATTCCACGATCAATGGATCGTCATCTCTATCCACATTCATAATATCCGTCCAGGTAAAGAGACCATAAATGATCAGTCCGGCCAAAGTGACTACGGGAATGATGGTCCAAATAAATTCCAGTTTATCATTGTCTGCATAAAAGGTAGCCCTTCTCACTTTGTTGCCTCTGTATATGAAAGCAAAATAATGAAGTAGAGCTTGGGTAATAATCCCCACAAAAAATATAAGGATCATTGTTACGAGCATTAAGTTATCGATCTGGGACCCATGTTCGGAAGCAGACTCGGGCAGGAGGGTATCATACCAGAACCAGAAGGATACGATGGTCAGCAGATAAATAAAGATCAGAAAGGCCATCATTAGATACCCTTGGAGGTTATTATCTTTATCCGAAGCAATATCACCATACCCAAGAGGTCTGGATTTAGCCAATTGGAAAATCCTGTTCATCTGCCAAACAGCGACTCCAAAAAGTAGGATTACGAGTATAACTAAAAATACGGTCATCTTTTAAATCTTGGTTTAAAGTAATTGATTAAAAATGGTAATTTTCACTTTCTCTGATAAATGGGTCGTTGCCAGGGTTCAGCGAGGTTTTGCCCAGACTTGTTCCAACAATAAAAATAAATAATCCAAGGAAGAAACAAATTGCGGCAATTTCGGGAATTCCAAAATACCAATGGTGTCCAACTGTTGATGGCATCACCAATAAAAACACATCGATGTAGTGACCGACCAAAACAACAACCCCGGTCATTATCACAAACCACGGAATCCGCTTATAGTCGCTATTCATAAGCATCAGAATAGGAAATACAAAATTAAGCACTAACATTCCGAAAAACAAGAGTCGATATTCTTGGATACGAATCACAAAATAGGTGACTTCCTCGGGAATATTGGCATACCATATCAACATAAACTGACCAAACCACAAATAGGTCCAAAATATGCTGAAAGCAAAGATATATTTGGCAAGGTCGTGTAAGTGCTTATCGCTCACAAAAGGAATAAGTCCTTTGGCTTTAAGGAAGATAGTGACCAGAGCCAACATAGTGATCCCGGTTACAAACAAACTAGCAAAAACATACCAAGGGAACAAGGTGCTATACCAATGGGGTGTCATGGACATAAACCAGTCCATAGCCATTGTTGCTTCGGTGATTATAAAAAATATCAAGAAGAACACGGAAGCCCTGAAATTCTTACGGTAAGCATCGTAATTGTTAGCTATGGCCTGCTCTAAGGAGTATTTTCTGGAATAATATCTGTAAAGGTTCCAACCAAGTAGGTATATAACAGCCCGTATGAGAAAAAACGGAAAATTAAGGTACCCTGCTTTTCCTTGAAGAATCTTGTCGGTGGCTACCAATTCATCATTTTGCCAGGGGTAGAAATGGGTACCGGCAAAAATAATGATCAGGAATACGATAACCGAACCGGGTAGCAGATATGCCGTTATCCCTTCCATAACTCGATATAAAACGGGAGACCAGCCAGCCTGTGAGGCAAATTGGATGGCGTAAAACACCAAGACACCCAAGGCAATCATCATAAAGAAGAATGCTGCCACCAGGGTGGCAGACCATGGTCTTGCTTGCATTTGGTGCAAAACGTGGGCTTCATGTGTACTTACGCCATGGCCTTCCGGTCTGAGGTCGGTAGCGTGTTCCATGGCCGCATCAGCATATCCCTTTTGACCTCTGGCCTGATCGACAAAATTGGTGGTTTCATCGGCATGTGCCGCTTCGTCCGCAACATGGTGTACCTGCTGTTCTGCCAAAATTTGTTTTACGTCCTCCTCGGTTTTCGGGACTGTTAAAAATCCGTAGACAATTCCAATAAGTCCGAGTACCACCAAAATGATGGAAAACAGTCTTAATCTACTAGACAGCGTATAATTATCTTTAGCCATTCTCTTTTATTCTTTAATTAGATTGAATTTCGCCTGCGGTATTTGCTCCGGCAACGTCAGGAGCCTGGGCTTCCCCACTTTCAGCTGAAGCCTTTGTTGCGGTTTCAAGCACACCGGGTTCACCGAGTAAACCTGCTTTTAAGTCCATTACATGCATTGCTATCAACCACCTTTCTTTTTCAGAGGTTTGGGAAGCGTAAGATCCCATCGCATTTAAACCGTAAGTTTCTACGTGATAAATACTGCCCGGAACAATGGTACGTCCGGGATCTGCGTAACTGGGGATCCCGAGGAATTTCTCACGTTCAACCAAAATTCCTTTACCATCGCCCCTATCTCCATGGCATACCGCGCAATAAAAAGTATAAAGCTGGCTACCTACCGCAAGGTTTTCCTCCGTAACCTCATAGGGGTAATCCATAATGGTCCTCGATTCTACCAAACCTTCATGGGTATTCTGGATGTCATAAGGAACGAATCCTCGGGGAATGGTATTTTCAGCGGGCAACATTGCTGACTGTTCGTTGGGAAAAATCCCATAAGCTCCATAAGTTTCATAACTTGAGGACACGTACATATTAGGGAAATATTGATAGTTCGGTGAACGGTCATTGAAACAAGAGGTCGCACTAATCGAAATGGCAACAATCAATGCTATATTTATAAAGGTTCTCATACTAGTGATTTTGTTCATTTTGGATTAAACTAATCTCCGAGGCACCGGTATCATATAAAAATTTGGTCAGTATTTCTATGTCGTGATTTTCGGCATCAACTTCCATTAAAAACCGATCATCGGTGGTGCGCACATCAGGGTTTTCCGCTTTTTTGAACGGCCAAAGTCTACTTCTCAAATAGAAGGTGATAACCATAAGGTGGCCCGCAAAAAACACCGTCATCTCAAACATAATGGGAATGAAGGTAGGCATGTTCTGGGAAAAGGAGAAACTAGGTTTTCCCCCAATATTCTGTGGCCAATCCACAATCATCATATAATTCATCATCCATATAGCCACTGCAAGTCCGAACAAGCCATAAAGAAATGAAGTAATGGCTATTCTCGTTGGGGCAAGGCCCACGGCATGATCCAGTCCATGGACCGGAAATGGAGTATAGACTTCAGAAATATGGTAATTTTCGGCACGGGTCTGCTTTACCGCCTGCAACAACAAATCGTCGTCAGTATAAATCGCGTGTATTTTATTTGCTGCCATAATTATCTTTCGTTTTTTAACATTAAGGCTTGTCCTGCCCAATCATCCCTTCTGGCTTTACCGGGGAACTCACTTAAAATTTCGTCCAACAGCGCATATTCCACTTCACCCATTTTACTAATTTGGTCGAATGTAAAGATTCCGATCTGGTGAAGGTTTTGTTCAAGCAGGGGTCCAATCCCCACGATTTTCTGTAGGTCGTCCTGTGCTTGGACCGCAGGGTCAAAAGTTCCTATCAATTCGAGCAATCGATTAATTTGCGGTCTATGCAGTTCATAGTCAATGGGCGCTATGGTAGATTCATCCACCTCATCCGGTCCAAAGGAATCCACAAAATGTTTTCCTTCCACGTTGGCCGCTGGTCCTGCATCGGCGGGATACTCCTCAACGTGTTGTACGTGGCTATGGTCATCACCGTGAATGGCTCGCAGTCTCTTAAATCCTTCTCCTGAGGATTTGAGGATGGTTTTCACTTCAGCCTGTGCAATTACCGGGAAAGTACGTGAATATAGCAGGAAGAGGACAAAGAAGAATCCTATTGTTCCCATAAAGGTGCCGATATCCACAAAAGTAGGCTGGAACATAGCCCAGGAAGAGGTGAGACGGTCTTTACTGATATTGACCACGATAATATTGAAACGTTCAAACCACATTCCTATGTTAATAATCAATGCCACGAAGAATGTCCATATAATATTTCTTCTCCATTTCTTCACCCAAAGCGTAAGTGGCACGACGAAGTTACAGATGATCAATGCCCAAAAGGCCCACCAATAAGGACCCGTAGCGGCGCCAAAAGACAGGTAAGTATAATTTTCATAAGGAACTCCGGAGTACCAGCCTATAAAATACTCTATTGCATAGGCAACCGTTACGATACCGCCGGTCAACAGAATAACCTTGTTCATGTATTCTATATGAAGCACCGTAATATAATCTTCAAGATGCGACACTTTTCTCATGACAATAAGCAGGGTTTGTACCATTGCAAAACCCGAGAAAATCGCTCCCGCAACAAAATAGGGTGGATAGATGGTACTGTGCCAACCCGGAACCACCGAGGTAGCAAAGTCAAAGGATACAATGGTGTGAACAGAAAGAACCAAGGGGGTAGCCAAACCGGCCAAAACCAATGATACCTCCTCAAACCGTTGCCAATCCTTTACCCGGCCGCTCCATCCAAAGCTAAGAATTCCATATATTTTCTTTTGGAAAGGACTTTTGGTCCTATCGCGGATCATTGCAAAGTCGGGCAAGAGACCGGTCCACCAAAAAACAAGGGAAATTGATAAATAGGTAGAAATTGCAAATACGTCCCAGAGCAGTGGTGAGTTAAAGTTGACCCATAATGATCCGAACTGATTTGGAAGTGGCAATACCCAGTAGGCCAACCACGGTCTTCCCATGTGGATAATAGGGAAAAGTCCAGCCTGCACAACGGCAAAGATTGTCATGGCTTCCGCAGAACGGTTTACGGCCATTCTCCATTTTTGACGGAACAGCAAGAGTACTGCTGAAATCAATGTTCCTGCGTGACCAATACCTACCCACCACACAAAGTTGGTGATATCCCAAGCCCATCCTATGGTTTTATTCAATCCCCATACTCCAATCCCGGTAGAAACTGTATATATAATACAACCCAATCCCCATAGAAATGCAATCAGGGAAATGATAAAAACTATCCACCAAGATTTATTGGCCTTCCCCAAAACGGGTGCCCCAACTTCCACGCTAATGTCATGATAGGACTTTTCTCCCAGAACCAGAGGCTCTCTAATAGGTGCTTCGTAGTGTGACGACATATTTATTTCTTAATAATTGGTTCTTGATTTATGTTTTTATTCTTCCGAGGTATTCCTGACCATCATCTGGTACATCACATTCGGCCTGGTTCCCAGACTTTCCAGAACGTGGTACATACGATCGCCATCTTTCAGTTTGCGAATTTCGGACTCCTCATCATTGACGTCACCAAAGACAATGGCTCCGGTATCACAAGCAATAGAGCAAGCGGTTTGGAATTCACCATCCTTTACGGGCCTTCCTTCACGTTTGGCATCCAGAATTGTCTTTTGTGTCATTTGGATACACAACGAGCACTTCTCCATAACCCCTCTGGAACGCACCACCACATCTGGGTTGAGCACCATACGACCGAGGTCATTGTTCATGTTGTAATCAAATTCGTCATTTTCGCTGTATAAAAACCAGTTGAATCGACGTACTTTATAAGGACAGTTATTCGCGCAATAGCGGGTACCCACACATCGGTTATATGCCATATGATTTTGGCCCTGACGCCCGTGCGAGGTCGCCGCTACAGGACAAACCGTTTCACAAGGAGCGTGGTTACAGTGCTGGCACATCATAGGCTGAAAGGCGACCTGGGGATTTTCATAACTCGGGGTCTCCACCACTTTATACGAATCAAAGGCTGGCAGATTTTCAAGCATATCCACTTCTTCCTTGAAAGAATCGCCGGCCGAGTAGTACCGGTCTACTCGCAACCAATGCATATCGCGGAATTTCCGTACTTCATCCTTGCCTACAACCGGAACGTTGTTCTCAGCGTGGCAGGCAATTACACATGCCCCACATCCGGTACAGGTATTTAGATCTATGGACATGTTAAAATGATGGCCAAGGGAAGTATCAAACGGACTCCAAATATCGGCTCTTGGATCTCGGACCTCTATCATCTGATGGTCGTAATCCACACTGGGGACCGGATTGAAAAAGTTTTTGTCCCTGGTGTTGAATATTTCTATAGTGGTCTCCCTTATAATGTCTTCACTACGACCTACCATGGTATTTTGCAACTGTACGCAGGCAAATTCGTGCATTCCACTTGCTTTTTCCAAGGTTACGTTTTGGACCGTTGAAAAATTACTATAGAGCGGATAAGCATTTATACCGGTCTGCATTTCGGATTGGATTGCAGCGGTCTTTCCATAACCCAGGGCCATTCCAACAGATCCCTTGGCTTGACCCGGCTGAATGATAACAGGTACATTTTCGATTGTAACATTGCCCATCCTCACATTAACATAGCTACCATCCAAGGCTCCATTGGATACATGTTTGTTTACGAGATCCAACTCCTTGGCATCGGCGGCCGAAACGGTAATATAGTTATCCCAAGAGGCCCGGGTAATGGGATCCGGAAACTCCTGTAACCAGGGATTATTGGCTTGGCGGCCATCGCCCATTCCGGTCTTTGTATAAAGCGTGAGTTCGAGCCCGGTATTATCTTGTGAACTAAGGAAAGCTCCATCCGAGGAAGTGCTTTCCATTGCACCTGCACCGATTATGGCACTTTCCCTACTTGAGCTCCATACTTCCTTATCGCTGACGATACTGCCGTCGTGAAGTGCCTGGTTCCAGGTTTTATCGGTCAAAATGGTGCCGGACCAGTTTTCCTTGATATAATCATAGTAAGTTTTGTTCGAGCCGGTCCATCTAAGAAGGCAATCCTCAAACTGCCGGGTATTGAACAACGGGCGAATGGATGGTTGGGTAAGGCTGTAATTTCCTTTTTTCATTTCCACATCGCCCCAAGATTCCAGATAATGTGGTGTAGCGGCAACCATTCGGGCCAAAGAAGCTGTAGCTTCCTTTTTCATGCTAAACGCCAGAGACATTTCCAGATTCTTATAAGCTTCGGCAAATTCATTACCATTGGGAAGGGAATAAACAGGATCCACATCCACGGTTATCAACCCTTTCACAGTTCCGGAAATAACCCCGTTCACTACGGCCAATACCTCTGAGTTGCTTCCTTGTCTAATCAATCTAGGATTTGCAACATCCATTGCCTCACTATTGGCATTAAACTCCAATGTAAGTGCCTGTGCCTCTACAAAGGGTAGTCCCGTAATCAACACTCCACGACTCCCCGCTTTCTGAAGCTGCGCCTCGGCCTGGCTTACCGCATCGGCAATATGTTCAGGCAAGCCCGAGGTGCTTCCCCCGGTCAAGGCTTTGAGTATCTGCATCTGTTGAGAAGGTGTTGCGGG
The DNA here is from genome assembly GCA_964463595.1 of uncultured Aequorivita sp. Classification (GTDB taxonomy): domain Bacteria; phylum Bacteroidota; class Bacteroidia; order Flavobacteriales; family Flavobacteriaceae; genus Aequorivita. Next base: position 530 of record CAYXDM010000084.1, on the reverse strand, counting down.
TATTCTCCTGTCGGCCTTTCCTCCACTTAGGGTTAGGTTTGCCTCAAATTGTATGTGTCGCGAGATTTTTCCTGCTGTACCGCCCGATTTATTTGGAAGTCGGCCTTGGGCATAGCTTCTGGAATAACCTCCTCCTTGCCAGTCTCCAAGAAAATCGGCGCCCACGGAAACGATTACATCCGCCTTGGAAAAATCGTAGTCCGGCATGGCCCGGGATCCGTATTTATTCTGAAAAGCATCCAATACTTCAGAGCTGGAAACGGTATCATAAACTACGTGGCGCACATTAGGATATTTCCCTGTAAATTCGGAAATCAATTTGGAAGTAGAAGGGCTGGCAAAGGTACGGGTAAGGAGAACCACATCCTTTCCGGCCATGTCATTCATTTTCTGGGCCATTGCGGCATCAAATTCTGACCAGGAAACATCGGCCCCGTCCAATTGTGGACCCGCAAGGCGATTTTTATCGTAAAGAGAAAGTACGGATGCCTGAACTCTTGCGTTCACACTTCCGCCATTCTTTGCAAGAT
>CAYXDM010000083.1:0-10187 GCA_964463595.1 uncultured Aequorivita sp. | reverse complement strand
GACCCGAAATACGGAAACCGAAAACAGGACAAAGAATATCCCAGCAAAGGATAAATCTGATGACAAGGAACTTCCGGGATACCTACATTATCCATCGTCGGAGGACATTTATAACAAGGAAAGAAAAGTTGAATTGGATCCCGATGATTTGACCAAAAAGGACAACGGGCTGGCCATGTCTGGATTGACCAATGAAAACGATTTTGTAAATTCTAGAACGGGTGAGGACTTGGATGTGCCCGGCTCTGCCGCAGATGGGGCAGAAGCCAATTCCGGAATGAAGGACGAAGAAAATGACTATTACAGTCTAGGAGGCGACAGGCATAATGACCTTGAGGAAGACCAAGGTAAACCCATAAATGAATAATCGATTTCCTTTTAACAGGACAATGGTCCGTTTGAATTTTTTGGACCTATAGGGATACACTCGGAAAATGACAAAAAAGCCCAAAATAGTAATTGTAGGAGCCGGTTTTGGTAGTGTGAAAATGGTGAGATCCCTGTATAAAAAGCCCGTAGAGATTCTTTTAATCGACAGAAACAACTACCACAATTTTCAGCCATTGATGTACCAGGTGGCAACAGGCGGTCTGGAACCGGGCAGTATAGCCAATCCCGTTCGCCGGATTTTCAGAAAATATAAAAATGTTGGTTTTCGGATGGCAGATGTGTATGGGGTCAATACCGATGAAAATTTGATTTCAACCTCCATGGGAGCCATACAGTATGATTTTCTCGTGATAGCCTCAGGAAGTGAAAACCAATTTTTCAATTTTGAACCGATAAAAAATAAGTTATTGACCCTCAAATCCTTACCCGAGGCACTTAGGATGCGCAATACAATTTTCCAAAATCTGGAACGTGCCCTTACCCTTGATATGGATAGGTCTCTTGAAGAAATAATGAATATTGCCATTGTGGGTGGTGGGCCCGCCGGGGTTGAGCTCGCCGGTGCACTTGCCGAAATGAGAAAGCACGTGGTGCCACAGGAATTCCCCGAACTTCCTTTATCTAAAATGAACGTCAACCTATATCAGTCCGGCCCGGTGTTGCTGGCAGGAATGTCTGAAGAGGCCTCAAAAAAATGTTTGGAATATCTAAGGGAACTAGGCGTAAATGTATTTCTGAACACCCGTGTTAAGGAATATGACGGTAACACCCTAATTATGGATGACGAAAGCCGATTCACGACCGATACGGTCATCTGGTCCGCCGGGGTAAGGGGTGCGCCAATAAGGGGATTGCCAGCTACTTCCATCGACAAGGGAAAACGAATTGTAGTTGACGAGTTCAACAGGGTGAAAGGTGTAGAAAATATTTTTGCCATTGGCGATGTGGCTGCACACATTACTCCGGAAAATCCAAGGGGTTTGCCGATGTTGGCACCCGTGGCACAACAACAAGGCAGACACTTGGCCAGAAATATTTTGAGATGTTGTGAAAACCAACCCATGGAGCCCTTTGAATATCACAACAAGGGTGTGATGGCAACCATTGGCAGAAAGAGAGCGGTAGTAGATTTACCAGGTTTTAAATTCCAGGGAGGGTTTGCATGGTTCGTCTGGATGTTTGTCCATATTATTTCCTTGGTGGGCTTTCGAGACAAAACTGTTGCATTCATTGATTGGGCCGTAAGTTATTTCAGTTATGACCAACCTCTGGGAATGATATTGAAGGCAGCGGAAACTCCGCCGAGCCATATAGAACAGGAAATGGAAAGAGTAGAACAAGTAAAATGATATGGAAACGAAAGATATAGTTCAAAAAAGCATAGATACGGTCCGGGTCCTATCTACGGATGCGGTCCAGAAAGCAAATTCAGGCCACCCCGGTACCCCGATGGCGTTGGCACCCCTGGGCCATATACTATGGACGCAAGTGATGCGCTATAACCCGAAAAATCCACAATGGGCAAATCGGGATAGATTTGTTCTTTCCTGTGGCCATGCCTGTATGCTGCAATACAGTTATTTGTACTTGACCGGATATGGAATCTCTTTGGATGACATCAAAAACTTTAGACAACTGCACAGCATAACCGCCGGTCATCCGGAATACGGTCTTACCCCGGGAATAGAGGTTACTACCGGGCCCTTGGGTCAAGGGTTTGCCAATGGAGTGGGAATGGCCATTGCCCAGAAATATATGGCGGCCCGCTATAACAAACCGGATTTTGGGATCTTTGATTATAAAATTTATGCCATCTGCAGTGATGGTGATATTATGGAAGGAATTACATCCGAAACCGCTTCCCTCGCGGGGCATCTCAAGCTGGGAAACATGATCTATTTTTATGATGACAATACCATTACCATTGAGGGCCACACCGATCTGGCATTCAATGAAGATGTCAAAAAACGATTTGAAGCTTATGGATGGCACGTGCAAAAGGTGGATGATGTGAATGACCTGGAAGCTCTTTCACAAGCCATCAAAAATGCCCAGGAAGAATCCGAACGGCCTTCCCTGATAAAAGTAAAAAGCGTAATCGGGTATGGGAGCCCCAACAAGCATAATACCGCCGCAGCCCACGGTGCTGCCTTGGGAGAGGAGGAGGTGAAATTGGTAAAGAAAAACTTCGGCTTCGACCCGGATAAAAATTTCGCCGTTCCGGAAGATGTCCTGGACTACTATAGAAAAGCCGGAGAAAAATCTGCCCAACAGGAAAAATCCTGGGACGAAAGCTTTAAAAAATATAAACAACGACATCCAGCCTTGGCAAAGGAATATGAAACTATTTCAGCGGGAATTCTTCCTGATGGATGGGAGCAAAAATTGCCGGTATTTGAACCGGGTGATAAAATGGCAACCCGAAAGGCCTCGGGAAAAACCTTGAACGCAATTGCGGATTTTCTCCCCCAACTCGTGGGAGGCTCTGCAGATCTGGCACCTTCCACCAATACCAATCAGGATGGTTATAAGTCTTTTTCATATAAACACAGAGATGGCCGAAATTTTCATTTTGGAATTCGCGAACATGCCATGGGGGCGGTTCTAAACGGGATGGTGCTCAGTAAGTATTTGATTCCTTATGGCGCTACCTTTTTGGTCTTTTCAGATTATATGCGTCCACCCTTGCGGTTGGCTGCTATTATGAAAGTACGGATAATCATGGTTTTTACGCACGACAGTATTGGTTTGGGTGAAGACGGAACGACCCACCAACCCGTAGAACAATTGATTGGACTGAGGACGGTGCCAAATATGATGGTTATCCGCCCCGCTGATGCCAACGAAACTGCTCAAGCCTGGAAGGTGGCCATTAAGCATACCGAAGGCCCGGTGGCGCTGTTGTTGACCCGCCAGGGTGTTCCCATTATTGATCAAGGGAAATATGCCGAGGCAAAAAATTTGGAGAAAGGAGCCTATATTCTTTCTGATTCCGATGGAGACCCCGACCTGATTTTGATCGGCACCGGCTCTGAGGTACATTTGATTTTGAAGGCGCAGGAAAAATTGAGAGAAAGCAATATCCAGGTTAGGGTAGTGAGCATGCCGTGTTGGAGCTTGTTCAACAGCCAGGGGGAGGCCTACCGCGAACAGGTGCTTCCCAGTAAAATCAGGAAACGGCTCGCCGTTGAAGCTGGATCGACCATGGGTTGGTTAAGATATGTTACCGAGGAAGGGGAAATAATTGGAGTTGATAAATTCGGTGAATCCGCCCCCGGGGAGGAAGTGATGGAGGAATATGGTTTTTCTGTAGAAAATGTAGTGAAAAGAGCAAAATCCCTTCTTTCAAAATAGGACCCTACCATAATTAATCGAATGAAAAATTAAAATCAATGTCCGTACAATTTGAAACCAAAATAGGAATTTGCGCCGATCATGGCGGATTTGAACTCAAGGAAAAAATAGCCTCTTTTTTAAAGGAAAATAATTTTGGGGTGGTTGACTTCGGAGCCCAAACCTTCGACAAAACCGATGATTTCCCCGATTTCGTTTTTCCCCTGGCAGAGGCCGTCGCAAAAGGAGAGGTTTTCCGTGGCATTGCCATCTGCGGAAGTGGAGTGGGGGCCTGCGTTGCGGCCAATAGGGTTTCGGGAATAAGATCGGCCTTGGTAACCGATTGTTTTTCCGCACATCAAGGAGTCGAGGACGACGACATGAATTTAATCTGTCTAGGTGGATGGGTAACGGGAGTTGCCGTGGCAAAGGAGTTGGTGCTTGCATTTTTAAACGCCCGCTTTATCGGTGCGGAAAGACATATCAGGAGATTGGCAAAAATTGAGGAGTATGGAGTAGTGTAACTTTTTAATCCACTATCCGTGGTCCGTGGTCTATAATCCATCTTCTATAACCTATAATTCAAAATTCAAAATAAAATGAACCCATTAAACAAAATAAGAAACCATGGCCAAAGTATCTGGCTGGATCTGCTCAATAGGGAGATCATGGATTCGGGAAAACTTGATAGATTGATAGAGGAAGATGACCTACGAGGGCTTACCTCCAATCCCTCAATTTTTGAGAAGGCCATCAATGGCAGTTCCGATTATGACGGAGATATAGCAACCCTTTCCAAAAAAACAGACGATAACGGCGCGATTTTTTTCGACATGGCCATTTCGGATATTCAAAGAGCTGCAGATATTTTTAAACCTGTTTACGATAAGACCCAGGGTTTCGACGGGTTTGTATGCTTAGAGGTTTCCCCTTATCTGGCCCGCGATACGGAAGGGACCATCAAGCAGGTTCGCGATCTGTGGAAAAGAGTGGACCGGAAAAATGTGATGATCAAAATTCCCGGCACCAAGGAAGGTCTGTTTGCTATTCGCCAATGTTTAAGCGAAGGAATCAACATTAACGTTACTTTGGTCTTTGGCCTTCCACGCTTCCGGGAAATAATCCAGGCATTTATGGGTGGATTGGAAGATAGGCTCAATCAAGGTAATTCCATTGAAAACGTGGCATCGGTAGCCAGTTTTTTCCTGAGCCGCATTGACGTGATGGTCCATCCAATATTGAAGGCAAAGGGAGCGAATGATTTAAATGGAAAAGTTGCCATAGCCGCTGCCAAAATGGCCTATCAGATATATTTGGAAATGGTGGAAAGTGCCCGTTTTAAGAAGTTGGAAGCCAAAGGAGCCCAACGCCAACGTTTGCTCTGGGCAAGTACGAGTTCCAAGGATCCTTCCTTTAGCGATGTCCTTTATGTGGAAGCCTTGATGGGAACGGATACCATAAACACCTTGCCGATGGAAACAATTGAAGCCTTTCGGGACCACGGTAAAGTAACCGACTCACTTACAAAAGGTCTGGAAGAAGCAAAACGAACCATGGAAGAACTAAAACGAAATGGGATTGATATCGATACCATTACCCAGAAGTTGGAGGACGAAGGGATAGACAAATTTAATAAGGCATATCATACCTTGCTCAAAAGCATCGATGATCAGAAAAAGAGGTGAGGAGATAATGGAGATTGATATTTCTAAAATAAAAGTGATTTTTTTGGATATCGGGGGCGTTATGCTCAGCAACGGATGGGGCCATGCATCCCGCGAGGAGGCCGCCAGAAAATTTGGATTGGATTATGTCAGAATGGAAGACCTGCACCAATTTATCAACAATGTATTTGAGATAGGGGCGGTTTCCTTGGATGGATATCTTGATACCGTAGTTTTTTCTGCACCGCGGGATTTCACAAAAGAGGAATTCAAGGAATTTATGTTCGAGCAATCGGTGGAGTTGCCCAACATGCTTTCCTGGTTAAAGGAATGGAAGCAACATACCCATTTCCCTGTTTTCGCCCTTAACAATGAGAGTCGCGAAATCAATGATTACAGGTTGGAAGCATTCTCGCTGCACAAAATATTCGATGGATTTTGCTCATCCTTCATTCTTGGTTTTCGGAAACCTGATCCACGTATATTTCGGACAGCCATGGCCATTGCCCAAGCAAAACCGGCAGAGTGTCTATATTTTGATGACAGGCCAAGGTTGGTAGAAACGGCCAAACAGCTTGGAATAAGGGCAATCGTTCACGAAAACTTTCAGGAGACAAAACGTATTCTCGAACAATTTATGCAAAAACAATATTACCATGATTGAAAAGAACCAAAACAAAAACGCCTTTGGAATGGTAGGTCTGGGAACAATGGGGTCCAATCTTCTGCAAAATATTGCCGATCACGGTTACACCTGCTCAGGGTATGACATCAAAGCCCATAAGGTTGATTCCCTAAACCAGTTGAACCCAGAAATGATCCATGGATTTACCGAGATGGAGGAATTTGTTCACAGCCTTCAAACACCTAGGATTGTGATGATCCTTGTTCCCGCTGGAGAGATCGTGGACCATGTCTTGGCGCAGCTCCTAAAACTTATGGATAGAGGAGACATAATCATTGATGGCGGCAATTCACACTTTACGGATACCGAAAGACGGTTCCAAGACTTGGAAACCAAGGGTTATCATTATATAGGAATGGGAGTTTCCGGGGGTGAGGATGGTGCCAGGTCTGGCCCTAGTTTGATGCCGGGCGGCGACAGAAAGGCATACAAAAAAGTGGAGCCTATCCTTAGGAAGATTGCCGCCCAGGTAAATGACGATCCTATGGTCGCATTTATGGGGGAGAGGTCCGCCGGTCATTTTGTGAAGATGGTCCACAACGGGATTGAATACGCCATTATGCAACTGATATCAGAAGTTTATGCGGTTTTAAAAAATGGACTTCAATATGATGACAATCAAATTCATCAGGTGTTCAAAAAATGGAATGAAGGAAGATTGGAATCGTATTTATTGGATATTACACGGGATATTTTCGCTTATAAAAATGAAGGCGATGAAAATATTCTATTGGAAAATATTAAGGACCAGGCCAGGGCAAAAGGAACCGGAAAATGGACCTCACAGGCGGCAATGGATTTGCACCTTCCCGTTCCCGTAATCGATATTGCCGTGGCCATGCGCGATCTTTCCACATTCAAGGAGCTTAGGATCCAAGCTTCAAAAGTGTATCCCCATCCGGAAAAAGGGAAAAACCAAGGTGTACGGGAAGACTATATCGACGCCCTTGAACCTGCGTTTTATTTTGGAATGGCAAGTGCCTATGCGCAGGGCATGCATCTGTTGACCCATGCTTCAAAGGAATTTGAATTCGGCCTGGACCAGGATGTGATAGCCAGTATTTGGCGGGGAGGATGTATTATCCGATCAAAGTTCCTGACCGATATTTATGAAGCCTATAAAGGGAATCCAGAGCTGGAACACCTGTTTTTGGATGCGTCCGTTCGCAGCAACCTAATGGAATGTATTGCCGCGGTTCGCAAAGTAGTATCCAGAACAGCCCTTCAGGGAATAGCCACACCTGCATTATCGGCCGCTCTCAATTATTTTGATAATTTTAGGGCTGAAAATATGCCGACAAACCTGATCCAGGCCCAACGGGATTATTTTGGATCGCATACCTACGAATTGAAGGGCAAAAAAGGAGTGTTCCACTCTAAATGGGAAATGGAAAATAAGGAGCCCCAAGAAAATAAATAACTATGGCAAAAGAAACGAGCAGGCAATCAAATTCAACGGTTTTTATAATTTTCGGCGGTACCGGAGATCTTAGCAAGCGAAAAATCTTTCCCGCACTCTTCAACCTTTTTCTGGAAAATAGGCTTCCCGGGAAATTTGCCATTATTGGCACTGCGCGCAGCAAGATGGGCGATTCAAAATATAAAACGGAAATTCTGGAGGCCATAAATGAATTCTCACGGAGGGGCAAGGCCAAAAAGGAGGATTGGACAAAATTTGCCTCCTATATATCCTACCAACCGGCAAATTTTAAGGAGGTCCAAGATTATAAAGCTTTCGAAACCCGCCTCACGTCAATTAAGGAAAATTGGAAAGAAGACCCTTCAGTGGTATATTATTGTGCCGTTTCGCCTTCGCTGTTTTGTACGATTGCTGAGAACATCTCCAAGAGCAAACTGAAAAACAATGAGGCCTCCACTCGAATCGTGATTGAAAAGCCTTTTGGCAGCGACCTTAAATCTGCCGTAGATTTGAATAAAAAATTGCTCACGATCTTTGGCGAAAAACAGATTTACCGAATAGACCATTATCTGGGGAAGGAAGTGGTCCAAAATATTATGGCGTTCCGGTTCGCCAATGCCATTATGGAACCTTTGTGGAACCGGAACCATATTGAACACGTCCAAATTTCGGTAACCGAACAGATTGGAGTGGAGGATAGGGGCGAGTATTTCGAGCATGCCGGCATCCTGCGCGATATGATCCAAAACCATCTTCTGCAGTTGTTGTGCATCATAGCCATGGAGCCTCCAACCAGCTTTGAAGCTGATGTGGTACGGGACAAAAAAGTGGAAGTGCTAAAGGCAATGCGAAAGATATTGCCCGGTCAGATCGATACTATTGCTGCCAGGGGGCAATACGGCCCCGGGTGGGTGGAAGGGAAAAAAGTGCCCGGATATCGAGAGGAGAATGATGTTGACCCCAATTCCAATACCGAAACCTATGCCGCCCTTAAATTTTATGTCGATAACTGGCGCTGGCAAGGTGTACCTTTTTATCTGCGTACCGGAAAAAGACTTTTCAAGACGGCTTCCTTGATCACTATTCAGTTTAAAGAGATTCCCCATAATATATTCCAGAACGACGAAGGGAGAACCCCGAAGAAAAATAAACTCATCTTAAGTATCCAACCGGATATGGGAATTCGTTTTCAACTGGAAAGCAAGACTCCCGGTCTGGAAATGAGCCTGAATACCGTGGACGTCATTTTTGATTATTACGGCAAGACAAAGGTAGATTCCCCCGAAGCCTATGAAACCTTGCTCCTGGATATAATCTCTGGAGACCAGACCTTGTTTATGCGTGCAGACCAAGTAGAAGCGGCCTGGGAGGTGATTATGCCCGTACTTAAATACTGGGAAAATAACAAAATCCCAAATTTCCCGAATTATCCCGCCGATTCCTGGGGACCGGAATTTGCAGAAGCCCTGATTGCCAAGGATGGATATCACTGGTTCAATCTGCCTGAAATCAATAAAAATATCTGATATGGAATTGCTGATATACAAAGATCTCGATGAGTTGGTGCACGCCTTGGCCAAGGAGATCAAGAAATCTTCCGAAGAAGCCATTGCGGCGCGGGGGCAATTTCATTTTGTCCTTTCTGGAGGGAGTTCTCCCAGAGCAATCTATCAATTGTTGGCTTCGCCGCCTTATAGGGATAGTATTGATTGGAAAAATATCTACTTTTACTTTGGCGATGAACGCTTTGTACCCGAAAATGACCCACAAAGAAATTCCTTAATGGCAGAGCAAACCTTATTTTCACCCTTAAAAATAAAAGATGACCATATTTATAAGGTCGATGCCACACTATCCCCGGAAGAGGCAGCCAAAAAATATTCCGATGCCATAAAAACACATTTTAAAAACGGACCGGTTAAGTTTGATTTTATTCTTTTGGGATTGGGGGATGATGCTCATACGGCCTCACTTTTTCCAAATACTTCGGTTTTAAGGGAATCGGCAGCAATGGTTAAATCGGAATTTATAAAGGAAATGGATACGCATAGAATTACGATGACCGCCCCACTTATCAATCAAGCAAGGAATATTGCATTCCTAGTTTTTGGAGAAGGGAAAGCAGATGCCGTTTACAATGTATTGAAGAATAAAAAGGGCTCTCCCAATGAGTATCCCGCACGTTTGATCAATATGAAAAAATTAAATTTAAAATGGTTCCTCGATACCGCGGCAGCATCGAAATTGTAACGGCAACAAGTGCTAGCTCCAAGGTGCATCGTAATAAATCAGAAACAACATAAAAATTCACATAAAACCCTACAATGTTCCCAAAAATAAATCCCACACAAACATCCGCCTGGAAAAATCTGGTCCGGCATCAACTGGAAATGGAAAAAACACAGATAAAAGATCTTTTTGCCAGCGATCCCGAAAGATTTGAAAAAATGTCCCTTACCCTGGGAGATATCCTTTTCGATTTTTCAAAAAATATAATTACCGAAGAGACCCTTGAAAAACTCTTGTATCTCTCGGGGGAATGTAGGCTGAAATCGGCTGTGGAAGCCATGTTCGCAGGTGAAAAAATCAACCAAACCGAAGACCGAGCCGTTTTGCATACCGCCCTTCGGGATTTTTCGGGAAACCGAATTAATATAGATGGTGTGGACATTATGCCTGAAGTTCGTGCCACCCG
>CAYXDM010000082.1:0-10265 GCA_964463595.1 uncultured Aequorivita sp. | reverse complement strand
ACCAAATTGCTTCTCACCAATATGGATCAATCCATTGAGAAAGGTTCCGTTTGTAAGGATTACAGCCCTCCCGCGAATCTCCAGGCCAAGAGATGTTCGCACCCCCTTGATCCTTCCTTCATCCAAAATCAAACCGCTAACCATTTCTTGATAAAAATCAAGATTTGGAATGCTTTCGAGTTGCAACCGCCAAGCTTCCGCAAACCGCATTCTATCACTTTGCACCCGAGGGCTCCACATCGCAGGACCCTTAGATTTGTTCAGCATTCTAAACTGAATTGCCGACTTATCAGAAATAACGCCGCTATATCCCCCTAGTGCATCGATCTCACGTATGATCTGCCCTTTGGCAATCCCACCCATCGCGGGATTACAGCTCATCTGGGCAATCGTCTGAAGATTCATGGTCACCAAGAGAGTCCGTGAACCAAGATTGGCCGCGGCCGCCGCGGCCTCCGCACCTGCATGACCTCCACCAACAACTATTACATCATAATCCCTTGAAAACATCATAGTAAATTTTAATTGTTCCACGTGGAACATCAGGGATTTAACTCCCAGAAAAAAAGTGCAAAAATATAAAATTAATCCACATCCTCGAAAATCCTTTAGTTTTCAGGATAATCCAAATCGAGCAATGCCAGGGCCCAATCTTCCTTTCTTCTCATCAAGCGCTTTTCTTCCTCGCTCTTGTCATTATATCCACAGCAATGAAAGACCCCGTGGACCATCACTCTATGAAGCTCCTTTGTAAAAGGAACACCATAAACTTCGGCGTTATCCTCTACCCGTTCAACCGAAATATAAAGCTCACCGTTAATCTGATTCCCCATCCGATAATCGAAACTTATGATATCCGTAAGGGTGTCGTGGTCCAGAAACTCCATATTGAGATTATGAAGATATTCGTCATCGCAAAATACAAAACCAATTTCGCCTAGCTCATATCCTTCAGCAGCGATCACTGTGGAAATCCACTGTTTCAACGCTTCTGTATCCTTAAGATCAAATGGGGTGGCAAAACTAAACTCAATCATTGGATGTCTTAAAATAATCCTGAACTTTAATCTTATAATCCTGACGCAAAGGTAGTGCGTCCCGGTTTAAAATTTCCACGGTTTCGAAATATTTCTTGATTTCCTCCGGAGTCATGACGGAGGGTTTCTGAAAACTACTTCGATTTGTCTGGGATTCCCTTCGGCTTTCCTGACCCTGTTCCAGAACCGCTTCCTCAAGTTTTAGAAGTTCGTATTTCAAATTGAGCATTTCCCGAAGTGTTCCCTTATTGAATCCCCTATCCAACAATTGTTGTTCAATCCCTTCCATTCGCTTCAGTAAATTTCCTGCATTGCCCTTTAGTCCCTCCTCTTGCAACCTATCTTGCAATTGTTGTCGCAATTTCTGTTGCTCTTTGTAGATTTCAAACAGCTCCCCATCCATATCCTCGCCGTTTTCATTTTGGGAGTCTCCTTGTTTCCGCCCCTTACTTCCTTCACCCCCATCTTGACCATCGCCATCCTTATTTCCTTCCGTGCCCCTAGAACCTTCGCCTTCACCATCACCCTCTCCGCTTTTCCCACCTTTTTGCATGCCCTCTTCCATTTTTTCGTTCAAACTCTCCTGTTTCTTAATAATGTCCGGTAATTGGAAACCTTCTCCAGAGCCAGGACTTGGGACACCTGTTCCGGAACCAGAACCAGCAGCCATCTGCATCTGCATCTGTAGATTGCCGAGCAGCTCATCTAACAAAACGGCCAAATCATTGGAACCAGTCATAGTATATTGCTGATTTCCAACGCCTTGACTGATGTTATTCTGCGCAAGGCGCTCCAAGGATTTTTCTATATTATATTGAATTTCAGTAATCGTTGAGTTAATTTTTTCTCCAAGCAAGGGCTGACGCAAGGACAAAGAAAAAAGACTGTCATCAATATGTTCAAAATTTATTTTAAGTTCATTTTGAACATTTAGGCTTCTTCCAAAAACCGGATTTCCGTATTTAAGTTCCTTAAAAGTTTCCATCAAGCTCTCCTGCCGTACGGAGAATACAACCAAATTATCCAGGATCTGCCGCAGCATCCTTACATCTTCATCCAAGGATTCCATTTGGCCCGACATCATCTGTTGCTGCATCTTCTGGCCAATCTGTTTCATCTTTTTTCCAGCGTTCTTCTGATTGTCTGAAGCCCCCTTGGAATCCTTCTGCTCCAATTTATCCGTAGCCTTTTCCTGTTCCCCATCAATCTCCTCTTCCCCGGGTTTATCAACAGGAATATCCAACGGCTTCTTTAGGGATTCGTTTTCTTCCTGCAATTTATCCATCTCCTCCTTTAACTCGTCAAATGCTTGGTTGAGTTCCTCTTGTGCCTCTTTGGTGTTTTCATTCCCATCCTTTTCTGACAATGCTTCTTGCTTCTCTCCAAGCTTGACCAATTCCTCGGCAAGCTTTTCGGCCTTCTTTTCAACGTAATAGCGCTTTGTGAGCTCTAATAATTGCTCAAGGTTCTTTTCTTGGTTTTTATTCTGTTTAGATAACTTTTCCAATTTCTCGGTGAGCTCCTCCTTGTTTATCTTTTCCTGGAGTTCCTTCAGTTCCTCGAGCAATTTTTCATTTTCCTTTAGACGCTCCTCATTTTCATCCAGCCGCTTTTCCAATTGCTCCTTAAAAGGATCCTGCTCCTGATTTTCAGGTTGAAAATTTTTCAGATCCTCCTTCAATTTTTTCGAAAAATCCTTCATAATATCCTCTTGACGCTGCTGTCTTTGGATAAAATTCTCGAGCTTCTTCCTATCGTTGAAATTTAGGTCATTCTTCTCCTTCTGTGTCCGCGAAATTTCCTCCAAAATTTGCTTTCCATCCTTCATCTCTTCCAAGGACTTATCCAATCCCTGTATCGCTTTCTGCTGATTTTGAAGTTGTTCATTCTCCAATTCATCAGAAGTCAATTTTCGGAAGGAATAGATGCCCGATTTTGATGATTTGAAATTGTGAATGGCATCATTATCAAAAATCTCAAAATAATATTCATAGGAAACCCCATCCTCAAGGGGCAAATTTCCCGGAAAAATAAAGGTAAATTGATCGAAATTCGTTTGATTGACACCAAGCTCTTCATATTTGGGGTCCTTCTCCTCGCCCTGGGGATAATATACCAACCGTAATTTTGTCAATCCATAATCATCGGAAACCTGGCCCAAGAAGAAGACCCGCTGACTATCGGTACTATCGATTTTTGACTGTACATCGATTTCAGGAAATTGGTCTTTGATGACATTGAGGGTAAAGGATAAGTTTTCAAAATCATTCAAATTTTCATTGGAGGTTGTTATGGCATAATCCAATTTATTGAAGATATTTCTTTCCAAATGAAAATTATCTCCCTTCGGTGAAAAGAAAAAAGAAGTATCTGCGGCCACCAAATTTACAGCATCCGTATTTTTTGTCAATACCTCCCACCTTACCTGCGTTCCTTCCGGAATGACGGCATTTCCAGTTCCCTTCAAAATCTCGTCATTTTTGTTGGTGTGGGCCGGATAATTAAGTTGCAATTCAAAATTTAGGAGGGATGGTGTCCTTACTACCTCCAATTGATAATCCTGCGATTTGACCTTATTGGCCGAAAATCTAAAATCCAGGGGATCCATGGGCTGTTGGAAAGTGAACTCAAACAGCCCCATACCATTCTGTTGCATATAGTAAGATTCCCCGTTAAAGGAAATACTGGCATTTTCCGGGATTGTGCTGCCCTCTGTGCGAACCTGTAGTTTGAATGGCTTACCCTCAATAGCCTTGAGGTTGTCATTGGCCAGCACAAAGGTAAACGGGGCTGGCGGTTCAAATGCCATATCATAGTTTACAACACGGGTGTAGCTACTTGAAAAAATTTCTAGACCGCCCAGGGCACTGAAAAGTATGAACACCAATACAGGAATTGCCGCATACTTTAAATATCGAGCGTTTTTCCTGAAATTGACGGCACTTTGGAAAGGGATCGGTTGCAGTTCGGTGGCTTTTTGATCGATACTGGCGGCCAATAATTCGCTTTCGTGGCGATTTTGGTTCAATTGGATAACGTTCAAAAGTTTATCGCTCACCTGTGGAAAATGGTTGCCAATAATTCTTGAAGCGTCCTGATAATCGATTCCCTTCCGAAACTTAAATAGCCTAGCAAGTGGAAAGGCAATAAATCTAATGAACAAGGCCAGTTCAAAAACTATGAACGCCCAAAACAGCATACGTCTTCCCAGCGGACTGAGCCACAGAAAATATTCTACCAACAAGGTCAAAAGGAAATACAGCACGCCCAATGCGAAAAAAAGAATGGCTCCCTTGATCAGCTCGTTGATATAATATTTTCTGATAAAGACTTCAAGCTTTTGCTGGATGCTACTGAAATTGCTCATATATTTCCTTGCAGACGGAATTATTTCCGCCTGAATTTGACTTCATTTTTAAATTTAAATTCCCATAAAGGAAAAAGACTAAAAATACAATAATATTTGTTGTGGGCAATCCTCTATGATTCCCAGGAAAAACCAAATTTGAGTGGCTTAACCCATTTTAAGATGACCTCCGGTTTTTCAATTTACGATCCCAAAATTATTTTTACAAAAATATTTTCACTATTAAGGAATACCAATATGTAAAACCCATAAAATACAATATTATTCTACGTACCCTTACAAAAATTCAAGAGTCTAGATTCAGGAAAAAATATAAAACAAAAAAAACCTATTCAGAGGTGAGCTCCAAATAGGTTTTTTTAAAAATTTGTCGTTTCCTAAGCCCCGCCAGTCTGGACTTGTCTATTAATAATATGCTTGGACAAGTATAATACGCTTCCGAGAAAAGGTAGGAATATTATAAATAGCAACCATAAAAATAAGTAGAGATTCCTTTCATTCCTCAATACAAGGAACAAGGATAAAATTAAGAGCGTAAAATAAATTGCTCCTAGACCGATAATTCCATAGGGGCCGACTATAGTAAGATATATCATTATAATAAAATTAAAAGATTAATTATTCACAGCAGAATGCTTGGAAAGCCACACAAGCCCTGATTATCTAAAAAACAAGAGACGTCCGGAGATTCAATCTTACTACAACGAGATACATATCCGATTCCAATTTCCCTTCGCATCGCGCTTTCTAAATTGGCCAATGCGACGCCTCTATTGATATCTTCGCGATCACAGGAAAAAATCGTTAATAAAAAATATTATTAAAGATTAGAAATAAAAACCTGAAATTAAGAAAATATTTGATTCCAAAGAGAATTGTATCTTTGCACACCCATATAAAATCCATTTAATGTCCCAAAAAGTAAGAGTTCGTTTTGCCCCAAGTCCTACAGGACCCCTCCATATTGGTGGGGTGCGCACGGCATTGTTCAATTATTTATTCGCAAAAAAGCACGGCGGGGACTTTTTACTGCGAATAGAGGATACGGACCAAAACCGTTTTGTGGAAGGTGCAGAAGAATATATTATGGAATCCTTGGAATGGTTGAAAATTCCCTTTGATGAAGGCCCAGGAAAAGAAGGGTCTGTGGGTCCTTACCGCCAAAGCGAACGCAAGGAAATATACAGGAAATATGTAGATATGCTCATTGCTTCGGGCCATGCTTATTATGCGTTTGACACGGCAGAGGAACTGGATTTCCATAGAAAAGATCACGAAACCAAGGGGAAGACATTTATCTACAATTGGCACAATCGCTTAAAACTGAAAAATTCCTTGATCTTTTCAAAGGAAGAAACAGATAAAAGAATTGCAAATGGCGAGGAATATGTGGTCCGGTTTAAGTGCGTTGAAAATGAGACGCTAGTTTTGAAGGATATAATTCGGGGCGGCATTGAGGTTGATTCAAATATTTTGGATGACAAAGTTTTATTCAAAAGTGATGGTATGCCTACCTACCATTTGGCAAATATAGTGGACGACCATTTAATGGGAATTACCCACGTTATTAGAGGTGAGGAATGGCTGCCCTCCCTGGCCCTTCACATCTTATTATATAGGGCTTTTGGGTGGGATGTCCCTGAGTTTGCACATTTACCTTTAATCTTGAAACCTACCGGAAATGGAAAATTAAGCAAACGGGATGGAGATAAATTAGGATTCCCAGTTTTTCCCCTGCAATGGAAAACTGCGGAAGGGGAACTCTTTTCTAGTTATAGGGAGGATGGCTATTTGCCGGAAGCAGTGGTAAACATGCTCGCATTTCTGGGTTGGAATCCTGGAACTGAACAGGAAATTTTCAGTCTGGAGCAGTTGATATACGATTTCGATTTGGCCCGTGTACATAAGGCTGGAGCTAAATTTGATCCCGAAAAGACAAAATGGTTCCAAAATCAATATTTCCAGAAAATGGATGATAATAAGTTAATCGAAGAATTCCAGATTTATCTTACAAATAAAGGGATCTACACTTCTTTGGATCTAGCGCGGGTCATCACTCTTGTAAAGGAACGGGCAAGTTTTATGGATGAACTTTGGGAACAGAGCAGTTTCTTTTTTGAGGCACCTGAAACCTTTGATGAAAGGGCCTTCACAAAAGTTTTTAAACCAGAAACTCCAGGGTTGCTTCAGCAAGTGATTGAAAAGATTGTCCCCTTGACAGATTTATCACCGGAAAATATCTCGTCCGCCGTAAAAGGATGGATTACCTCTGGGAATATTGGGTTCGGGAAGGTTATGATGCCGCTGAGATTGGCATTGGTTGGAGAAATGAAAGGACCGGAAGTATTTGATATTATTTCGGTTTTGGGAAAGGAGGAAAGCCTTGCCCGAATTGAGAATGCTATTGGTTTTATAGCTCAAAAATAAATTACCGCCGACAAAATAATGGTAGAAGTATTTCCTTTAAAATCATTCTTTTCCATATCCTTTTTATTTAAACTTCCGAAGACATTGGTGAGCCCGTATTGATAGTATGCACCAACACGAAAATGTTCAAGGCCGATTGTAAATCCTCCCAAAGCACGTAGCTCGATGACAGAAATATCCTGGATATCCTTTGAGGAAATATTTTGATCCTCGGCCAGAAAATAATCTTCGAATTGGGTATCATCGAGTTTTAATTTTCCGTTAATATTCAAAATAGGACCAAATTCCAGACTAATGTGTTTTGGGATTATATTATAGCTGCCCAAAAAATTTATCTGAACACCTTGAAGGGTATAGCGCATTTCCTGGGGATCGGAAAGAGGATCACTTTTTCCCTCTACCGTAAGTTGCGACTGATGGAAATTAATTCCATAGATCAAATCAAAATTGTTCCGGAATGCACCGCGAGCGGTAAACCCGCCAATAAAACCCTGGCCAGGTTTGGTAGCGAAATCGGATGTACGGATATCAAAAAAAGTGATCCCACCTGTAAGTCCCAAAAAATTATATCCATCATAATTCCCCTGTGCTGCGGCCTGGTAACCCATGGTAAGCAATGCCCATACAAAAAACCATTTTTTTAGTCTCATAAATTTTATTTTGTGTCCCCAAGTACCTTTTAATTTGTATCTTCAAAACCTCATTTAATGAATTTAAATTTATGAATATGTATGTAATTTTAGTGCCCTTGTTGATAATTATTATATTTATTATCCTTTCGGGAATTTTTACCGTTAGGCAACAAACGGCGGCAATAGTAGAACGGTTTGGGAAATTCCACAGTATCCGACACTCGGGTTTGCAGATAAAGATTCCAATTATTGATCGGATTGCTGGGAGGATCAACCTCAAAATCCAACAATTGGACGTAATAGTTGAAACCAAAACCAAGGACGATGTATTCGTGCGACTAAAAATATCCGTTCAGTTTCAGGTCTTGAAGGCGAAGGTTTATGATGCCTTTTATAAACTTGAAAGTCCCCACGACCAAATTACTTCTTATGTATTCGATGTGGTGCGGGCAGAGGTTCCAAAAATGAAATTGGACGATGTCTTTGAACGAAAGGATGACATTGCCATTGCGGTGAAGGCAGAGCTTAATGAAGCCATGAGTGAATATGGATACGATATTATCAAAACCTTGGTAACCGATATTGATCCCGATATTCAAGTCAAGGCTGCCATGAACCGTATTAACGCTGCCGAGCGTGAAAAGGTTGCCGCTGAATACGAAGCCGAGGCAGAGCGGATAAAGATAGTAGCCAAAGCTCGGGCCGAAGCGGAAAGCAAACGACTGCAAGGCCAAGGAATAGCAGACCAGCGTCGCGAAATTGCGCGTGGGCTAGAGGAAAGCGTAGATGTTTTAAATAATGTAGGAATCAATTCCCAGGAAGCTTCTGCCCTGATTGTGGTTACCCAACATTATGACACGCTGCAATCGATCGGAGAAGAGACAAACTCCAACCTCATATTGTTACCAAATTCTCCACAGGCCGGAAGTAATATGTTAAACGATATGATTGCATCCTTTGTGGCGAGCAACCAAATTGGAGAGCAGATGCGCAAGCAAAATGAGGCTAAGGGGATAGGAAAGAAAAAGCGTCCAAAACGGGAATCCCCACCGAGACCTGAGGAAGGAGAGGATCTCAATTATTAAAAATGATAAGGATCAACAGAAGCCGTTTGAATTCTCAAACGGTTTTTTTATGAGCGTTAAAATCCTCTCATTCCAAATTCTACAGGATCATATTACAAACCTACAAATCCTTGATGAGTACAGCCGGACCTTGAAAATTCCAAAAGAATCCCGAGTTCGGCGGCATTTGAATGTTGAAAAGGGATATTTAAAGTTTGTCGGGCGCATCCAGGCATGGGGTTTTCAACAAAAAAACCGCACCATATTTTCCGGAGCGGTTTTTTTATTGAAGCCAAACGGGGCTTTCAATCCCTTTTTTTATGCCTGGTTATTCCAATTATGTTGTCAACCACTTTTAGAACAAAAGCTTTTTTTACGATGGAACCGAAAGTTTCAGCTATAATGTTCAACGGGGAAAAAGTTTCTCGAATGGTCGTTTTGGCATGGTTGATGCTCAACTTGAATTCTTCCTTATCAATTTGTGATTTAAGCCTAAGATATTTTAGATCCTTATCGATTTCCTCAAAAGTAGTATATCGTTTCATCTTCCCTTCCTTTTGTGTGCGTATTATCTGGTATATAATGTGATATTATTCTCCCAAATCGTTCGGTTGGAGGATTTCGTCCTTTTTGATTGCAACAAACCCAGCGACTTCCCTTCGGGCTGCCTCCTTCGGTTCAATATCATCCTCGTCATAAAGCAACCCGGAAAATTCATAAAGCATTTTTCTGGCTATTATTTTCCTCCCAAAGAGAAACATAAAAATTAGGAGAACCCCGTAGGCACTCCCCACTATCAAAAATCCAACAAACATATGTTCAAAAAGAGTTCCCAACCACAAGGCTATCCCGGTGGATAAGAAAACCATCACAAACAATGATAAACTACCATAAACCAACAGATTTACCAAAGAAATAGCCCCCTTCATGGAAGATTTGAACAAGCGGAGCTTATAATACTCCACGGTGCTAGTTCCAAAATCCTCGAATCGGTCTGAAATATTGTTTAGACTTCTTGAAAGGTCTTTGAACATGGTTATGCGGTTGTTTTTGGACCGGTTTTATTGGATGACCCTGTTTGGACCGGTTGACTGACGTTCGTTTTAGTGGAAGTTGAACCCATTTGAAGTTTCGCATTCTGTTTTCGCAATGCCTCCAATTTATCTTCCATGGCCAAAAGAATCTCATCGGCCTTATAACTTGCGGAAGAAAGGGTTTCATTGAGTTTTTCCTCAAAACTCATCCGTGCAAATTGTGCTTTTTCGCTTAAGTTTTGTCCGGTTTCCTTGAGTTGTTTACTCAACCTTTCTTTTGTACGTCGTGCTTCTTTTCCAAGTTTTTCGCGGGTTTCAGAACCCTTATCAGGAGCATAGAGAATTCCAAGTCCTGCACCGATGATTGCACCTGTCAATAGTGCGATTATTGTTTGACCCGTATTTGATGCCATAACATTTTCCTTTTATTGGTTAATAAGGTCAAAGATAGTTAAGGAATAATCCGTCAGTTGTTAACAAGGGGTTAATAATATTGGAGCCTTACTTAAGATAGTCTTAAATATCCAAAATATACCTCCTCTGTAAATTAAAAATAGGCAGAATATTCAGCTATATTTCAAAAAATCGAGATTATCTTCAAAATAAATTGAGAGTCTGTATTCTGTGTTCCTTGGGATGGTTAAGTCTATTAAGCGAGTTTTGTCCAGGAATCCCTTAAGGGCACAGTGCGATTGAAAACCATT
>CAYXDM010000081.1:2962-10377 GCA_964463595.1 uncultured Aequorivita sp. | reverse complement strand
CCAAGTGTAATGTTGACGAATATGGGTGAGATAAGATAAATCCAGATTAAATACTATTCTATTGGATAATTTGATTTGTGGAGTAATCCCCACAATGGCGTGTAGCATCTGGTCATTCCCTCTATCTACAGGCTCCTTGGCCTGTAATACCGAATATCCAATACCTGCATGGCCGAGGAGACCAAAGGTTTGGGTCCAGGATTCAAAATTAAACAGGGATCTAAGGTTGGCAACCCCTTCCAACGAACCGCGATAATAAGTACTTTTAAATGGGAGACTGTTGTCTGCGTTTTCAAATCCATTATAACCAAGACCCAGTCTAATTCCGAACCGATTATTCATCATGTAACGGATACCGAAGTTATATTGTCCAAAACTAGGGGTTTCTGTGAAGTGATCCGGAGCGGCAGGCTGTCCTGGTTTTTGTAATCCTGCGCCCAATTCGAGAGACCATTTGTTGTAATCTTGACTAAACTCCTCCTGTCCATAAAAAAGGGGAGCCGAGAATAAAAAGATGATTAGAATAATTTTTTTCATAATGACTGGTTTTTAAAGCGAAGATAGATATTATTTTTATTAATCCTCATAATTTCATAAAATTTTATGCTTCAATTACATTTCGAAAGGTTCGTTTTCCATTTAATATTAACATTAACATTCCTTAAATTTTTAAATAATCCTTTAAATGTATTAAAATTCTGCCGTATAATCAAAATAATTTTTTTACAAATCGCAGGTGTAATTTTATTTTGCGTTACACATATTTCCCATAATAAACCGGTTATCTTAAAGACTAACAGTGATCTTTAATCATTAATAACACTCAGGATTCGGCCTAGGAATGCTACTTGAAAGCAAAAGAAGAATCAATCTTCATTACAACTGCAAACATATTGATAGGAAAGCTCTCCTGTTTTGAAATTTTTGTTAAATTTTTAGTCGTAATCCTCTGAGGATCGAGTTCCCTCGGAATTGAATTCCACCGGATAGGTATTGTCATCCGGAACAATAGGAAGGACAGGGGAGTCTGCCTTGGTCTTCCTCTGAAATAATTTTCGCATCAATTCCCGGAAGGTATTGAAATCCACCGAATAGGAAATTCCTGCCCCCTGTTCAAAGATCTGGTCCTCACCGATAAATTGCAGATCGGCCTGACGGTTGAAAAAATTCATCCGCAGACTTCCGTCCTCGTTCATCAACCATTGCACCTCAATATCTCCTGCAACGGCGGTTTCATTAACCCCACCCACCGGCACGCCCACCTTTCCGTTTATGAGTATGCGTTCGTTTATTTGCGTGCTCAAGGTTATGCCAAAACGATCTGCAGTTTCCTGGTCCGGAAGGTTGCTCCCCACCGAATAATCCAAGCCTACGTTGAACTTGCCATCCTGGTCGGCAAACAGGCTGTTCACCAATCCGGAAACCCTATCGGCCACCGTGCCCGCAAAAGCATTTGCCCCCGCATAATTATCGTTGACAAAGGAATTGGATGCCAACAAAAATAATGCTTGGTTTTGCCGCTGTTCCTCAGTCTGCAATTTGAACTGAAGCTCGCTTTTTAAGGTAGAGCTTACGCGCGGGAATTCAATCTTGAACCCCAACTCCGGTTGTTGTAGCTGTCCATTTAGGTCTACATAAACTTCTACGGGGATTTTACGGTTTACGGAAGGGTTGTCCAGCAATACAGAAGGATTTGCCTCTGTATTA
The DNA here is from genome assembly GCA_964463595.1 of uncultured Aequorivita sp. GTDB lineage: Bacteria > Bacteroidota > Bacteroidia > Flavobacteriales > Flavobacteriaceae > Aequorivita. Next base: position 8,670 of record CAYXDM010000081.1, on the reverse strand, counting down.
TAAAGAGCACTAATTTCAAGATTCGCCTGTTCCGGGGCGCCATCCCACACAATACTGCCACCCGGGACCACTTCGATATTCCGTTGGATGATTCCCCCATATCTAAAATCGAATTGGCCCTCGAATACCACAAAATCGCCATACATCAGGAATTTTCCTGCCGTATCGATACGCAATAGCAGGGTACCACTGCCCCTGCCCTTTAATGTGGAATTGTTCGTCTGGTCCACAACGACTTCAACCAAGGCATTGTTGTTGATATTCAGATCGAATTCGAGATTCATCTTTTTAATTTCGGTTGAAACTATCGTCTCCCGTTCCAATCTCGCCCGCTTCTCCTCCGGGGATAAAAAATAAACAAAGGAATCATCGCTGATGGACTCAGTCTCGCTTATCGGAATTTTAAATGAGGTGCCGCGTTCCGTGGTGGCCTCAGCCCTTACGGTAAGACCATCTACGGGCCCTTGCAGGGTAATCAGGCCACTGATAAAGGCGGTGCCGTAATAAAGGGCGTCTTCATCCTGTGGCGTATCCAGAACCAACAATCGATCATCGGAATTTATATGGAGATCCAATTCCCAATCCTTAAAATTGTGATGGCTGGCATTGCCGTACAATATTCCGGTGGATCCGTATTTCGTATCCGTAATTCCGGTGTTGCCCAATTCAAGTTTGTTTTTGTTCACGACCAACTGGGTATTGTTGTCGATATCGAAATCGGTGTTGAGATAAGGTACTTTTAACCCACTGTTCTCGAGCATAAACCTGCCATTGATATCGGGGGATTTATAATTGCCGGAAACAACGGCATTCCCGGTAACAAGTCCGCGAATATCCGTGATGACATCTGCACCAAAGGGGCTGAACGCCTGTAAGTTGAATTGGTTCAACTCCACATCCAAATGGATCTGGGGACTTCGGGGCGACACATCTATCTTTCCTATGGCGTTGATGGATTTAACGCCCTCGCGGACAAGGGAGGTATTTATATTATAAACGGTAAGATCCTCATTGCCATCCATCTGTATATCGAAATCGCCAAAAGGAATATCATTTATTATAACATCATCCACCGTTACCGAAGAGATAGGGTAATACGCGCCATCCTTTTGGAGAAAATCCAAGCGTCCATTCATATTTCCCTCGAGTCTTAAACTGTCGAATGCCGGAGCGATATTTCCTATATTGACGTTTCGGAACCGCAATTTCAAATCTTTATAGGTGGAGTCGCGCATAATGCCAGCCATTTGGATGAGTTCATTTTCATGGCTCAGCACCAGGGAGTCGATGCGCAGTTCGTTGAAATTATCATCAAACACCACCTTGTTCAATCGGTTGTTATTTTCGTTTAGATACCAGACATTATCCATATAGGTTATGTCTGATTTTTTTACCCCGATCACGGATTTCCCTCTGGGATTTATGGTGTGATAGAGTGAGAGGTTGAATAGGTCTTTCCCTTGCTCCCCTCCCTTAAACTCCGCTCTTACATACATGGTATCGGTCAGGGTCTTGTTAATGATGTTTACATCGTTGAGGTCATAAAATCCCAGGTTTATATTATCGGCGGAAATATAGGTGTTGAAGAGGGGATTGTCATTGTCCATCTGCACATTGAGATTCCCGATATAATTATTCAACAGAATGATCTCGGGCGAACGAAAATCCAATTCGAATTTTGACTTGTCGGAAAAGACCGCACCTTTTACCCTGGTATTATCGCCAAATTTCAGTTGCGGAACAAATACGTCCACAATCTTATTATAGATTACAAATTCGTAATTCACATATTGGTCCGTGGTAACCTCTCTTGGAATGTAATTCGCATAAATGCTCGCCACCCCGTTTTGGAACAGATTGGGAATATCCTCGATCAAAAACTCTCCCGAAATCTCGCCGGTGATGATATCGGGGGAATTGATTTCAATAGTACGAACGGCACCCGCAAAGGACGATGTTACCCTAAAATCATCAAAATAATAATAATCCCGTTCATTTTGGTAAAAGGTTTGGCTGAAGTTGATGGTCCCAGACACATCATCCACGGTGCGACCTTCCATATCCACGATCACTTTTCCGGTAAACACCGAAATACTGTCGCGCGCAACAAGATTTAATCTGTTTAGCTCGGCAAATTCAACATCCACCTCAAAATCCAATTTGTTGATATCGGTAGAGGCGTCTATTATTCCGAGGAAATCCATCTTCAGGTTGGGATCGTCTATGGACAACTCTCCATTGAAGAGCGGATTTTTTAAATTCCCCGATACCTTTATATTTTGGTAGTCGTATCCCTCAAATCCAAAAGAGGAAAGATCGCCATAAACTTCGGTATTGACGTTATCCTTATTGAATCCACTGCCATCAAAATTCAAATTCCCTGAAACTCTGCCCAAGGAGGGGGTCCTGGCTAATTTTCCGAGGTTGAAATTTTGGAGGATTACATTTCCCTTGTAGTAGGCAGCGTTTATGTTGTCGATATTGCCTATTTTTAAATCAGCTTTTAACTGACCCATGTTGCTCCTAATGGTGCTATTGGTAACAATTTCATTATTGACAATGGACGTGGTGCCGTTGAAGTTGAAATTCCCCAATTGTTTTAGCTCCACAGGAAGTACATCTCCCAGAAGCTGTGGCAACAATCGCCTCATATCGAAATAGTTTGACGCAATCTGATGGTTTCTCGAGACCATACTGAACTGGGCGTTGCCATCCACAACATTCTGGAAATCAAAATCCCCCTCAATATGTGAGTCGCCCGTATCCAAGGTAAGGTCCCGGACCTTAAAATCATTTAAGGTCCCCTTTACTTCGGCATCCAAAACAATAAGTTGATCCGGCCCGAATTCACCGTAAAAGTTTTTCAGATCGTTTGTCGCAATATGTGAATCCTTTAAGGAGGCCGTAATAACCACATCGTTTTCAAAATCCGCCATTCCGTTTTGGGAAAAGTCCAGATCCACACTTCCCATCAGCCTGGATTCCAGGGTTTCCAAAACCATTTTTTGCAGGGTGATATTTGTTTTGGAATATAAAAAATCCCCTTGAAGATCTTTAATACGTAACCCCCAACTGGTCGTGGCAGAGAGATTGAGGATATTTGCCATTATATCGGGTCCATCTATTTCAAAATCGGTGGCACGCAGATCCACTCCGGTAAAAAGTATATCCGCGGGTGGATCCACATTTTGGTTTACGATCCTGATGGAGGTATTCTTTGCTGTAACCTTATTGCTTAACAAGGAAAAAGGAGATGTAGGTTCCTTTCCGGAATCAAATTTTTGGACGAAGATGGAAAGATTGTCGTTGTCTTCGCCTTTATAAGTCTTTACCTGCAATTTGGCGTGAACCAGCTCTACCTCCCCGAATCCGAGCCGACCTTTAATAAGTTGGCCGAAGTTGAGTATATTTGTGCGCAATTCCCGGCTGTATATCAATGTATCCTGATGGTGGTCCGCAATATAGACCCCTCGGATGTCCACCTCACCTTTCCAATTAAGACCGATGCGGGCCAGATGGATATCGGTCCCGAAAGATTCATTCAAGTTATCGGTGACCTTCCCCGCGGCCCAAGTTTGTACGGACGGAATGGAGAACACAATAAATAATAGCAACAGCAACAGCACAAGTACTGCCAGCATCCTAACTATTATTTTGCGAAGTTTTTTGATACGCTTTTATTGTTTTAATTTTACCGCCTACAATTCCCGGTTTTGGCACAAAAAGACTGTTATATTCTCGGCATAGAATCCTCTTGTGATGACACTGCGGCGGCCGTTATCAACAACGGCCGAATCCTGAGTAATGTTGTTGCCACACAGCAAATCCATGAGCAATTTGGGGGAGTTGTACCTGAGCTTGCCTCCCGTGCACACCTGCAAAATATCGTTCCCGTTGTGCACCAGGCCTTACACAGAGCAAATATCGACAAAAAACAGTTATCTGGTATTGCTTTTACTCGAGGACCTGGCTTAATGGGCTCCTTGCTTGTCGGCACTTCCTTTTCCAAATCCCTGGCATTGGGCCTGGGGATTCCCTTGATCGATGTTGACCATCTCCAGGCGCACATTTTGGCACATTTCATTAAGACTGAAGGGCATAGGCCGCCCAATTTTCCGTTTTTGGCCTTGACTATCAGTGGGGGACATACCCAGATTGTAAAGGTTACAGATTATTTTGAGATGGAAATCATAGGCCAGACGATCGATGATGCCGTGGGCGAGGCCTTTGATAAAAGTGCGAAAATATTGGGCCTTCCCTACCCCGGTGGGCCTTTGGTCGATAAATATGCACAGGAGGGAAATCCGAAAGCTTTTAAATTTCCGAAGCCGAAAGTGGGGCCGATGGACTTCAGTTTTAGCGGCCTAAAGACCTCGGTTTTGTATTTTGTTGAAAGGGAAACAGCCCAGAATCCGGATTTTGTTTCCGAAAATATTGCCGATATCTGTGCCAGCATACAGTTTACCATTGTCAATTATCTGATGGACAAACTCAAAAATGCCGTAAAGCACACGGGAATTAAAGAAATAGCCATTGGCGGAGGCGTTTCTGCCAATAGTGGAATCAGGACTGCGCTAAGGGAGGCGGAAAAAAAATATGAGTGGAAAACCCATATCCCAAAATTTGAATTCTGTACGGACAATGCAGCCATGATTGCCATGGTAGGAGAATTAAAGTATCAAAATAAGGAATTCGCGGAAATAGACGTTATGGCCGCGGCCCGAATGAACTTCTAACCGAGGTTTGGAATTTTTCCGAAAGACCTATCAAGTCCCAATTATCAATCAATAAACCAAAAATGCAGCTTTTCTACAATGCAAACATCGCGGAATCGGCAAAGGAAGTACACTTTGAAAAGGAAGAAAGCCGACACATAACCAAGGTCCTGCGCATGAAGGAAGGGGATGGCTTTAACCTGACCAATGGGAAAGGAATACTGTTTGAGGCCGAAATAATCTCTGCCCATCCCAAAGGGTGTATTGCAAAAATCCTTTCACGGGAATTCCGGAAGCCCCTGCCCTATCGCCTCCACCTGGCCGTGGCCCCGACCAAGTTAAATGACCGATATGAATGGTTTTTGGAAAAGGCCACGGAGATTGGCGTTTCGCAAATTACCCCTATCATCTGTGACCATAGTGAAAGAAAAACCATCAAAATGGATCGCTATGAAAAAATTATCCAAGCTGCCTTAAAACAATCCCTGAGGAGCTATTTGCCGGTTTTGGAGGAAGCGATTTCCTTTGAGCAATTTATCCAGAACACCCTTAAGACCACGAATTCAAAATTTATTGCGCATTGCGAGGATACCGAGAGGAAATCGCTCAAATCCCTTTTGGTCCCTAAAGAGGATACGATCGTTATCATTGGTCCCGAAGGGGATTTTTCCCAGCGGGAAATCGAACTGGCCCTCAGTGCGGGATATATTCCCATAACCCTTGGCGACAGCCGGTTACGTACGGAAACTGCGGCGGTTGTTGCTTGTCATAGTGTGGCTTTTGTTAATTATGAATTATGAATTATGAATTATGAATTATGAATGGATGATGGGGGCTGGGTATATCTCCTCGCTAGCTTACTTCGTTCGTGTTCGGTTTCTCGGTTTTAGCTGCAGGTTTGGAGATTGGGGGTTCGACTGCGCTCACCCTGACATTGAGGGTTCGACTGCGGTCTTCCTGACATTGGGGGTTCGACTGCGGTCTTCCTGACAT
>CAYXDM010000081.1:0-2862 GCA_964463595.1 uncultured Aequorivita sp. | reverse complement strand
CGACTGCGGTCTTCCTGACATTGGGGGTTCGACTGCGGTCTTCCTGACATTGGGGGTTCGACTGCGGTCTTCCTGACATTGGGGTTCGACTGCGCTCACCCTGACATGGGGGTTCGATTCGGCTCTTCCTGACACTCCTTTTATCCTTTTCTTTTTGGTATTTTTATAAAAATTATCCGGATGAAAAAAACAATTTGGTTTTTGCTGTTTATCATGGGGTTTACGGGATTTGCCCAAAGCTTTACCCGGGCAGATACCCTCCGTGGGAGTGTTACCCCAGAACGGGCTTGGTGGGACGTGTTGCATTATGACCTGAAGATCACGGTAGATCCGACCCATAAATCCATTGAAGGCAGGAATACGATTTCATATAAGGTATTGGAACCCAAACAAAAAATGCAAATCGATCTCCAGGCTCCCATGAAAATTGATAAGGTGTTTCAGGACGGGAAGGAAATTTTATATACTTCCGATGGCAACGCACATTTTCTAAACCTCCAGCAAACGCAGGAGGCAGGAAAGGAAAACAGTGTGGTCATATATTTTTCCGGAAAGCCGAGGATTGCCAAACGCCCACCCTGGGATGGGGGTTTTACTTGGACCAAGGACAGTAACGGGCTGGACTTTATTGCCAACGCCAACCAGGGAATAGGTGCCAGTGTATGGTGGCCGCTAAAAGACCATCCGGCAGATGAACCGGATAATGGAATAACCCTTGCCGTAACCACACCCCACAATTTAATGGATGTGAGCAACGGAAAGCTTGTAAATATCATAGAAAATGATACATCCAAAACCTGGGTCTGGAACGTTGTCAATCCTATCAACCCCTATGGCGTGAACATCAGCATTGGGGATTATATCCATTGGAAGGAAATTTACAAGGGAGAAAAAGGTCCACTGGATCTTGATTTCTACGTGTTGCGGGAGAACGAGGTGAAGGGCAGAAAGCAATTTCAACAAGTTCCCCAGATGATGGAGGCTTTTGAATATTGGTTTGGTCCCTATCCCTTTTATGAGGACGGATATAAACTGGTGGAAGTTCCCTATTTGGGTATGGAACATCAGAGCAGCGTTACCTATGGCAATGGATTTGAAAACGGCTATCTGGGCCGAGATCTTTCCGGGTCGGGCTGGGGAATGGAATTCGATTTTATCATCATCCACGAAAGTGCCCATGAGTGGTTTGCGAACAACATCACCAATAAGGATGTGGCGGATATGTGGATACATGAAGGGTTTACTTGTTATGCAGAAAACCTGTACCTGGATTACTTCTTTGGAAAAAAGGCTTCTTCCGAATATGTGGTCGGTCTTCGCAGAAACATATTGAATGACAGCCCCATTATTGGCCAGTACAACCTGGACAGCCGTGGGAGCAGTGATATTTATTACAAGGGGGCAAATATTCTCCATACGCTCCGCCAATTGGTGGACAATGATAGGCGCTGGCGAAAAATCCTCCGGGGTCTCAACCAAGATTTTTATCACCAAACCGTTACTACCCAACAGATCGAGGAATATATCTCCCAAAAGAGCGGAAAGGATCTAAGCGTATTTTGGGACCAGTACCTGCGGACCACCGAAATTCCCAAAATTCAATATGAAATTAAGGGCAGGGATCTAAAATATCGGTATGTGGATATAATCGAAAATTTTGCCATGCCGGTACTCGCCATCATCAACGGCAAGGAGAAATGGATATATCCTACTGGAACGTGGAAAACGATGAAATGGAAAAACCTGATAACCTCCCTTGCGATCAAAAAGGACTTTTACGTTTATTCCGAAGAGATAAAAATTAATAAGGAATAATGTCCCTGGGAGGCGGGGCCTAGATGGCGAGCCGGATGTTTACTTATTAGTTTTCCGTTTGCCGCTGTGGACATTCCATTTTCCATAATCCTTCTTTACCATCCATTGTTAGGTTTATTATCTTTGCACAAAATAAATCCACATGATATTCATAGAAAATGAAGGCATTACCAATCCAAAATTAAATTTGGCGTTGGAGGAATACGCGTTGCGAAACTTTAGTGCCGATTCCGATTATTTGTTGTTTTATATCAATGAGCCGTCCATCATCATTGGGCGGAACCAGAATACACTGGAAGAGGTAAACCAAAATTACGTGGAGGAGAAAAACATTCACGTGGTTAGGAGAGTGTCCGGAGGGGGTGCCGTATATCACGATTTCGGGAATTTAAACTTTAGTTTTATCACCAATCACGATGTAAAGAGCCTCAACAATTTCAAGAAATTCACTGCCCCTGTCATTAAGGTCCTAAAAACGCTGGGTCTGGATGCGGAACTAAAGGGAAGAAACGATATCCTAATCGACGAAAGGAAGATTTCCGGTACGGCACAGTTCTCCACGGGAAAAAGAATGGTGAGCCACGGCACACTTTTACTGGATACCGATCTGGGCGAGGTTGCCAATGCCCTGAACGTAAAGATGAGCAAGATCCAGTCCAAAGGCCATAAATCGGTAAGGAGCAGGGTGGCCAATATCTCAGAATATTTGAAGACCCCTTTAAAGATAGAACAGTTTCGCACGCTTTTATTGGAAGGGCTTTATGAGGAAAGTGAAGCTTTCGAAACCTACCGATTGACCCCGGAAGAGTGGCAAGCAGTACACAAATTAAAGGAAGAGAAATACGACACCTGGGAATGGAACTACGGCCGTTCCCCAAAATTCAATATACAGCGCAGCCGCCGGTTTGATGTGGGGGAAATAGATCTTCGGATCTTTGTTGAAAAAGGAAAGATAGAGGACTTCCGGATCTTTGGAGATTTCTTTGGAAAGGAACCCGTTGAAACGCTTGAAAATCTCCTAAGGGGTGCCCGTTATGAAAAAGCGGA
>CAYXDM010000080.1:0-10378 GCA_964463595.1 uncultured Aequorivita sp. | reverse complement strand
TCCGGGATCGGTATTATGATGGGGATGCGAACAAAACTGAATTCACATTTTTTTCAAAGGCCACCTATCGCCTCGGTAATTCCTGGAGTATTTATGGCGATCTGCAGGGACGGTTCATAAATTACAAAACCACAGGAATAACCTCCGATCTAATAGCCATGGAAATAGATAAAGAATACTCGTTCTTTAATCCCAAATTCGGTGTAACCTACCAAATGCATCCAGGCAGTCAATTTTATTTCTCTTATGGAAAGGCCCATCGCGAACCTACCCGGGCGGATTTCAGGGAAGATATAACCACGGCTGAGAAGCTCGATGACTTTGAATTGGGTTGGCGTTTTACAAGTGAAAAGGCTAAGGTTAATACCAATCTTTATTATATGGATTATAAAGATCAATTGGTCCTTTCCGGCGAGTTGGGAGATACCGGGAAACCTTTGAGAATGAGCAGCGGCAGTAGTTACCGACTAGGATTGGAAGTGGATGCCGACATCCAAATATTGAAAAACCTAAAAACCTTTCCGAACATCGCCATCAGCGCCAATAAAAACCGCGATTTTATTGCCTCCATTGATGGAGAACTCGTCGATTTGGGAAGTACCAACATTTCTTTCTCTCCGTCGATCATAGCTGGCAATATGCTGCAATATTCCCCTACTCAGAACCTGCATGTGGGTTTTCTTTCAAAATTTGTAGGAGAGCAATATATGGGCAATACGGACAGCCGAAAATCCAAGTTGGATAGCTACTATGTCAATGATGTGAATCTGGTGTACACTTTGCAGGAACTTCCCTGGATAAAGGAAATTGTATTTTCAGCCCTGATAAACAATATTTTTAATGTGAAATACATTTCCAATGGATATTATTACACTTATGACGATGATTTCAGCAATCCAGGATCGATTTCTACGGTAGAAGGGGCAGGGTATTTTCCACAAGCCACCATCAATTTTCTAATTGGGGCTACCATTAAGTTTTAAAGAATTGGGTCTGATCAAATATTATAATCACTAATTGACTCTCAGTTGGTGATTATAATATTGTTTCCACGTCTTTCGGCGCGATATTGCTGCATGGGGTATTTATTGCCATCTGGGGTAGTAGGTTGTCCGAAGTTCGTAATCAAGTATGCGTTGTCATCAGTAGGGCAAGGGCATCTTGCTATAAGCCCGTCCAGCTCCATCCGCGAACATTCGTTGGGCGGGTGATTGGGATCGGTAAGGTCGAAGGCCAAATAATAAGTTTCGCTTACGCAATAAACCACTATTCCTTTTATTCCCTGTGGAACTACAATTAAACTTCCCGGGAATTTGAGTGGGTTATATTCCGGAAGGTTGAGATTCAGGTTGAGATTTATTACCGGATTGGTCAGATAGGGATTTTGATTTTGCTTGAGGTCACTTTTTGAACAGGACAACAGCAACAGGAAAAGAATGGAGATAAAAAATGGGGTTATTTTCAAAATATTAAATTTTATGTCGAAAGTACAACAAAATGTAAAAGAAGTAAATTTTTTGTATATTTGTTTGCAATCCCGTCATCGCATGGGATTTTTTCAGTTTAGAAATTTAGTCCCGCCACGAGTCGGGATTTTGTTATATTATAGAATATGTATGTTCTGCATACACAAACGATGAAGTTATGGGAAAAGTATCTTATTATACGGCCGACGGTTTAAAAAAACTGAGAGATGAATTGGATTATCTACGCGACGTTGAGCGCCAAAAAGCATCAAACGCAATTGCGGAAGCAAGGGATAAGGGGGATTTGAGCGAAAATGCCGAATATGACGCCGCCAAGGAAGCCCAAGGTATGTTGGAATTGAAAATCGCCAAACTTGAGGAAGTTCTGGCCAACGCACGATTGATAGATGAATCCCAATTGGATCTGAGCAAGATTTTGGTGCATTCCACGGTGAGAATTAAAAATCAGGCCAATGGCATGGAAATGAAATACAAATTGGTGGCTCAAAGTGAAGCAGACCTAAAAGCGGGCAAGATTTCTGTGGATTCGCCTATCGGAAAGGGTCTCTTGGGGAAACAACAAGGGGAAGTTGCGGAAATTCAAGTGCCCAACGGGATACTTAAATTTGATATACTGGAAATATCGAGAGACTAACCATGGCAACACTATTCACCAAAATCATTACAGGCGAGATACCCAGTTATAAGGTGGCAGAGGATGAAAACTTTATCGCCTTTTTAGACATCAATCCCAACAGCAAGGGGCATACACTTTGTGTTCCCAAAGAGGAAGTGGATAAGCTTTTTGATATGGGCGAACATCTCTATCTACAACTGATGCAATTCTCCAGAAAAGTGGCAATCGCAATTGAGAAAACAGTTCCCTGTAAAAGGGTGGGGATGGCCGTTGTAGGTTTGGAAGTACCCCACGTTCATGTGCATCTCATCCCTCTGAATGATATGGATGATATGCGTTTTACCAAAAAAGTGAATATGACCGATGCGGAATTCCAAAATTTGGCGGATGCCATCGGGGAAAAACTTATTCCTTAAACCCGAAAATGTAAAGAGTTGCGGCTACCAATATTATGGCCGCGAAAATAAGGATATACAATAGCGGATTTACCTTTAGATATTTTCTATGGGATTCCGCTATTTTTTTGTTATAATCATATACCCGCTCAATATCCTCGGTCCAGTTTACGGGATAAATAGGGTTTTTGCAGTTGTGGCAAAAGAGCCTGTCGTCAATTTTTGGATTGGGTCTGTGCAAAAAGGCGTTCTCTTTTTCATCCTGGGTAAATGTAAGTTCCAGTCCATTTGTGCCACCACAGGTTGGACAGTTGTTTTTTAAGCGGGCAATATGCAGGATGTGGGTTTTGCGGCTCATTTTCAACTGTCAATTTTAAGGGAAATCTCCATAGTAGTGCCTTGGTTTATTGCGCTTTTCATTACGTGGATTTTTCCTTTATGATATTCTTCAATAATTCTTTTTGCCAAGGAAAGACCCAAGCCCCATCCACGTTTTTTGGTGGAATATCCAGGGGTGAATATCCGTCGGGATTCATTTTTCGCAAGGCCTTTCCCGGTATCCGAAATCCGCACCAAGGCGTATTTGGAATTTTTTTCAATGGAAATTGTAATTTTCCCTTTTCCTTTCATGGCGTCAATTCCATTTTTTACCAAATTTTCAATGGTCCAACTGAAAAGCTGCGGATTTAAATCGACGAAGATCGGACTTTCAGGAATAATTAGTTGGAAGTCAATTAATTTGGAGGTCCTATTCTTCAGATAATGAAAGGTATTCCTGGTTTCCGATACCAAATCGCAGCGTTCCAATTTGGGGATGGAGCCTATCTTGGAAAACCGTTCCGTTATGGTTTCCAGACGCTTAATGTCCTTTTCCATTTCCAGCACATAGTCCTGATTGATGTTTTCGGTCTTTAATATTTCGGTCCAGCCAATCAACGAAGAAAGAGGGGTCCCGATTTGATGGGCGGTTTCTTTTGCCATTCCGGCCCAAACCCTGTTTTGTTCAGCAGATTTTGAGGTTTTATAAAAAAGATAAATGGCCGATACAAAGAGAAAAATCATAAGTATTAACGCAGCCGGGTAGAATTTGAGTTTATTGATCAAGGAGGAATTGCCATAATAGATGATGGCGAGCACCTGGTCTTTGTATTTTACTTCCAGAGGTTCATATTCTGAGGCGAACTGTTTAATTTTCTTTTGGATCGCCTTCGGGTTCTGCAATATTTTCTCATCAATATTTCTTCCGGTGTAGATATTTTCCTTGAGGGTGTAAAGAATCATAGGGGTGGTGCTATTGCTCTGGATAATGGTTAGCGCGGTGGTGCTAGGGCTATCGTCCAATTGATCCTGCGCCATGGCCTGTAACTCGGCTTGGGCCGCGGCCCAAATTTCCATTTTGGTCCGCTCATTTTCCTTTAATTGATTAAAAAAATCATAGGTATTCCACAAAATGAGACTAACGATGAGAAGGGAAGCTAAAATAAATCCCCAACGGGAGAGTGATTTTTGGCGCAGCATAAAGATTCTTTTCCTTGTCCATCTACTGCGGTTTCTGTAAAATTATGAAAATGGACCGCACAAAGACAAGTCTAAATATAAGGCAAATATGTTGATATTATTGTGCAACCTTGTTTTTATAAGCTGTAATCTTTTGGGTACATTTGTGAATTATGATTTCAATTTTACCACAGGATATACCTACTGCGAAGCTGCACGGCTATCTTTTGGGCGCCGTGTCGCCTAGGCCAGTTGCGTTTGCGAGTACAATGGACAAGGATGGAAATATAAATCTTTCCCCTTTTAGTTTCTTCAATGTTTTTAGCGCCCGTCCTCCTATCCTAATCTTTTCTCCAGCAAGAAGAGGTCGCGATAATACTACAAAACACAGCTATGAAAATGTACTGGAAGTTCCGGAAGTGGTTATAAACATTGTGAGCTTTGACATGGTCCAACAAACGTCATTGGCTTCCACCGAATATGGGAAGGGAATTAATGAATTCAAAAAAGCGGGTTTTACTGAAATTGCATCTGATATAGTGGGTCCGCCCCGAGTGGCCGAGGCCCCTGTTCAATTTGAATGTAAGGTAAATGAGGTAATAGCCCTGGGCGAGCAGGGAGGTGCAGGAAATTTGGTTATATGTGAAGTCGTTAAACTCCATTTAAGGGAAGATATTCTCGATGAACTTGGAGCTATCGATCCCTTTAAGATCGATACCATTGCCCGGCTGGGTGGCAATTGGTACACCCGGTCCAAGGAAGGCTTGTTTCAAGTGCCAAAACCACTCACCACCCTTGGAATAGGAGTGGATAGGCTACCGCAAGAAGTACAACTTAGCAAGGTGCTCACGGGGAACGATTTAGGTATGCTCGCTAACATAGAAAACTTTCCGGATAAAGAAGAAATCCTTACCTTTATCAAAGCCTCCCCTGAAATTAAAAAAATAGTGGATTCCGGATGCATGGAAACTTTACACATTAAAGTCCAGGAGTTGCTGGGTCAGGGAAAAGTGATAGACGCCTGGAAACTTTTGTTGGGAAATAAGGTTTTATCCGAGCCAATGTATAGGAAAGAATAGATTATAAGTAAAAAATGGTTCACCATTTAAAAGCTTTAATCGGCAATTAATATTAGAATCCAAAATAATAATAGGAACACTAAAAATTAGGAAAATGGAATTACAGGGAAAAATTAAACTGATAGATGAGACCAAAACCTACGGTACCAATGGGTTTCGGAAACGCGAGCTGGTAATTACTACGGAAGAGCAGTACCCCCAGACAATAATGATAGAGTTTGTACAGGATAAAACAGAATTGTTAAACTCTTATAGTGTGGGGCAGAATGTAAAGGTAAGCTTTAATGTTAGGGGCCGGGAATGGGTGAATCCCCAAGGCGAAACGAAGTATTTTAACAGTATCCAAGGATGGCGCATTGAGAATTTATCGCAAGATGCCCCTAGCGGTGGAAGACCTCCAGTGCCACCGGCGGAGGCATTTGAACCGGCAAATGACTTTAATGAAGAAGATCACGACGATCTTCCTTTTTAATCCTTTATTTCAAAATTTTTCTGGAAAAGCCCCACATGAGAATCACGATTTTCTGGGGCTTTTTCTTTGGATAACCTTCCTTTTCAAATATGCATTATCTTTCTGACAACCTTTGGTTTCCAAATCCCAATAGCGCTCCATCTGATGGTTTATTGGCTGTGGGAGGTGATCTTTCGGTAAACAGGCTTCTACTTGCATATAACTCCGGGATTTTTCCGTGGTTTGAGGAGAACCAGCCAATTCTATGGTGGAGTCCAGACCCGAGAATGGTGCTCTTTCCCAACATGTTCAAACTTTCAAAGAGCCTGCGCAAGACCCTGCGGGATGGAAGGTTTAAAGTTACTTTCAACCAGAATTTTGAGAGCGTAATTCATAATTGCGCCCAGATTCCACGGAGAGGGCAGGCCGAAACCTGGATAACCGCAGAAATGCAGCACGCCTATTTACGGCTACACCAAGAGGGATATGCTATTTCCATAGAGGTATGGGAGGATGAAAAATTGGTGGGCGGGCTTTATGGAGTTGACTTTCCGAACAGAAAAATGTTTTGTGGAGAGAGTATGTTCAGTAGGGTCAGTAATGCATCCAAAGTAGCATTTTATTATCTGGTGCAATATGCCAAAACCAGGAATTATACACTCATCGATTGCCAGATTTATAATTCCCATCTGGAAAGTTTGGGAGCCCAAGAAGTGGGCAGAGAGTTCTTTCTAAGAAGTCTTTTGCAATAGGGCGGGTAAGCACCGGAAATTCCTAAACCTCATGGTACCTAAAACAGCTTTTAACATGGTCGTTCACCATCCCAGTGGCCTGCATGTGGGCATAGACCACCGTACTCCCCACAAACTTAAATCCCCGTTTTTTCAGATCTTTGCTCAGGGCATCACTCAAGGGTGTGGTTGCAGGCGCATTTTTGTGGGATTCTAGGGTGTTTTTTATCGGTTTGTGGTTTACAAAACCCCAAATATAATTGCTGAAGCTTCCAAATTCCTTTTGAACGGCCATAAAAGCCTGGGCGTTTGTAACTGCGGAATGTACTTTCAGTTTGTTCCTAATTATACCTTCGTTTTTAAGCAAGGAGTCAATTTTTGATTGATTGTATTGTGCAATCTTTTTATAATCGAAATTGTCAAAAGCCGCTCTAAAATTTTCCCGTTTCCGAAGGATGGTTATCCAACTCAGGCCAGCCTGAAAGGTTTCCAGAAGCAAAAATTCAAAAAGGGTCTGGTCGTCTTTAACGGGTACGCCCCATTCCTCATCATGGTATTGTACGTACAGCGGATCGTTTCCGCACCAACTACATCGATTTTTTTCTAACTCCATTCTTTACATATTTATGAAAAATTACCGCTGACACCTGAAAGCTACCCTTGCCCCGGAAAGTTAAAAGTAATGGTCCCCAATTGTTCCGGTCGTGATGCATCGGTTGTAAATTCGGCCTGAAGCGCATATTCCATGGCCGCATCAATAAGACATTGGTTTGTGGAGGTGGACGCAGCTTTATTATAAGTGCCTTTTTGAACTTGGCCCAAATGATCCACTTCAATATTGATGACTATCCTCCCTGCGCCATAACAAGTATAAACTGGATTAGGTAGATAAACATCCCTTCTGTTCACCAGTCGGTAGCTGATGGTGGTATTTTGGTTTCCGCCTTCAACAATTGCTTGCTGCTGCTTGTTTTTACGGCTATTGGAGTAGTTTTTCTCTTCTTTGGCCTTCTTTTTCGTAAGGCCTAAGTCCACATTTTCCCCATTGATCCTATTGGAGTTTTCAATCGCTTTTGCCATTTCCTCCAGTTTTCCTTCGGTCGTTTCAGAAACTTTTTGGTTTTCGTTTTCTACCGATGCTATAAACTTTTCCGCCTCGTTATAAGCTCGATTCGTTTCAATCTTGATTTTTTCACTGGAAATTTCGGGTTGTTCCTCTTCGGAAATTTCGTTTGGGAGGACGATCATATCATAGGTTTCACTCTCATTTTCAAATGCAATATTTGAAAGTTTGATACTTATGAGCAAAAGCACCAGAATTCCTGTCAACAGGGAGGTTATAAGAAATGCTCTATATGAATAATTGAAATCCATGAGTGTAAATACTGCGTTTTTATGCAAAAATCCACAAAAACCAGTTAATTCAAGTTGCCCTTTGCGATACTTTAACTTGCAAGGGAATCCTTAAAATCCTTGATTCCCAATGCGTTTTCGACTGAAAAATCGCCAATTTTTGTCCTTCGCAATGCAGAGAGATGGGCGCCATTTCCCAATGCTTTTCCAAAATCATGGGCCAGGGATCTGATATAGGTTCCCTTGCTGCACACCACTCTGAAATCAACTCTCGGAAGGTCGATCCTGCTTATTTCGAATTCTGAAATCACCACGGTTCGGTAGGGAATCTCAACTTCCTCGCCAATTCGCGCAAATTCATAGAGCCGTTTCCCCTCTTTTTTCAGGGCCGAAAACACGGGCGGTTGTTGTTGTATTTCCCCTAAAAACTGTGGAATTACCGCCTTTATTTTTTCAGAAGTCAATCCCGAAATATCGAAAATCTGGTCAATTTCAGTTTCCAGATCATAACTTGGCGTGGTGGCGCCCAAGGTGAAAGTCCCCGTATATTCCTTTTCCTGAGCTTGATAGGTATCTATTTTCTTGGTGAATTTCCCCGAACAAATTATAAGAAGTCCCGTGGCCAGAGGATCGAGCGTACCGGCATGGCCTACTTTTATTTTCTTGATTCCGAATTCTTTTTTAATGAGCCAGCGCACTTTGTTCACTACCTGGAAGGAAGTCCATTCCAGGGGTTTGTCGATCAGAATTACTTGGCCTTCTTTGTAATCCTCGGCGTGGAGGGTTTTAAGATTCATTTTTGAGGATATTGTTTACTTCTTCCAAAAGAAATGGAATGTCGTGTTGGATAGTTTCGTATAAAATTGTGGGATCCAATCCTTCATAAGTTTGTGCCGCAATATTCCTCAAACCCATAATCTTGTGATATGGAATCTTTGGGTAAGCGATCCTGAAAGCAGGAGATAGCATTTTGAAAGACTCTGCTACGTTTATAAAATTCAATATACGAGCGTCATAAGCCATATCATTTTCCTTAAATTCTTCAAGAGTTAATCCTTTAGAGAATTTGATCATTTTTTCAAGATAGCGGGCAATATTTATAAGGTAAGTAAAGTCCTTTTTATGCTGCATTGTAAATTTCAATTATATCTTTATCGATATAAGGTTTAAACAATGGGTTCAAACCTCCTTTAGAAACCAAATCGATTTTTATTTTTAACTTTTCCATTAAGTCCATATAAATACCGCCAATATCCAAATAAGTTACTCCTTCTGGGAAGTCCACCAATATATCAATATCACTATCTTCGTTCATTTCCCCACGGGCGTAGCTCCCGAAAACACAGATCTGTTTGGGTTTGAACGGCAAAAGCGTTTCGATGATTATTTTGTTTATTTCAGGATCCATAGTGTTAACAAAGATACGGATTTTGGGGTTGGATTTATGAAACTTCCTTTTTCGCTTTTATGGAAAACTCTGTTTCTGATTACAATTCCTGATTCAGTTCCTTTTCATTTCTAGAACCGGAAGTTTCCCCGTCCTTCAAAAGAATCAGAAACTCAGAACTGATTCTCAGATCAAAGAATACACAATAACCGAAACGCCCACTATCACACAATAGATAGAAAAGTAAGTAAGTTTAGCTTTCTTAACAATACTAATCATCCATTTGCAAGCAAAAAGTCCCGAAATGAATGCGGCCAAAAACCCTGCGACCAAAGCACTATAGGGCAAACTCCCAATAGCCAGTCCGGAGCCTTCCTGCGCATCCAGAAACATTTTGGCGGTGGCGCCAAGAATCAAGGGGAGCACCATTAAAAATGAAAACCTGGTGGCTTTAGATTTGTCATTTCCCAAAAGGATGGAAGTAGAAATCGTGGATCCGGAACGCGATAAACCTGGTAACAGGGCCGCAAATCCCTGGGCAATCCCTATGACGAACGAATCGCCGAACCCGACAGCTTTTCCTGTGTGCCTGGCCTTGTCAGCAAAATAAAGCAATATGGCCGTTATCAAAAGCATGCTGCCCACCAAAAGCAGGTTAGAGAAAAATTCCTCCAAGGTGTCTTTCAGCAATATGCCCACCAAAGCGGCGGGTATCATGGAGAGCACAATTTTCAAAGAGAAACGAAATTCCTCATTGTTCTTGAACTGCAACAAACCCGCAAAAATGGAAATGATGTCCTTTCTGAAAATGACAATTGTGCTTAAAGCCGTGGCAAAATGCAGGACAATTGCAAAAAGCAGGTTTTCCTCATCCTCAAAATGAATGTTGAGGATCTCTTGCGCAATGACGATATGCCCACTGGAAGAGACGGGTAAAAACTCGGTAAGGCCCTGAACAATCCCTATCAGCAATGCCTTAATAACTTCACCCATCTATTTGCTGTTTTTATGGGGATTGAGCAAAATGGCATACACCTCAATGGCAAATCCGATCAACACAAGGGCAGGAGCCAGGCGAATCCGGCGCCAACTGTATATTTCGGGGTTAAAAACATTGGGGTCGTCACTGCCCCCGCCAGCCATTAGGATAAATCCCAAGGCAATGAAGGCGATGCCGATAAACATAAATTTATAGTTCTGGGCATGGAAAATAAATTCCTGCTTTCCTATTTCATTTCTTCGGTTTTGTTCTCCCATTATTGAAGGGTTTCAATGTTATGTGTTCCAAGTTTCGGGTTTTCAATCTCACATCCCACTTCCCAAACCTTCTTCTCTCATTTAATAATACAAATCATCAGTGCGCAAATTCAAAAACCGTTGTG
>CAYXDM010000079.1:0-10390 GCA_964463595.1 uncultured Aequorivita sp. | reverse complement strand
AAGGTTTATGAATTATGAATGCTGAATTATGAATTATGAATGTTGAATTATGAATTATGAATTATGAATGTTGAATTATGGATGCTGAATTATGAATTCTGAATTCTAAATTCTAAATTCATAATTCTAAATTAATTTATTCTTGTTGCGCCTTTAAATAGTTTATTGTGGCTCTTCTAATATCTCCTGCAATTTCGTTTTCCCTGGGATAATAGATTTTTAAAATACCGGGGTTTTCTGGTGTCAGAAAGGGAATATCCAATCCCTTCAATAAAAAATCACTAAAGGCTACAGAATATGTTTCTTGATCCTCAATTTTTTTAGACCCAATCTGCCATTCTCCAAATTGGTTTTGTGAGATATTATGGCGTTGAAGATAAGCTCCCGTCCCGATCTGTTGCATCCCAAAATCCAGAACTTGTTTTAGAAGCGCTCCCTTTAGATCCACAAGAAGAACGCTTCCGCCAAAAGGGAGGACGCGGAAAATATCGGTACTTGAAATATCCCCGGATAATTTGTCGTCTATGCGAATGGATCCTCCGTTTACTATGGCGGCTTTCGCTTGGTCCTTATAAGCGTGGGCCATGGATTGGGCTATGAGTTCCCCCAAATTGGTCTGTTGGCTGCGGCTGGCATCGTCGGTCCCATCAAGGGGAACGGTAGCGTGATATACTATTTCATCCGGATTATCGATCACCTCTTTCAGCTTGGTATCCATAAGATCCGTCCATTTTTTTACAACCTGGGCCACCTTGGCAGAAGATCCAGTTTTTTCAGTAACCATTACCAAATCGGAACTGACGAACAGATCTTTTTCCCTTGTGTTGTAAACAAGGGTATGTACATATACGCTTTTGGCATTGGCGTCCGCCTTGGCAATAATGGTTGCTCCTTCCCTTTCCAACATATTAAAATGCTCATGGCCGCCCATTATCAATGGAAGGGACGGCAAACGTCCCGCAATTTCCCTATCCTCTTCCAGGGCAACATGGGTAAGACCCAAAACAAAATCGGATTTTTGAAGAGCGAGACGGTACGCTCGGTCAGCCTCGTGAAAAATATCAGCGTAATACACGTAATCCCTCGGATTTGATGGTACGGTGACACCAAAGACACCAAATGCCAACTTTTCATTTGAAGGTCCTTCCACCTTGAAAATCTCGAAATCGGAAACGGGAATTATCTTTCCATTTCTCCGTGAACCAAATGGGACATTTCCACCTTCGGTCACACGACGGGTATTGGCCGAGGTCCAGGAAAAATTTGATTCATCCATGCGCTTTTGAAGATCTGGTTCGTTTAGATCAAATTCGTGGTTTCCGAAAGTTACCAGATCGATATCCATGGCATTCAGAACCTCTACCATTTGTTTTCCGTTTAAGCGCTCGCCATCTATCTTAAGTGTTCCCATTAAGGAAGGGCTTAAAAAATCCCCGGCCAAAAAGAGATAGGTATTCGGAAATTTCTCCTTGATCGAGTCACGGATATGGGCCACGCGCGCAAGCCCGCCATACGCTCCGCCATTGAGGGGCGATATTTCATATACATCATTTATCTGGACAATTTTTAGGGTTACCGTGCCATTTTCCTTAATAGTATGCTTTGGAGCACTACATCCAATCAAAATGGAGCAGACGAGTGAGAATAATAGAAGTCTTTCCATATTAATGATATTCGGTGAAAATCTTTGTCGCTTCGTTATAGGCGCTCTCAAATGACATAGGGTGGACATTTGAAACAACTTTATTGGCTGTAAAATAACTCAGCATTTTTTCGGTCGGCATATTTCCCGTCAGCTCGTCCTTTGCCATTGGGCACCCGCCAAAGCCCTGTATGGCGCCATCAAATCTTCTACAACCAGCCTTAAAGGCAGCATCCACTTTCTCAAACCAGGCAGGGGGCGTGGTATGTAGATGGGCACCGAATTCTATTTCCGGATATTCAGGGATAAGGTGGGAAAATAGGTATGAAATGATTTCCGGGGTGGAGGAACCCACGGTATCACTCAAGGAAAGTATCTTCAC
The DNA here is from genome assembly GCA_964463595.1 of uncultured Aequorivita sp. GTDB lineage: Bacteria > Bacteroidota > Bacteroidia > Flavobacteriales > Flavobacteriaceae > Aequorivita. The sequence goes on along the minus strand of CAYXDM010000079.1, from coordinate 8,366 downwards.
GCCCATGGCAGCCAATTTTTCGGTCCACTCCCCTACTATTTCCACATTCCAGGGATCGCCATAGGGATTTCCGAAACCCATGGATAAATAAGCCACCACTTCCTTATTGTTTTTATCCGCCAGGTTTAAAATCTCCTGAAGGGTAACCAGTGATTCAGCAATGGTTTTATGGGTATTTCGCATCTGGAAGTTTTCGGAGATGGAAAAAGGATAGCCCAAATAACGGATTTCAGCATGTTTTACGGCATCCTCCGCGCCCCGTTCATTGGCAATGATGGCCAGTAGTTTACTTTTTGTCCTGGAGAGATCCAACTTAGAGAGTACCTCGGCAGTATCCCGCATTTGGGGGATGGCCTTGGGGGATACAAAGCTTCCGAAGTCGATGGTATCAAAACCACAGCGCAAAAGCGACTGTAGGTACTGTACTTTTTTCCAGGTCGGGATCCAGGCCTTGATGCCTTGCATGGCATCGCGTGGACATTCTATTATTTTTACTTGCTGCATTGCACCAAAGATATAAATTCCCCCCGAAGGTAGGAATCTCTTATTGGGAATTGCTATAGAATATTGAACTGAGTATGGAGAATTCAGGATTGGGTTTTAAGGTCCACAAGATCCAAATTATTTCCTCTTTAACACGTAGCTGAAGAGGTTCCATAGATTTCTGGCCTTAGCAAACGATTTGGAATTTCCAGTTCGATTTTGATCCCAATGTTTTACTGTTTACTGAAAACTGAAACTGATTACAGACGCCGAACACTTCGATATCAACTCATTCCCCTGCATCCATCAAAATTCCCAGCATTTCTATGGCGGCATCGCTGATCCGGGTTCCAGGGCCATAAATCCCGGCTGTACCTGCATCAAAAAGAAATTGGTAATCCTGATGTGGGATTACGCCGCCCACAATAACCATAATATCCTCCCGGCCATAATTTTTTAATGCTTCAATTACTTGTGGCACCAAGGTTTTGTGTCCGGCCGCCAAGGAAGAAATACCCAGGATATGGACATCGTTCTCCACCGCTTGTTTGGCCGCCTCTTGCGGGGTTTGGAAGAGTGGGCCTATATCCACGTCAAAGCCCAGATCGGCATAACCTGTGGAAACCACTTTGGCCCCACGGTCGTGACCGTCCTGCCCCATTTTTGCTATCATAATGCGCGGTCGCCGTCCTTCGAGTTCCGCAAACCTGTCGGCCAATTGCCGTGCCTTTTCAAATGACATATCATTTTCCATTTCCGTGCTATAAACCCCACTTATTGATCTGATTTCAGCCTTATATCTCCCGAAAACCTTTTCCATGGCATCCGAGATTTCTCCCAGGGTTGCCCTGTGCCGCGCGGCTTCAACGGCCAGTGCCAAGAGATTTCCTTCCCCGGTTTTGGCGCAGTGGGTAATGGCTTCAAGGGCATCATTCACTAGGGCCGTATTCCGTTCGGATTTAATCTTGTTGAGCCTTGCAATCTGCGATTCCCTTACTTTTTGGTTATCAACGTCGAGAATCTGTAACGGATCTTCCTTTTGCAACCGATATTTGTTGACCCCTACTATGATATCGTGGCCGCTATCGATCCGGGCCTGTTTTTTTGCCGAGGCTTCCTCTATTCTCAATTTGGGAATCCCAGCTTCAATAGCCTTGGTCATCCCGCCCAGCTCTTCTACTTCCTCTATCAGAGCCCAGGCTTTTTTCGCGATCTCGTCCGTTAGGCTTTCCACATAATAACTGCCTGCCCAGGGATCGACTGTTTTGGTGATATAGGTTTCATCCTGAAGATAAATCTGGGTGTTTCGGGCTATTCTGGCGGAAAATTCCGTTGGAAGGGCAATGGCCTCATCAAGGGCATTGGTATGCAGGGACTGGGTGCCACCAAAAACGGCGGCCGCCGCTTCAATGGTAGTTCGCGCCACATTGTTAAAGGGATCCTGCTCCGTCAGGCTCCATCCACTGGTCTGGCAATGGGTGCGAAGGGCAAGTGACTTTTCATCCTTGGGGTGGAACTGCCTTACTATTTTGGCCCACAACATTCTTGCCGCGCGCAATTTTGCAATTTCAGTGAAATGGTCCATCCCAATTCCCCAAAAAAATGAAAGACGGGGCGCGAACACGTCAATGTCCATCCCGGCCTTGATTCCCGTTCTAATGTATTCCAAGCCATCGGCCAGGGTGTAGGCAAGCTCGATCTCTACGGTAGCCCCCGCCTCCTGCATATGGTATCCGGAGATGGAGATGCTGTTGAACTTGGGCATGTTTTTGGAGGTAAACCTAAAGATATCGCTCACGATCTTCATGGAAGGCGTGGGTGGGTAGATATAGGTGTTGCGCACCATGAACTCCTTGAGAATGTCGTTCTGGATGGTACCTGCCAGATCCTTTGGAGAAACGCCCTGTTCCTCGGCCGCCACTATATAAAATGCCATAATGGGAAGTACGGCGCCGTTCATCGTCATGGAAACGCTCATTTTGTCCAAGGGAATGCGGTCAAACAGGATTTTCATGTCCTCTACACTATCTATGGCCACACCGGCTTTTCCCACATCGCCCACTACCCTTTCGTGATCGCTGTCGTATCCGCGATGGGTGGCGAGATCAAAGGCCACGGAAAGCCCTTTTTGGCCAGTCTCAAGGTTTCTTCTGTAAAAGGCATTGCTGTCCTCGGCAGTCGAAAATCCGGCGTATTGCCTAATGGTCCAGGGCCGGCGAACATACATGGTAGCATACGGCCCCCGCAGGAAGGGTGCAATACCCGCTACGAAATCCAGGTGTTCCAGATCGGAAATATCCTCTTTTCGATATACTTTTTTGGGATGCGAATCGCCCGATGGGGTTATCGCTTCCAATCCTGAATCGATGGTTTGCGATCCCGATGTGTTCAAATCAATATGCTGTAAATCCTTTCTATTCATTCCAATAAAATCCAGATATTCCCAAATAAATTCCAAAGCCAATCAATATAATTGCCACAACGATGAACAGCAAACGAAAATAATGATGTGAGCTCAACGTTTTGAAACGCAATAATAGTATGATCCCGAGAACGACAAAAATCATTCCTACAACCATCCCTAAAACTTCTTCCATGTCCATCACTCCTTGCTTAAACGTTCCTGTTCTGTTCCTTCAGTTAATCTCCTTGCCACAATGGGCGGGATAAGGGTCTTTATGGGATTGTGCTTGACGAATGGATAGAGCTCCAGTTCACCTTTCATCCTGTCCATGGCGTTGGCGTGATAATTGGTGCCAAGTAATTTCAATTCTCCCTTGTCATAAGCCTCCTGCTCCTTATTGCCGCTTTCCTTGATTTTTTTCTGGATGGCTCCTTCTTTCAACTGTTTTAAAAACCCGCCGCTTTTCTCTATTTCCTTGAACAAAGCCAGGGCTTTTGATGCCAATTCCTTTGTAAGGCCTTCAACATAATAGGCACCGTCTGCCGGATTTACGACTTCGTCAAATTTGCTTTCGTTTTTAAGGATCAACAGTTGGTTGCGCGCAATACGTTCCCCGAATTCATTGCTTTTGTGGTAAAGTGCATCATACGCAAGGTTGCAGACCGCATCGGCGCCGCCCAGGATGGCACTCATGCATTCAGTGGTGGTTCGGAGCAAATTGACGTTATAATCGTAAAGGGTTTTATTTCTTACCGAGGGAAAAGCCAGGATAAGGCAGGCTTCATTCGAACCATACTCCTTCGCCACCGCAGCATATAATTTGCGCAGCGCCCGAAGTTTGGCGATCTCAAAAAAGTAATTGGAACCCACAGAAATTTTAAATACCATCCTGAAATCCCTAGTTTCAGGATTGTTTTTCCATTCTTCCCCCGAGGCAAAACGGTTTAGGTATTCATTCGCATGCCCTAGGGCATAGGCCAATTGCTGATTGATGTTGGCACCTGCATTTTGGTACAGGGAAGCATCCACCCCGAAAAGTCTGTTGTTCGGAAGCTTCAAGACCATATTACCTAGAATTTGGAAATCACTTTTTTCATTGTGGAACCAATTTCCCGATCTTGCGAGTTTTCCTATGGGATCAAGGTTGAAATATACCGTTTCTTGACGAGCTGCCAAAAAATCCTTCAACCCAATCAGAAATTCCCCGGACAGAAAATCCAGCTCGAAATAGATCGGTGTGTCCTTATTCGGAAAAGCAGCAAAGAGAGCTTTAAAGTCGAACTCCCTGTCTGCCCTAAAAACGATGGATTCCGCTCCCCTTTCCAGGGCATCCAGTGCAATTTTTTGGGCAATGGCAACATCGTCAATAAATATTTTTTGGGCGATGGACCAGGAACTTGGCTGTCCGGGAATGGGACTAAAGCCTTCCGGCAAATCGTCGGCATGGTAAAAAGGCTTTACATGGACGCCTTCCGGACTTTGCCACACCAAGGTATTATTGTAGTCCTCCCCCTTCAGATCGTATTGTATCTTCTGTTTCCATTGTCTGGCGGAAGCCCCATTGAAATCCTTGAATAAAAATTCACTCATTGTTCGCTTTTTTCTTGATGCTATCCTCGTGTTCGATAATATAGATATCCTCGTTCTCCTTTTTCAGATAATATTTTTCACGGGCAAATTTTTCCATCTCCTCGTTGTCGTCCATTTTTTCGATAAACGATCTATCATTGTCAATCTGTTCTTGGTAAAATTCGGTATTTCCCTTTAAACCATCAATCTCCTTATCCAATTCGCGATGGATAAGATAGGAATTAGTGTCGAAAAAAATCATCCAAACAACAAAAAGAACCATTATAAGCACGTATTTATTGCTTATGATCCTGAACCACCTTTTATTTCTTATTTGGGAAAACCTCACAGTTCTGTATAACTTAATTTTTGATGGATGATATTCCTTATCAAATCGACCGCCACAGTGTTGTATTTGTTGGTGGGAATAATGATGTCCGCATACTCCTTTGTAGGTTCTATAAACTGTTGGTGCATCGGTTTCAAGGTGTTTTGGTAGCGGCCCAAGACCTCGGCCAAATCCCTTCCCCGCGTTGTGATGTCGCGTTTCAGCCTGCGAATTAGTCTTTCATCGCTGTCTGCATGCACAAAGATCTTTATGTCGAACATTTTGCGGATTTCAGGATTGGTAAGGATTAGGATCCCTTCCACGATTACTACTTTTTTGGGAAAGGTGGTTAGGGTCTCTCCCGTTCTATTGTGCTCCACGAAGGAATAAACAGGTTGTTCAAAGGAATTTCCGAGTCGCAATTCCTTTAAGTGGGCCACCAATAGGTCAAAATCAATGGCCTGGGGATGGTCGAAATTGATTTTGGTACGGGCCTCAAATGAAAGATGGCTGGTGTCGTGATAATAGGAATCCTGTGAAATAACACAGACTTCATCTGGCGGAAGTTGTGAAACGATCTGTTCTACCACGGTAGTCTTGCCGCTCCCGGTGCCACCTGTTATACCGATTATGAGCATGTATTCTGGGTTTTTGACAAAGGTAGGGAAAAGGTTTTAAGTTTCGGTTTGGAAGTTTGGCGCCGGAGGGGCGGCTAATTATTCAAAGGGCATAACGCATCACCCTGAAATGGATTTTACTTTTGAATATTGGAACAATGAGGGGTTTGCAGAAGAATTTATGTCCGGGTGGGCCAGGAATACACGATTATTTCCTATATGCGTCCAATCCCTTTAGTCGTATTCGGGGTTCAAAAAATTTCCACAAACCAATGCTAGATGTACGGAAGCGGATGGTTTTCACTATTTTTGCGACCTATAGGGACCGTAATCAAGTTTAAAATGGGTGCAAAAAACAAGACGATGTACACCGAGGTTGATGTGAGGGATTTCATAAACTCATACGTAGATAATGAACAGAAAAGGGCAGACAGTTTTCAACTGATCGCGCTAATGGAGGAATGGTCCGGCTCCAAGCCGAAAATGTGGGGACCCACCATTATCGGTTTTGGAAATTATCACTATAAATATGCAAGTGGACATGAAGGAAGTGCCCCCGTTCTGGGTTTTTCCCCAAGAAAATCTGCACTCACCCTTTATGTATATTCAGATACGGAAAAAAGTAAAGCGGCCTTGGCGGAACTTGGCAAATTCAAGATGGGCAAAGCCTGTATCTATGCAAAAAAACTTTCTGACCTCAATCTAACGGCCTTAAAGGAGCTGTGTATGGAATCGATAAAATACATAGGTGAGCGGCACGAATGTTCTTGTAGGGTAAAATAACTTGGGGTCCAAAACTGGCCGGGTCTAAAGACTGCCTTAGATGTAAGATATATTATAGGACAAATGACAAAAGGAAATTGTGCCAAAAAAACAAAAGCCTCCAAGACGCCTTCTCCCCCAACCCGACCGGAAGCCCCTATTTTTTTGGGACCATGGCTGTTCCTTTAGGTTTTTAAGACAAAGAATATGGGATTAAGCTTTAAAAAATAAAGGGCACGAACAGGAATAGATAACCCTCGTTCTTACTGGTCTTATCATTTTGGAAAGGTCATTTTTTGACAATTAAAAGTTCGTCATCCGAAAACTCCATCCAGGCCAGGTCATAGATATAATGGAAGGTCTTGTTTCGCGAATTAATGTGGAAATGGGTGTGGTACTTAAACCGAAACTTTTTGCGCTCCAGCACATTGCGATATACTTTTATTTGGGTCTTGTCGGGGCCCAGCAATTCGTATAAAATGGAATAGTTCCGTTTTAAGAACCCGTTTATTTCAATTGCCGCCGTTTTAGTGGCGTAGCGCACGTGTTTATGATAGTGGTTTTTGCATCCTACGGAGCAGAAGATCATATCGCTACGGCCGCGAAGGGTTTTTTCACAAACCTTACATTTTCGTTCCATTGAACCATTGGTTTTAAGACAAATATAAGCTATCCGTTCTTAACGGTTATAAGCGTTTATATTCGTTTACCGGCGGCTGCCGCCATCCAAAAGTCTGTTTTTCTCCTTAGTTTTGGGAAAGCACCAACCCTGGATACCGATGGAAACTCGAGAGAAAAAACACGTTATAATGTACCGGCCTAGCACAAATGCCGGGCGGGTTAAGTTTTTCATCCCTTACCCGCTCAAGGATAAACGCGAGGCCTTTAAGAAAATGGACAGTACGTTTTACCATCCGAGCCAGAAACTTTGGAGCATCAGCAATACACCGTCCAACATAGCACTGGCAAAAGAAGTATTTGGGGACTTGTTGAAGATTGAGGATTTAAAGCAGGCGCCAAAAATACCCACAGTGGAACTTTCGGAAAAAATCCAGCTCGAACTGGACCGGAACCACCAAAAAATGGTCTTGAAGGGCTTCAGCAATTCCACCATTCGCAATTATCACTACGCCTTGGGTCAGTTTCTAGGTTTTTTTGAAAAAGAGGACTATAAGACCATTACCAAGGAACAGATTGAGGGTTTTATTTTTAAACTGATTACCAAATACGGCATTGGCGAGCAAAGACAGAATTTGCTTATCAACGCCATTAAGTGCTATTATGAACACACCCTGGGCTTGCCCCGGGAGTACTACACCATAACCCGGCCCAAAAAGAGCAAGGATCTCCCCAATGTATTGAGTGTGGAAGAAGTACGGCTATTATTGAACCATCCCAAGAACCTCAAGCACAGGGCGATTCTTCATACCATCTATGCCGCCGGGCTGCGCATTGGCGAAGTACTACGGTTGCGCGTAACGGACATCCGCAGCGATGATGGATATATTTTCATCAAGGACGGCAAGGGCAAAAAGGACCGACATACCATGCTCAGCTCCATACTTTTGGAACTGTTGCGTGACTATTACAAGAAATACAGACCGGCGTACTGGCTTTTTGAAGGACAGGACGGGGGTCAATATTCGGCAAAGAGCATCCAGAACATTTACCGGAAAGCAGTAAAAGAAACTGGGGGCAACCCTTGGAGCACCCCCCATACCCTTCGCCACAGTTTTGCCACCCACTTGATGCAAAGGGGCGTGAACATTCGCTATATCCAGAGCGCCCTGGGGCATTCCAGCAGCAAGACCACCGAGGTTTACACCCGAATCTTGGGAATAAACAACAAAACGTTAAAAAGCCCCTTGGATACCTTATATGAAACGGTTACTTTTGACAAGACGGAATGATTTGGGTGGCGCACAAGTGGAATATATACGCCATAAATCCCTTTGAGGTTCGTTTATAACCATGTTGCCACACATTTAAAGGAATACGTCCATGAAAAAAATCTTTGTCGTCATAATAATTCTATTCTCACAAATCAACTCGTACTCTCAATCGACAAAGAAAGATAATTGTTTCGATACTACCAGATATGAACTCAAAAGCAACATTTTATATTTTCCAGAACTTAAAATTAAAATAGATGGAGAATGGAAAACCTATGAGCTTATTGACGAAAGAGCCCTGCGATTTGAAT
>CAYXDM010000078.1:9033-10453 GCA_964463595.1 uncultured Aequorivita sp. | reverse complement strand
AGCAAAGAGAGCAAGCAAAAATATAATAAGCAGGTTTTTCATATGTTATACAGGTTATGGACGTTTAACTTGTGCGAAAGATAGATATTTTTCGGCTAATATTCACTCTTTGGCCACATCCATATAAACTCCACGTCAGCGAGGGTTCAATTATGTTTGTTGGAACGGGACCAATTCCCAATTCCAAATGTTCGATCGCCATAAACGAAATAACTATCTTTGCCCAGATAAATAATGATCCACAATGAACTACTTTTCCACCAACTTCACCCTCGGAATTCTTGGCGGCGGGCAATTGGGCAAAATGATGCTCTATGAAACCCGAAAATGGGATATAAGAACGCAGGTTCTCGACCCCAATCCAGAAGCACCTTGCCGCATAGCAACCGATTATTTTGAACAGGGCGATCTAATGGATTTTGATACGGTCTACAACTTCGGAAAAAAAGCGGATGTGCTTACCATTGAAATTGAGGGCGTAAATATTGACGCTCTGGAAAAATTGGAAAGTGAAGGCAAAAAAGTATATCCCAGTGCCAAAACCTTACGAAACATTCAAAATAAAGCAGTCCAAAAAAAGTTTTACGAGGAACATTCTATACCCACCGCTGCTTTTAGGATTTTTGAAGATAAACACGCCTTAAACGAAGTAATCTTTCGCAAGGAACTTGATTTCCCATTTGTATGGAAAAGCTGTACGGGGGGGTACGATGGCAAGGGAGTGGGCATAATCCGCGAAGCCGAGGATTTAATTCCATTACCGGGGGATGCTTGTATAGTTGAGGAATTGATCCCTTTTAAAAATGAATTGGCAGTGATTGTGGCCCGATCCGTTTCAGGTGAAGTAAAAACGTACCCTGTGGTAGAAATGGAATTCCATCCCGAAGCCAATCAAGTGGAATACGTAATCTGTCCGGCACGTTTGGACCCTACCGTTGCAAAAAAGACCCGGGATCTCGCAACAAAGGTTTCCGCAGCCTTTAAACATGTAGGGCTTTTGGCAGTAGAGATGTTTCAGACAGAAAACGATGAAATTCTAATAAATGAAGTTGCGCCCCGCCCCCATAACAGTGGCCATTATAGTATAGAGGCCAGCTATACCAATCAATTTGAACAGCACATCCGCGCACTTTTGGATTTACCTTTGGGCAATCCCGACAGTAAGGTGGGCGGAATCATGGTAAATCTTGTGGGTATGGAAGGACATACGGGGCCTGTAGTTTATAAAAATATAGAGAAAATATTGTCAATGGATGGGGTAACGCCCCATATCTACGGCAAAAAGGAGACCCGTCCATTTAGAAAGATGGGACACGTAACCATTGTGAACAAAGATCTTAATGAAGCTAGGCGGATTGCCGAAGAGGTGAAAAATACGATAGAGGTTATTTCGAGCTAGTACATAAGGGAAAATTTCCCA
>CAYXDM010000078.1:0-8933 GCA_964463595.1 uncultured Aequorivita sp. | reverse complement strand
ATGAATCCTCTATTACAATCCTTCGATACCGCCCCTTTTTCCAAAATACAAAATGAACATTTTCTGCCGGGAATAATTCGGTTGATTGAAGATGCGAAGATGGAAATGGATGAAATAACCTCGAACCCGGAAACCCCTACTTTTGAAAACACCCTGGAAGCATTGGAATTTTCCGGAGAAAAACTGGAACGGGCCACGAGCATATTTTTCAACCTAAACAGCGCAGAAACCAATGACGAAATCCAGAGAATAGCCCAGGAAGTTTCACCCGCGCTCACCGGGTTCAGCAATGATATAATGTTGAATGAGGCGTTGTTTGATAGGATAAAATCTGTCTATGGACAAAAGGATGCGCTAAATCTATCCCAAGAGCAGCAGATGTTGCTAGAGAAAAAATACAGATCCTTTTCGAGGAACGGCGCCCTCCTTCCAGTGGAAAGAAAAAGGAAATTGAGGGAAATAGATGCCGAACTTTCAAGATTAAAATTGACTTTTGGGGAAAACGTGCTTGCGGAAACCAATAAGTTTGAACTTCATATTACCAATAAGGAAGATCTATCCAGACTACCGGAAGGGGTAATTGAAGCTGCCTTACAGACCGCGGAAGAAAAAGGAAAAGAGGGATGGATCTTTACTTTGGACCATCCCAGTTATCTCCCATTTTTAACCTATGCCGACAACCGGTATCTGCGCAAAAAAATGGCTATTGCCTTTGGTGCCAAGGGTTTTCACAACGATGAACTGGACAATCAACAACAGGTGCTGCAAATTGCAAACTTACGTCATCAACGCGCCGAACTGTTGGGTTACGAAAGTCACGCCCATTTTGTCCTGGAGGAACGGATGGCGGAAACACCCGAGAATGTGAAATCGTTTTTAAATGAATTACTGGAGAAAGCAAAACCTGCCGCAAAAAAGGAATTTGAGGAACTTACCGCATTTGCAAAGAACATGGATAATATTGACCGTTTGGAAAAATGGGATGGCGCCTATTACTCTGAAAAGCTCAAGCAGAGACGCTTTAATTTGGATGATGAAAGGCTGAAACCTTATTTTGAATTGGGCAATACCATTAAGGGAGTTTTCACCGTCGCCGAAAAATTATACGATCTCCATTTTGAGGAAGTACACAATATCGACACTTATCATCCCGACGTTAGAACTTACGAGGTAAAAGATGACAAAGGAGCATTGGTCGCTATTTTTTATGCCGACTTTCACCCGCGTGCCGGCAAACGGAATGGAGCCTGGATGACCTCTTTTAAACCCCAGCGAATAAAAAACGGCAAAAACGATCGGCCGCATATTTCTATTGTCTGCAATTTCACCAAGCCTACGGCGAGCAAGCCTTCACTCTTAACTTTTGATGAAGTAACGACCCTTTTCCATGAATTCGGCCATGCCCTTCACGGAATGTTGGCGAACACCCATTATCCAAGTCTGTCGGGAACAAGTGTTTATTGGGATTTTGTGGAACTGCCCAGTCAGATTTTGGAAAATTGGTGTTATGAAAAGGAAACCTTGGAACTCTTTGCCACCCATTATAAAACCGGGGAAGTAATTCCGATGGAATACATTGAGAAAATAAAGGAATCGGCCACTTTCCTAGAAGGCATGGCAACGCTACGCCAGCTTAGTTTTGGCCTGCTGGATATGGGATGGCATTCCCAGGATCCCACTGGGATAACAGATGTAAAGACCTTTGAAGTTGCCATGTTTGGCGAGACGCAACTTTATCCAGATGTAAAGGAAAACTGTATGAGCCCTTCATTTTCGCATATTTTCCAGGGTGGCTATTCCGCGGGCTATTACAGTTATAAATGGGCGGAGGTTCTGGATGCCGATGCTTTTGCCTATTTCCAGGAAAAAGGCATTTTTAATAAGGAAGTCGCAACCCAATTTAAGGACTACGTGCTTTCGCAGGGAGGAACCCAAGAACCCATGGACCTATACATTGCTTTCCGAGGCCAAAAGCCCGATCCGGGAGCACTTCTGAAAAGAGCGGGCTTGTTATAAACAGAGAAATCTATTATTGGCTTCCTTTTAATATGAAAGGAAATTGAAGACAAAAAAAACCGCCATTCGAGGCGGTTTTTAAATTTTGAAAGTTTACTGCTTTATTTTTTGGGACTAAAATTCTCAAAGGCCTTTCTGTTCTTATCAAAGGTAAATTTATAAGCCTTTGGAGTGGTTAATGAGCTAGCCGAGTTCCCACTGCTTCTTGGAGCGGGGGCACCATCTATAGTGAATTTCATTACAGAAATTGGGTTGCTATTTCCGCTCGCATCTTCAGGAGTTAGCACGCCGTCAAAAGGATTCGTTCCCTCGGTGGCGGCAATTTGTACACCACCGTAATGCACTACTATGGAATAATTTGTGTTTGGCACTATATCGCAATTGGCGTAAAGGTCTACAAGCACTTCATATTCCCCGTAAGGGATAGTTACCTCCGGGTTGTCTTCATAATATATATTTTCATTGTTGATGCCATCAATATAGCACGCAGGATTACTGTCCACATCCAATTGGCCACCAGTAACTGATACTGGATTTCCATAATAGATTTTAGTGCCATCTGGTTCTATTAAATGTAGATCCACATCGTTTAATTGGTCCCAAACCAGGTTCACTTGCAAAATACCTGTACCGGCATCCAACAGATTCACCACCAAATATTCGTATTGGCTAAAGTTTCCTTGACCGTCGCCTACCGAAAAGGCAATTGTAAACGACTCGGTCATTTGTTGTCCAATCACCATCCTTAAATCTGTCATGGACATTACGCCCCTATTTGCCCCGCCCCTATCGGCAGTCATGGGAACCGTAAAATAACCCACTCTATCCTTAACCCCTACTATTACTTCGGTTGCGTCCTCACTTGAGGAGAGATGGATGATATTGCTCCCTCCAGCCAACACGGTGGAATTTCCCTGGATTCCGAGAATTTCCAAGGTCTCCGAATTTGCGGACGGCAAAGACCTTCCGTTAAAGCTGCCCTCGTTGATGCCGAAGTATGTTCTTTCGAATTCCGACTGGCTTACTACACTTTCTTCACTGTCCTTGTCCTTACTACAGGAAGTTAAAATCCCTCCCAGGAATAAGAAGATCATAAGTAACTTGGCTGCACGCATTTTTTTTTGATTTTTGTTGTTCATGGTTTTTGAAAATTTTCAGTTAGTATAATGTTAAAAAATTCCCGAAAGATAACAAAAAAACACCGACAGCCGTATAATCCAGAAAAAAAATTCCCCCTTCAAATCAATTTCCCTCCCAGGTCCATTAATTCAGTACAAATTTTTTGGTCACCGTATGGTTGTTCTCCAAAACAAACTGCACGAAGTAAAAGCCGTCGGAAAATTGGGACAGATCAACATGCTGTTCTCCCTGATTAAGATCTTCTGCTCTTACCTTTTGACCGGCCAGGTTATAAATCGCGATTTGCTTTACCGTGGAAAATCTATTTCCCAATTGGAATTTCAATATTTTCTCCTTTACAGAAACACTGACGGCGGCCTCCGAAAAATCAGTGACGGACAAAATCCGGGGCTTTGCAGTTTCAATAAGGAACTCAAGGCCCAATTTTGTGAACTTCATCGAATGGTTGGGGGTGTTGAAAAAGGAATAAACATCGTTCGGAGTGTGGATATGAGGATTGGAATCATTCATCGAGGCTTCAAACGGAAAAGCAGCATCATATCCATGTTGTGCCCAACTGGCGTGGTCCGAGCATCCATATCCACATTGGGTATAACTGTAGGTAAAATTATGATCGGGATTGGAATTGTCGCTGTTATAGTGGTCCATCAACTCCGTCAGGAAACCGTTTAAATCGGCACTGTTATAAGAATCGGTGGTGATGTAAATATCACTTGCGGAACCTTTATACCCCGTCATATCAAATTGCACGTAGGCATGGACGTTCACCCCATTGCTGGCATATTCGCCTGCAATTTCATTAGATCCCACCAATCCTATTTCCTCTGCCGCATACGCCATAATCTCAATGGTCCTACTCGGAACAAATTCCTGAGCCAGCAATACCCTCAGCATTTCATTTAGGGATGCAATCCCCGAGGCATTATCATCTGCGCCAGGTGCCTCATCCCGAATCCAGGAAGTAGAATCAATATGCCCCCCTACAATGACAAACTCATCAGGGGTATCGGCACCATCAATGGTCAGGATTACCGAAGGCATGGGGGTATCCACATGTTCATAAATCCGGGTATGGATATCTGTTCTACCTGCAGCTGCGATCATGGCATCCCATTTTGCCTGAAGATCCAAAACCGACTGTCGCGCTTGGGGCTTGGTATGAAAACGAGTGCCGTACCCTTGCAGTTCCAGGATATCATTTTCAATATTTGGCCCATGTACCAGGTCAAGACATTCATTTACGAAAGCATCTTCCGTGATTGAAAAATTTATCTGTGTATTCCTTTGGGCTACCTTATTTAACGAGGCCACAGCTTTTTCCCGTGAGGGGTAAAATATATATCCAGGGCCATGGGTGCGAACATTGTCGTGAATTTTATGGGTAGCAACTTCCGATAATAAAACAGCAGCTCCGGCCTCGTTGCTGTGCAGAATTTCGATGTCTTCGGGAAAAAGAACTTTAAACGATGCTGCATCGGAGGCATCCATGGTTGCATAGACCGAAAGCTCGTTCTGGGCGATAGAGGAAACCGACAATAATAGAAATGAGAAGATTCCGAGTATATTTTTTTTCATTGTTGGGAGATATTATTAAATTTATGTAAAAATAAAATTTCCAAACCATTTTGGGCCATGGTGGGAAGATTTTATTCTATCTGTTAAATGATTCTGAGCAATCTATGTAGGTCTTTCAAACTTCCTTATTTTTGGGTGGGCCAAAACACCGTAAACCTTGAAAACTCTGAATCCGGAAAAGTGGGTAGATAATTATGCCGATTATCTTTACAATTATACCATTGTAAGGGTAAATGACCCCATTGTGACCCAGGATATTGTTGCCGAAACTTTTTTGGCAGGATTAAAAGCGAAGGAAAATTTTAAGGGGGAAGCTTCCGAGCGCACTTGGCTGATTTCCATCCTGAAGCGGAAGATCATTGATTTTTACCGCAGAAGCAATTCCGAAAAGGGAAAGGCGGAAATAAACATGTCTTTCCAAAATCCCGATTCGGAAGGTGATTGGTTGGAGGAAAATGCCGCAGACCCCTTCGATAGAACGGCAGAAAATCTGATCGAAAATGAGGAGTTGAGACTGGCTATTCTGGAGTGTATGAGTGCACTTCCGGATAGACAGGCCGAGATCTTTACCATGAAGACCATCGATGGTGTGGAAACTGATGTTATTTGTAAAGAATTTAATATTACCCCGTCTAATCTATGGGTGATTATCCATAGGGCACGCAAATCGTTGATGGATTGTTTGACGGAAAACTGGCTTAAATAAATTAATTATATGGGAATTTTTTTAAAATGCAACGAAACTGCCGAAGTTTGCGATAAGCGCCAATACAAGGAAGCCAGCTTATCAGACCATTTCAAGATGAAACTCCACCTGCTTATCTGCAGATATTGCCGGACCTATCACACAAACAACAATAAATTGACCAAATCCATTAAGTCGGCCGATATAAAATGTCTTTCCTCCCACAAAAAGCAACTTTTAAAGGACGAAATAAATCGCGAGATCAGGAAATGATCCAAATTTAGACCCGCGTAAACTACCAACCACAAAATTGGCAATCCCTCTATCCAAAAAGAACTGAAATACCGATGTTGGTATGGGCGTGAAATAGCAAGCAATCCCCCCAAAAGAACCGAAAATATCGAGATACTGTACAAATGGACAACGTCGATAGAAGGTTTGAAAAATTCCAGGACCAAACAAACCGATAATATCGCAAGGCCGAGGAATTTGGTTCCCCGAATCCCGATCTGCTGGGGCAGGGTTTTTAAATTGAGCGGATCATAGGGCACATCGCGAATCTCAAATGGAAACATTAAAACAACCACAATAAGCATCCTCTGAAAAAATGTGGGAAGGAGGTCTGCTGAAATATCTCCATTTGCCGCAACAATGGGAGTGACAACCGTGATTCCGGCCCAGACAAAGGCAACCACAAAAATCTTTATTCCAGATAAACTGCGTAAATTTTTATGGTGAACAAATGGAACGGCATAAAGGAAAGTGGGAATTCCAAGACAGGCAGTAATCACAACCAGCTTTAAGGGAAGATTGAAAATGCCATACAAGAACGGTATAAGTGACAGTCCTGAAAAAATCTGTATGGATTTGAGGGAACTTGCCAATCTTCTGTGGTGCAATCCTGCAATCTTTGCGTACTTCACAAAATTATAGCCTGTAACCGCACCAAAAAAGACGAACAACCATAGCGCAATAGGAGTAGCCAACTTAAATTCCAAAACAGTAATAGCCGTTAAGGCAACTACAGCAAGAGCAACGTGAATACTGCTGTTTATGTAGAAGGCGAAAATTATTTTGGCAAGCTTCATCAGATCAAATTTACTTAAACCGTCCATAGGCCATTACGGAGTCGGGCGAAAAAGATCTTTCAACCCAACAAACTATCTATTTTGGGTTAAAAAGTGTAAATTTGCCACCTTAATTTCAATCCTGACTTATGAATACAGATTCCTTTGCATTAAGGCACATAGGCCCCCGTGAGAGCGACCTTCCCCAGATGCTGGAGACCGTCGGCACCAGTTCCCTTGACCAGTTGATGTACGAAACAGTCCCCGACGATATTTTGATAAAGAAAGCGCTGGATCTGGACGTTGCCATGAGCGAACAGGAATTCTCGGAACACATCACTGAGCTTTCCTCAAAAAACAAGATTTTCAAAACATATATAGGCCTAGGCTATAACCAAGCTATTCTGCCACCTGTCATTCAGCGCAATATCCTTGAAAACCCGGGATGGTACACGGCTTATACACCCTATCAAGCGGAGATCTCCCAGGGCAGATTGGAGGCATTGCTGAATTTCCAGACCGTTGTGACCGATCTAACGGGAATGGAACTTGCCAATGCCTCCCTTCTTGATGAATCCACGGCGGCTGCGGAGGCCATGTCCCTGTTGTACGCAGTTCGCGAAAAGGAGAAAAAACAAAACAACGCATCCAAATTTTTTGTTTCGGAGGAAATTCTTCCGCAGACTCTCGCCTTGTTACAGACCCGATCCACTCCGTTGGATATTGAACTGGTTGTGGGCAACCATGAAGAATTTGATTTTTCCGACGGATTTTTTGGGGCCATTCTCCAATATCCGGGCAAAACCGGAAAGGTTCATAACTACAAGGATTTTATCAAAAAGGCCAATGCCGCCCAAATAAAAGTGGCCGTTGCAGCAGATATTTTAAGCTTGGCCCTACTGGAATCTCCCGGGAATTTTGGAGTTGATGTGGTTGTGGGAACGACCCAGCGATTTGGAATTCCTTTGGGATACGGAGGTCCCCATGCAGCCTATTTTGCAACCAAAGAAGAATACAAACGCAATATTCCTGGAAGGATTATCGGCGTCAGTAAAGATGTGGATGGAAATAGGGCGCTGCGGATGGCACTCCAAACCAGGGAGCAACATATAAAACGCGATAAGGCCACATCAAATATCTGTACCGCCCAGGTCTTATTGGCCGTAATGGCCGGGATGTATGCCGTGTACCACGGCCCCGAAGGGTTAAAGTATATAGCGACTAAAGTCCATAATTCTGCGGTGACCTTGGCAAATAGCTTGGAGAAATTAGGTTTTGAACAGGTAAATGACACGTTTTTTGATACCATCTCTATAAAAACGGATGCGACAAAAATCAAATTTCTGGCAGAAGCAAAGGAAGTGAACTTTTATTATCCAGACAATGCCACGGTGTCCATTTCGATCAATGAGACCACTACCGTAAAGGACCTGAACAAGATAGTTTCGATCTTTGCCGAAGCCGTAAAAAAGGATTTCCAAAAAATCTCAGAACTCGACACGGGCCAGAAGATTCCCACGGAAGTTGCCAGAAAAACCGAGTTCATGCAGCAGGATGTCTTCAACAGCTATCACAGCGAAACCGAGTTGATGCGCTACATCAAAAAACTGGAACGCAAGGATCTCTCCTTGACCCATTCCATGATTCCTTTGGGCTCGTGCACGATGAAACTCAATGCCGCTGCTGAAATGCTGCCCTTGAGCGATCCCATGTGGGGCAATGTCCATCCCTTTGTTCCGGTGGAACAGGCAGAAGGATATCAAATTGCCTTGAGGAAATTGGAAAAACAACTCACCGAAATTACCGGTTTCGCCGCTACATCACTACAACCCAATAGCGGGGCACAAGGTGAATTTGCCGGACTTATGGTTATTCGTGCCTATCATCAATCCCGTGGCGAATCCCATAGAAATATCTGTCTTATCCCCTCTTCCGCCCACGGAACAAATCCGGCAAGTGCAGTGATGGCCGGGATGAAAGTGGTGGTGACCAAATCCACCGAGGAAGGAAATATCGATGTGGAAGATCTTCGAGAAAAAGCAATCAAGCACAAGGACAACCTTGCCTGCCTGATGGTCACCTATCCCTCCACCCACGGAGTTTATGAATCGGCCATTCGCGAAATAACCGGTATTATTCATGAAAATGGGGGCCAGGTATATATGGATGGAGCAAACATGAACGCGCAGGTAGGCTTAACGAATCCAGGGGCTATTGGCGCAGACGTTTGCCATTTGAATTTGCATAAAACCTTTGCCATTCCACACGGTGGTGGCGGACCGGGTGTAGGCCCCATCTGTGTGGCAGAGCAGTTGGTGCCTTTCCTACCGTCCAACCCAATAATCAAAACTGGGGGCGAAGAGGCCATTACGGCTATTTCAGCCGCACCGTATGGTAGTTCCCTGGTTTGTTTAATCAGCTATGGCTATATCTGTATGCTCGGCGTAAAG
>CAYXDM010000077.1:0-10582 GCA_964463595.1 uncultured Aequorivita sp. | reverse complement strand
GGACTTATTGGTAGTGAATTGGTCAAACAATGTTTAGCGGCCGGAATTTCTGTTAATTACTTTACTACTAGGAAGGAAAATATTGAAAAAGGGGAATCCTACAATGGGTTTTATTGGAATCCAAAGAAAAGTGAAATCGATGAGAATGCCTTTGATGGCGTGACTGCAATTATCAATCTGGCAGGAGCAAGTATTTCCGAACGTTGGACCCGAAAATACAAAAAGGTAATTTTGGATAGTCGGGTGGGATCCATGAATCTTCTATGGGAGACCCTGCAAAAAATTGAACACGAGGTGGTGCATTTTATCTCTGCCAGTGGCATAAACATCTACCCAGAATCCGAAACAAAACTTTATTCTGAAGAAAGCGAAGAGAAGGCCGACAATTTCTTGGGAGAGGTCGTGGGTGCTTGGGAAAGCGCGGCCATTAAATTTAAGGACCTGGGGATGGAGGTTTCAAAAGTGCGTACCGGCATGGTCCTGGCGCGGGAAGATGGAGCCCTGCCAAAATTGGTCAAACCGATCAAACTTGGGGTGGGAGCGCCATTTGGAGATGGAAACCAATGGCAGTCCTGGATCCATTTGGAAGACATTGCAGGCATCTATCTTTTTATTTTGACCAACCAGTTGGAGGGAATATACAATGCCGTGGCCCCCAATCCTGTGCAGAACAAAAAATTGATAAAACTCATAGCCTCAATTCTGGACAGCCCTCTTTGGCTTCCCGCCACTCCCGCCTTTGTATTAAAGCCCATTCTGGGGGAAATGGCAACTCTTGTGGTGGAAGGACAATTGGTCAGTTCACAAAAAATCCAGGAACTGGGATACAACTTTAAATTTTACAATATAGAATCCGCCCTACAGGATTTATTGGGATAAAGGAGTCCCAAAAAAAGAAAGGTCGGATTTTTTTGATCCGACCCCTTTATTAAATCTTCAGAACTGACGCTGTACTATATTTTCTGGGCCTCCAGGGAAATAGAGATTTTCATAACATCGCTTACAAACTTATCTCCCAGATTTGGAAAAATGGACTTGGATCCATAGTTTATTCCCCACTGGGTACGATCCAATTCAAATTGTTCGCTTTTAAGGGTTAGTTTGTTATCTCCATATTCCACGGTAGCGGGGAATTTTATTGGAAGTGTTTTTTCCTTTATGGTCAAATTTCCCATTACGGCGTTGTCCTCAATACCAGTCAATTCAAAACTTGCGGTTGGATACTTGTTGACATCAAAGAAATCACCTTCTTTTCCTTCAATGGTTCCCATCAAATGGTTTTCTAAGTTCGTTCTGTGCTCACCCTCTAGATCCTCGACGGTAATTGTTTTTAGGTCGATCTCAAACTTTCCGGCCTCAATTTCATTGTCATGGACCAAAAGTACACCGGAAGACAACTTCACTTTTCCATAGTGGGTGGCTGTAGGTTTGTTTCCTTCCCATTTAATTGTGGAAGCATCGGTATCGATGGAATACTCAACCGCTACATCCGAGGCTTCGGCAGGCGCTTCCAATTGGGGCTCAGGTTCATTGGAATTGTTTTTGCAGGAAATGGCGCCGACCATAACAATCGAGAGAATAAAAGACTTAAGAATAATTGATTTCATAAACAGGTTTTTAATTTTTTTGCAAACATAAACTTTCACGGTGTTCAAAATTCATAAAGTTATGCCAAAATGGATTCGTGACATTATGACATTTTGTTTTAAATGGCAGCACTTTTGCTCCCTTCCAAAAAACAAGTAAAAAAGAGATTTATGAACAACAAAGAGAATCAAAAGGAAAGCGATCCGACCGAGGATATCGAGTTGAATGAAAATAAAACCATCGAACAAGATTTGCAGGAGGAAAATGTAGAGGATGCCTTGACGTTGTTAGAGGATGAACTAAAGCGTGAAAAGGACCGTAATTTGCGTCTTTTTGCCGATTTCGAGAACTATAGAAAACGCACCGCCCGAGAACGGATGGAATTGTTCAAAACAGCTGGGGAAGATATCATGGTATCACTTCTGCCCGTTCTTGACGACTTTGGAAGGGCCCTGAAGGAGCTTGAAAAAAGCAGCGACGATGGTCTGTTCAAAGGAGTGGAACTGATCAACGGCAAACTTCGTGAAACCCTTAGATCAAAAGGACTGGAAATGATAGAAGTAAAACCGGGTGATTCTTTTGATGCCGATATCCATGAGGCCATCAGTCAAATTGCGGCCCCCGAGAAAAAATTCAAGGGCAAGATCATTGAGGCCGTAGAAAATGGATATAGTTTGGGCGGTAAAATAATCCGATATCCAAAAGTGATAATAGGACAATAACACAAAAAGGTATCCGCTAAGGCGGACAAAGAATATGAAGGAAGATTATTATGAAATTCTAGGGGTTTCAAAAAGTGCCTCAGCGGCAGAAATAAAGAAGGCGTACCGTAAAAAGGCCTTGCAGTATCATCCTGATAAAAACCCAGGAGACCATACGGCAGAAGAAATGTTCAAGAAATCTGCCGAGGCATATGAAGTCCTCAGCGACCCCAATAAGCGATCCCGCTATGACCAGTTTGGCCACAGTGCCTTCGAAGGAGGCGGTTTTGGCGGCGGCGGCATGAATATGGATGATATATTCAGCCAATTTGGAGATATTTTTGGCAGTCACTTTGGTGGCGGTTTTGGCGGGGGCTTTGGTGGAGGAAGACGTACCGTAAAAGGAAGCAATCTCAGAATCCGTGTCCAACTTTCCTTGGAGGAGATAGCAAATGGTGTAGAAAAAAAGATAAAGGTAAAACGCAAAAAACTGGCAAAGGGTACTTCCTATAAGACCTGCTCCACCTGTAATGGGCAGGGCCAAATTACAAGGATCCAAAATACGATTTTGGGGAGGATGCAAACTTCTGCACCCTGTTCCACTTGTGGCGGTTTAGGCCAGGTGGTTGATTCCAAGCCAGCTAATGCCGATGCCGATGGAATGTTGGTAACCGAGGAGACGGTCTCTATCAAAATTCCAGCAGGAGTGGTGGACGGCATGCAGTTGAAAGTTTCTGGAAAAGGAAACGACGCGCCCGCAGACGGGATTCCCGGCGATCTTTTGGTAGCCATCGAGGAAAAACCCCACGATACCCTCCAAAGAGAAGGCGACAATCTACATTATGATCTGTACATAAGTATATCAGAAGCTGTATTGGGTACTTCCAGGGAAATTGAAACGGTTACCGGAAAAGTGCGCATCAAAATTGAATCCGGCGTTCAGAGCGGCAAGATCCTTAGGTTAAGAAATAAGGGTATTCCGAGTATAAACGGATATGGTTCAGGTGATCTGTTGGTCCACATTAATGTTTGGACCCCCAAATCACTCTCAAAGGAACAAAGGGATTTCTTCGAAAAAATGAGCGATGATGAGCATTTTCAACCTTTGCCAGAAAAGGAGGACAAATCTTTTTTTGAAAAAGTGAAAGATATGTTCTCTTAAACAAACGTTAAATGAAAAATTTTTTATATATTTGAAATGTCCCTTCCCAAAAGAAGTGATAATTTTTCTTTTTCATAGCAATTTTTTTCCCACCCAAGAAATTTTTTTGGGTGGGTTTTTTTGTTTTTTAAACTCAGATCTTGAAGTGGATTCGGTTCCGGAGACATTTTAATGTTTCATTCGCTGAGCAGTTCGGATTTTGTAAAATATTCATAAAACTCATTTCCATTTGCCCGGCTGCATTCCCAAATCAATATATTTACATTCTTCAATAATTATTTATGAAAAAACTCTTAGAGGTCAACCATGTTTCCAAACGTTATGGAGATTACAAAGCTTTAAACGATGTATCCATTACAGTGGAAAAAGGAAGCATTTTTGGCCTTTTGGGGCCAAATGGGGCGGGTAAGACCACATTGATCCGAATAGTCAATCAAATCACCATGCCTGATAAGGGAAATATTGTTCTCGACGGAGAATCCCTCCATCCCCGGCATATTCAACATATAGGGTATTTGCCCGAGGAGCGCGGTCTTTACAAATCGATGAAGGTAGGGGAGCAGGTATTGTATTTGGCACGTCTTAAGGGACTGTCAAAGGAAGAAGCAAAAACCAGATTGAAATACTGGTTTGGCCGTTTGGAAATTGAAGATTGGTGGGATAAAAAAATTCAGGAACTTTCCAAGGGGATGGCACAAAAGATCCAGTTTGTGGTTACGGTGCTGCATTCGCCCAAGCTGTTGATTTTTGATGAGCCTTTTAGCGGTTTTGACCCCATCAATGCAAATTTGATCAAGGATGAAATTTTGAAGCTTCGGGATGATGGGGCAACCGTAATTTTTTCTACACATCGCATGGAATCCGTAGAGGAAATGTGCGACCATATTGCGCTGATCCATAAATCCAACAAAATTTTGGATGGGAAGTTGGTCGATATCAAACGTCAACACCGGAACAATACCTTCGAAATTGGATTGATATCACCAGATCCCGTAGCGGCCACTGCCTCCTTGGAGGAAAAGTTTGATATATTTCCGGCAACCTTTAAAAGTATCCACGACGAGCTTCAGTATAAGGTCAGGCTTCCGGATTCCACTTCGGGCAACGACTTTTTAAACTTCCTGGGCGCCCACGGCGAGGTGACGCATTTTGTAGAGGTCATTCCTACGGCAAGTGATATTTTTATTGAAACCATCCAAAAAAACTAGACCAGCGATGAACCATCTATCTCTGATAATCCAAAGGGAATACTTGACCAAGGTCCGAAACAAGTCCTTTATCGTGATGACATTTTTGAGCCCACTGATCTTTGTGGGGATTTTTGCACTGGTTGCCTATCTGTCAAGTTTAAATAGCGATACCGTTCGAACCATTTCCATTTTAGATGAAAGCGGTCTATTTTCTGAGGCATTTGTCAGTTCTCCTCATACAAAATATAAGTTTCTTCACGACATCTCCTTTCCGGAAGCGAAATTACAGGCCGAGAAGGAGGCAAACTATGGATTCCTATACATTCCCAAATCCGATGACCTAGAATCACTTTCCCGAAGGATAACATTCTATTCAGAAGATTCGCCATCACTCTCGGTGATGCAGGACATCAATAGAATATTGGAAACAAAAGTGAATGTCCTTAAACTGAGGCAGGCTGGTATTGATTCGCAAACGATCCAGGATCTTCACATAAAAATAAGTGCCAATCAGGAAACATTTCAGGGTGTGGAAACTTCAAATATTTCCGCCGGGTTAAAACTTATTTTCGGGGGCGCGGCAGGATACTTACTGTTTATGTTTATAATTATTTACGGGAATATGATTATGCGGAGTGTAATCGAAGAAAAGACAAGCAGGGTGATAGAAGTAATTATTTCTTCGGTTAAACCGCGTTTTTTGCTATTGGGAAAAATCCTCGGAACTACCTTGGCCGGACTTACACAGTTTTTGATTTGGGTGGTTCTTATTTTGGTTTTAATGACAGCTGTCAATTCCCTATTCGATCTTGATATGGGAGCGGCTTCCCCGTCGCAACAGATCCTTGAACAGGGTGTAGATGGCAGGGCCCAGCAAATGGTCCAGGATGTGATGGTAGAAATAGGCAATCTTCCTATTGCCAATCTGATCGTAATGTTCATACTGTTTTTTGTGGGCGGATATTTGCTCTATGCCTCGTTATATGCGGCAGTGGGTGCCGCGGTGGATAGTGAGACCGATACGCAACAATTTATGATGCCCATATTGATGCCCCTTATTTTGGCAGTATATGTGGGACTATTTACAGTAATTGACAATCCGCATGGAACCGTATCACAGGTATTTTCGTTTATACCCTTTACCTCGCCGGTGGTTATGCTTATGCGGATTCCATTTGGGGTTCCTTTGTGGCAACAACTAATTTCAGTGCTGATTCTTTTCCTGACCTTTTTTGGAACGGTGTGGTTTGCATCAAAAATATACCGGGTCGGGATTTTAATGTACGGAAAAAAGCCAACTTATAAGGAATTGCTAAAGTGGCTGAAATATTAATTTTGGTTTTGGGTTATTGGATAGGCCCAGGATCGACGCACTTTAAAAATAAGATTTAATGGAAACAAACAGATCGTGGACAATAGTTACTTTATTTTTTGCAATGGCAATGTCTGCCCAGACCACAGACCTTGCCCGGGTGGAATATAAACATCAGTCATTTTCGAAATCGGAAAATTCCCTTAATCGCTACCGGGCCCTGGTGCAGGTTCCAATTCCCCTGAACAGTGAGAACGATAGGCTCTTTGTAATCGGATTGGAATATCGATACGTGGACATAAACATTCGCGATTCGGAAGACGTTGCAGCCTTTAATAACCACGTGATCAGTTCTGTCCAACAAATGGACAGTTATCTAGGATATGTGTGGAAATCCGATGACGATTGGCTTTTTGGTGTTAAAGCGGGCGTCAAGATAGAATCTGATTTTGATGGGAGCCTGGTACACGATGATTTTATTTATCATCTTGGGGCCTATGTAATAAAGGACAAGAAAAAAAATCCCGGGGAAGGGGAAAAACCGTACCGGTTTATTGCGGGACTTACATATTCCACCGTACCCGGAAGATGGTATCCATTGCCATTGCTCAATTACTATAAGGAGTTCAGGCCCAATTGGACCTATACTTTGGGGGTTCCAAAAACCAATATAAGATATTATTTCAGCAGTAAACGCAAGGATGCCGTTCAAGCTTTTGCGACCTTGGACCATGTTTTTGCTAACATCCACCAAAATTTTAAACCCACTTCGCCTTCCGTCCCGCAGGGGAAAATTGCCGAAAGCATTCAACAAACTATCGTATTACTTGGGGTGGGCTACGAACATTTTTTTACCGAACATTTTCTATTTTATGCCTATGCCTCACATTCCGTCTATAATGATTTTAGATTGGAAAGTGGTGACGGGGAGGAAGTATATGTGATAAACAACGAAAACTCACCAGATTTAAGGGTGGGATTAAAATTCAAATACTAAATGTCCAGAATATTAATTATTGAAGACGAAGCAGCCATTCGTAGAGTGCTGAATAAAATATTGACCGAGGAAAATAAAGGCTATGAGGTTTTTGAGGCAGAGGACGGTTTGGAGGGAATGGAGATTATCAAAAAGGCAGATTTCGATCTGATCCTTTGCGACATAAAAATGCCCAAAATGGACGGAGTAGAGGTACTGGAGGCCGTAAAGAAAATTAAACCTGAAATTCCCATAATTATGATTTCAGGCCATGGAGACCTGGACACTGCGGTGGAAACTATGCGCCGTGGGGCTTTTGATTATATTTCCAAACCTCCGGACTTAAACCGTTTATTGAATACCGTTCGCATTGCGCTGGACACACAAGAGCTGGTAGTTGAAAATGCGCGCCTTAAGAAAAAGGTTTCCAGAAATTATGAAATGATTGGAGATTCGCCTGCCATTGGGTTGGTCAAGGAAATGATCGAAAAGGTTGCGCCTACGGAAGCCAGGGTATTAATCACAGGCCCTAATGGCACTGGGAAGGAACTGGTGGCGCATTGGTTACATCAAAAAAGCGGCCGAAGCGATGGGCCTATGATCGAGGTCAATTGTGCCGCCATACCCAGTGAATTGATTGAGAGTGAACTTTTCGGACATGTGAAGGGGGCGTTTACTTCGGCCAACAAGGACAGGGCAGGAAAATTTGAAGCCGCCAATGGCGGAACCATATTCTTGGACGAAGTGGGCGACATGAGCCTTTCTGCCCAGGCCAAAGTACTCAGGGCCTTGCAGGAAAACAGGGTGCAGCGCGTGGGCAGTGACAAGGACATAAAAGTGGACGTAAGAGTGATAACCGCCACAAACAAGGATCTAAAAAAGGAAATCCTGGAAGGTCGATTCCGAGAGGATCTTTATCACCGGTTAGCAGTAATTCTCATAAAAGTACCTGCTCTTAAAGATAGACGGGAAGATATTCCTCTGTTGGTCGATTATTTTGCGGAAAGAATCTCCAGTGAGCATGGTACCGCTCCAAAGAAATTTGATGACCAAGCCATCAAACTTTTGCAGGAATACGATTGGACTGGAAATATAAGGGAGCTTCGAAATGTGGTGGAACGGTTAATAATCCTCGGCGGCAGGGAAATAAGTGAGAGGGATGTAAAGCTTTTTGCCAGTAAGTAAGGTAAACTTTAAGATGATTTATCACATAGGACAAACCGCGTAAAAGATCCGAGGAAAATTTAAATCCCGATGAAAAAAATTAGAATAGAGGACTTTAAGGTTACGAATAAAATAAAGCTGGATGCAATTGGAACCAATTGGGACCTCGAGGGATCAAGAGAGGAGCTTAAAAGGCAACTCAAGCGGATAAGAAGGGAATTGGGAGAACTACAGGACACGCTATACGCCCAAGGAAAATATGCAGTTTTGGTCTGTCTTCAAGGGATGGACACGGCCGGCAAGGATAGCTTAATTCGGGAAGTGTTCAAGGATTTTAACGCTCGTGGCGTTGTGGTCCACAGTTTCAAGACACCTACAGCCCTCGAAATTCGACACGATTATCTTTGGCGACATTACATTGCGCTGCCCGAAAGGGGAAAATTCGGTGTATTCAATAGGACCCATTACGAAAATGTACTTGTTACCCGGGTGCATCCCGATCTATTATTGAACGAAAAATTGCCTGAGGTGAATAATCTGGACGATATTGATGATGCTTTCTGGCAGAGACGCTTCCAACAGATAAATGATTTTGAAAGGACCCTTCAACAAAATGGAACCATTATTTTGAAGTTCTTTCTGAATATTTCAAAGGAAGAACAAAAACACAGGCTGTTGCGACGTTTGGACAAGCCCAATAAAAATTGGAAATTTTCACCCGGAGACCTGGATGAACGCGAGTTGTGGGACAAATACCAGGAATGTTACCAGAAGGCCATCAATAATTCTTCCAGGCCAGAGGCCCCGTGGTATATCATCCCCTCAGATGATAAAAAAACATCGCGGTTGATTCTGGCGGATATTATGCTTCAAGAGCTCAAAAAGTATGATATCAAGGAGCCCGACCTTAATGATGAGATTAAGTCGAAAATTTCGGAATATCGGGAAAGACTGATGAACGACTGATGTTCTATTTTATGACCTACCTTACTTTAAATAGATAAAACCTTTTTCAATTAAGATCAAAATGGCGAGAATATTTTTTAATACCTCCTTAATTTTTTCTCTTGTATTTTCAATATCAGCTACTTCCCAAACGAGGGTCGAGGATTCTACGGTAATAAGAAGCCTATACAATACTGTCCTTACCCAAGGAAAGGGATATGAATGGCTGGATCATATTGCCAATGAAATAGGAGGGAGGCTTTCAGGTTCAATTGAGGCCGAAAGGGCCGTAAAATATACTGAGGCCCAACTAAAGAAACTTGGTGTCGACAAGGTCTGGCTCCAGCCCGTAATGGTCCCCAAATGGACACGCGGATTTAAGGAGTATGCATATATTGAAACTTTAGGTGGACAAACCGTTATGCATATCCTGGCCCTCGGCGGTTCGGTGGCAACCCCTAACCTTGGCATCAAGGCCGAGGTCGTGGAAGTACAATCTATTGAAGAGCTCACCGTTTTGGGAAAGGAAAAATTGACGGGAAAGATCGTATTTTTCAACAGGCCAATGGATCCCACCCTAATTCAAACTTTTGAGGCATACAGCGGCGCTGCAGATCAACGATACGCGGGTGCCATGGAGGCAGCAAAATATGGCGCCGTGGGAGTCCTCGTCCGATCTTTGACTACGCGGATGGACGACTTTCCACATACCGGTGCCATGAGTTATGGCGATTTACCTGCAAACATGCATATCCCGGCAGCGGCAATCAGTACAAATGGAGCAAATTATTTAAGCAGTCTATTAAAGTTGCAACCGGATCTGAAGTTCTATTATAAAATGAACTGTAAGATTTGGGACGATGTTCAGAGCTACAATGTAATTGGCGAGATCACCGGCAGTGAGTACCCTGAGGAATATATTGTGGTGGGCGGCCATCTGGACAGTTGGGATATTGCCGATGGTGCACAGGACGATGGGGCAGGAGTGGTACAAAGTATGGAGGTGTTGCACCTGTTCCAAACCATTGGCTACAAACCAAAACATACTATTCGCGCCGTGCTTTTTATGAATGAGGAGAACGGATTGAGAGGAGGTAAAAAATATGCTGAGGAAGCCAGAAGAAAGCGTGAAATACACCGATTCGCCATCGAAAGTGATGCCGGGGGATTTACCCCGCGTGGATTTTCGATTGACGCAAGCCATGCAAATTTTGAAAGGGTGAAAAGTTGGGCACCACTTTTTAAACCATATATGGTACATTTTTTCGAAAAAGGATATGCCGGGGCGGACATCAATCCGTTAAAAGGCAATATAGACGTATTGGCGGGTCTGGTCCCGGACAGTCAGCGCTATTTTGATCATCATCACGCCGCCACCGATACTTTTGATGCCGTGAACAAAAGGGAATTGGAATTGGGGGCGGCTGCTATGGCAAGTTTAATCTATTTATTTGATACCCATGGCACTCAGGAATAGGGCCGGGAGTTGTAGACATTATTTCTTCTTATCTTTTAAATAATTTTTTATAACGCTTTTTCTGCCAA
>CAYXDM010000076.1:0-10654 GCA_964463595.1 uncultured Aequorivita sp. | reverse complement strand
GAATGTATTGCGCAAAATGACCATCCTGGAGATACTTGTTTATATTCGAATGGTGTTTTTAGGCTCTCTCATTGTGGCCTCTGTGTACGGTTTTCTTGAAACTCTTATTGTTTATTTTAAAATTGATACCGTCAGACCTATAATTGATCTATTCAATTATTTTCCCTTTTTGACAGTAAATGTTTATGGCGATAGAATTTCTTCCATTGCGCAAGAATCGCCTTATTTGGCAATATATCTCATTACTATTGCTGGCTGGATGTTCAGCTATATTTTGACATCTAAAGGTGTTAAAAAGTTCATCCCTACATTTTTGATCCTGCTCTTAACTTTCTTTTCCGGATCCAGGACGGGATTGGTCGTAATTTCCGTACAGCTATTGGTTTTTCTTTTCATATTGTTCTTTAATAAAAGATTTCGCAAATATGTGTTTATTTTCTTGGGAACTGCGGTCTGTGCTTTAACAGTTATAGTTGCCGCAAATTCTCAAAAAGTTATTGCTGAAATTGAAAAGAAGATCGAATCCTTGGATTTTAAATCTAACCTTACCGACAATGTCTCGAACAAATCACGATTAGGGATTCAATATTCAAATATTCAGGTCTTTAAGGAAAATCCAATAGTGGGTGTGGGATTTGGCCAACAAACCTATCACAATAGATTCCATTATCCTATATGGGCAACGTATAACAACTATGAATTTACTTTATATTATACAGACCAATTCCTAACTTCCTTCCCTCCCGGTTACAATGTGTATATTCGCATTTTAGCGGAAACGGGAATCATAGGGATTGCCATATTTCTTTTGTTTTTAATCTCAATCCTACTGAAGTGTCGAAAGCTTGTTGTGGAAAGTTCTGGAGATAAAAAAATATTGGCTATTGTATTGCTGGTTTCTTTTGTAGGGATATATATAAACTGGTTGCAGATTGACAGCTTCCGGCTTTATGGTTTCTGGATTTGCCTTGCAATCCTTATCCATCTGGTTAATCCGAAATTAGATGAGGAAAATAATAAAAATAAAAATCCCCGAATCTTAAAGTAAAGGTATTGTATGTGTAAAATTCCTCCGTGAAAGTGAAATTGTTGCATCCAAATGAGACGGTGTATTATATTCGCCGGATAGTATCTCAATTATCGTTGGAAAGATCTCATTTAAGGGAACTTCCGCATCGTAAAGTCTATATTTTTTATCCTGTCCTACATCATTTAAGAAGTCTGTACATTTTCTGTGGTACTCCAATAGCATAAATGGAACTTCGGCATAACACGCAAATATGCTAGCGTGTAGGCGAGTGGATATCATTAAATCACAACTCAATATTTCTTTCCAAGTTTTTTCTACATTTCCTAAATAGGGAATAATGTCGAATCGCATGGTATCAATATTTTCAATTAACTTTTTGGAAACATCTAAATCTCCGGTTTTTGGATTCCCGTTGAATATGAAAACTTTGAAATTCACTTCGGTTTGTGATGCAATTTGTTCCACCAATCGCTTAAAGTAGTCATTCCTTTTTCGTTCCTTCCTTAAATCTCCGCCCACATAGCTTTCGTAGTTACAAATGCTAATCCCGATCGTCTTACCATTTCGCTTTGGATTATGATAATTGTCCGCTGCGTAAACTAAAGGAAGAAGGGCTGCCAGATCAAAAGCTTTAATAGGTTGATACGGTAAATCCAACGAACAGGAGTATTGATAGGAACGATCGTCCCTTAGTGCCAAAAAATCTAGAGACTTTAAATATTTTATAACATCTTTTTCATTTTGAACTGTTCTAAAGGGACCGAGAGACACTCCTATAGCTCCAAGTTTTAAGCTGGGTTTTAAACTTTTAAATAGTTTAGAAACCGCTTTATTGCTATGAGGAGGAAGCTCACCGAAAGTAGAGCCTCCGGCGGAGATTAGATAATCCGATTTTGCTAAATGACGAATAAGGTTGAGCCTGTCTAAACCTTTAATTTGGGGGAAATATTGGTTCCGGTTTATTCCATGCTTCACCTTGGGTAGATGGGCTCCCAGAAAAGCATTATCTTGACAGTTCCAGTATTCATGGGAGCCCCAAGAAGCAACTTCCACGAAGGCGTCATCTCCCGCATTTTTAAAACCGTAAAAGCCTTCAAAGGTTATTTTTTTTGGATTTTTCAAAGGAATAAATTTAGGCGAAGATAATTATTTCAAGGCAGTAATTATTGCAATATGAATACCCCGTCTTCTTTTAAGGTCGAATTTTTGAGGTATCATTTCCGCCTGTGAAGCATAACAATAATAACTCCGAATTTAGCCCATGTGAATCACTTTAATTAAATTCGTATCCATAATATTCTAAAACTCTCTATCCCAGAAAACTTTCGTTTGCAAATTTTGTTTTATAAACCTCGTTGTGATTAAAACGTTTTCTCCCTCATTTTAGGTCTTGCGATTTCTTGTAATTTCTAATGTCTGTGAACAAATATTGGGCATGGGTGCCTACCTAATCTTAACATAGAATATTCATTCAATTGAAGTAAACCAATAACTACTTCCAAAAACAAAGGAAAACATTTAAAATCCAATATATTTGCCGTTCAAAATAAATTTTGATGAATCCGTTGATAAGTGTTGTGATACCAGTCTATAATGCAGAAAAAACTATTCAAAAGACTTTACAATCGGTTATAGATCAGACCTTTGATAATTTTGAGATTTTTTTGATTGATGATGGATCCACGGATTCCTCCAAAGAGCTCATTGAAGAGTTTATGTCAGTTCATCCTAAAACTAAGATTTTTTATTTTCATCAAGAGAATAAAGGTGCTTCAGCCGCTAGAAATGTTGGTTTAAAACGAGCTACGGGAGAATATATCGCTTTGTTGGATAGCGATGACGTTTGGCACAAGGATAAAATTTCTTTACAGTTAAAAGCGTTTAGTGATAATAGCGAAATAGACTTTTTAGCCACCAATAGAAATGGTGAAAAATTTAAGATTTTCTTCGGTTTCAGATTTGATAAAGTAACGAAGATTCCTTCTAAATTATTATTGGCCAAAAATTTCTTACTGACGCCTACCGTCCTTTTTAAAAGGAAAATAATTAAGGACGTGGGTTATTTTGATGAGGAGTTGAGTCATTCAGAAGACTTAAACTATTTTTTAAGG
Source organism: uncultured Aequorivita sp. (assembly GCA_964463595.1). Classification (GTDB taxonomy): domain Bacteria; phylum Bacteroidota; class Bacteroidia; order Flavobacteriales; family Flavobacteriaceae; genus Aequorivita. The sequence continues at coordinate 7,513 of CAYXDM010000076.1, read as the reverse complement.
ATTTCCTTTAAATATAATTGTTATTTGTACAACGAAAGCTTGGTTACCACCGGTTTTGGTAAACCTTCTTTTGGCCACTCAGGATTAAGCAAGAATATTTGGAAAATGGAACGTGGAGAACTGCAAAACATAAAATTAGCTTATAAGATGAAGTCGATAAATTTTATTGAATATATTGGGATTACGATCTTTTCCTCTTTAAAATTTGGCCGAAGAGTATTAATCACCAGCTTAAGGAAGAAAAAAGACTTCTAAAAGAGCTTTCAACATGAGGCAAACTATAGAATATATATATTCGTTTGTGTTTTTTGCCATGGTTATGGCACTTCCGTTTTTTAAGTATATTACAGCGGTTCCAAATATTCTTCTTTTGGTCTTGTTTGGTCTCTACCCTTTCGTCGTGAATAGAGCAGACTTCCAAAAAGTCAAGGATAAAATATCGTTTCTTCTATATATTGTTTTCGCGGTATATTTAATCCTTATCAGCCTTGTTTTTTCTAAACTCGATGAAAACCTCTCAGTGGTTCTTAAAGTTTTTTCACCCTTGGCAATTATTTTTTTATCCCTTCCACTTCAGAAAATTAAGTATATCCAATACGGAATTATTTGTTCTTCCCTTGCAGCCATAACTTTCTCCGTCGTCCAAATTGGAATCCTAATTTTTCAATCGGGGACCTTTGAGTTTGGAACAGGAATGAATCCAGTGGAAACCCTTCCTATGGACCGGATTTATCTTGGGTTATTATGCTTGATCAGCATTATAATTTCCTATAGAATACTTAAAAATGATTCAAATTTTCTAAATGGGTTTCATTGGGTAAATATCACTGTCAATATTTTGTTTCTGGTGTTAATAGTGTCTAGAATGGCCATTATTACGTTGTTGATATTAATCGCAATTCGATTCTTCTTTATAAAATTCAATTTGAAGACTTTTTTACTGAGTTTAGGATCGGTACTTTTAGTAGCACTTTTGGCCTTTGGACTAAATGATAATATCAAGAAACGATTTTTACTCACTACTTCAAATCCTAATCGTTCATTTAAGGAAAGGCTATTTTTGATGGAGCCAAGAACAAAGATCTGGGACTGCGCCGTCAAAATTGCTCCAAAAGGAATAAAACTTATTACTGGGCTCGGTTTTGAAACAACCATAGATCAATTGGTGGATTGCTATGCTTGGAATATTGCCGAAAATCCGGATCGCAGGGATTGGTACATCTCACAACGCTATAATACCCACAATCAATTTCTTGGTTTGTATCTGGGTACAGGAATTATTAGTTTCTTAATGTTTTTTATGCTATTTGTGGTATTATTTATAAAAAACAGAAAGGATTATTTCAGCACTGCTTTATTGATAACAATTTTTTTCTTTGCTTTAGTAGAGAATTTTCTTAATAGACAGGTTGGAGCATATTATTTTGGGCTAATATTAGCGTTCCTATTAATAAATCATTTTTCCAAGGTACACCAACCACAAAATGAGATTCTTGATGAAGTATAATGTGAAAACGGTTTTAGTAGTAGATTGGTTAGATATGTATGGTGGAGCGGAACGTGTCATAAAATCCTTATGCAAGGTTTTTAAGTTTGATAGGTGTTATGCACTAGTGGATTTGATGGATCTACGGGATAAAACCAAGATGTTTTCGGGAGATGTCTTAACCGTGGAGGAGAGTTTTTTGAAAATTTTTGGATCGAGGTTCCGTTTCTTTTTCCCCTTTTTTTATAGAGGTTTACGAAATATTAAAGTAGAAAGGGACGTAAAACTTATTATTTCCTCTTCCCATGCCATAGCAAAGGGAGTCCAAAAATCTTCAGCAAATCAGATCCACATCTCATACTTTCAAGCTAGAAACCAAAAATATCTATGGGAGGATTATGAATTGTATTTTGGGAAGGTCAAGTTCTTAATCGATCCTTTAAAGGGATATCTGAGGAGTCTGGATGTTAAAGCAGCTCAGCGGCCGGATTATATAATATCCAATTCTAAATTTGTTCAGGATTGGGTTAAAAAAACTTATAATCGTGATTCAATTGTAATTTATCCTCCTGTAGACCTATCACAGTTCCATTTACAATCCGAAAAGAAAGATTACTTTGTGGCTGTTGGAAGAATAGAGCCTTATAAGAGATTTGACATTATTATAAATGCATTCAATAAAACTAATAAAAGGCTTATTGTTATAGGTAATGGAAGTCAACTGGAACTATTAAAGAGGAAAGCAAATGATAATATAACATTCACAGGCTTCTTAAGTTCTGAGAAAGTGTTTGAATATATCAGTGGAGCGAAGGCTTTTATCCATGCAGGAATCGAAGATTTCGGAATTGCTCCAATCGAGGCTCAAGCGTGCGGAACTCCTGTAATTGCTTATGGCCGAGGAGGGATTCTTGAAACCGTAATTGAAAATAAAACCGGACTTTTCTTTAGGGAGCATAATTCGTCTAGTTTATTACAAAGTTTGGAAAATTTTGACGAAATCCTATTTGATCCTAATGAAATAAGAAAGAACGCTGAAAGATTTGAGGTGTCAAATTTCGAAAATGACCTAAGGTCCTTTGTAAATGAAAAAATCATGAACTAGAACAAATGACCCAAAGAACCTTAGATCTTTACCAGAACCTACTCCCATCAAACAATGGCACACTACTTTGAAAACATCCGTCATGTGTCACCCTTCCAAAAACTCTCCGGCTACATCTAAATTCTCACTGGAGTTTTCTATCTTCCCCTAAAATTTTAACAACCAATGAGGATACTGCTTTCCGACATATATCTTCTTTATTTTTTTAATCGTTTCCCGAATAGCAATTGTAACCCTTATAGTTTTAGTTTATTAAACCCTTTTCTACAGGAAGATAAAACTATGGAAAATTGAAGCTACTATAGAATTCTCACAGTTGTTCAATCCAGGAGGATTCTCTTATGGGTTTATAGATAATCTGTACGATTTCTATTTCAAAAAATAAACCCGAGATTTGCTTAAACGGAATTCACACAATAATTAAAAGACAACGCGGTTTTGAAAGTTCTTCACATCGGTAAATATTACCCTCCATTTTTAGGCGGCATTGAAAAGGTCAACTTTGATTTGGTTGAAACCCTTATTCAACAAGGTGTGCAAACGGATGTATTTTGCTTCAATCATGAAGTAGGCAGAGAAGTTACGTATAAAGGATATAAAATTCATAGAACAGCAGTCTGGATGACCAAATTCTCCACGCCCATTTCTTTCTCAATATTTAAAGACCTTAGAGAGATTTATAAAGACTATGACATTATTCATATTCATATGCCCAACCCCACAGCCGCACTCGCTTTTCAATTTCTTCCTTTTAAAGGCAAAATCGTACTCCACTGGCATTTGGATATCGTTAAACAGAAACTGGTAAAGGTTGGTTATAAAGCGTTCCAGACCCATATTCTGAAAAAGGCGGATGCAATAATCGTTACTTCTCCTGATTACTTAGAGAGTTCAAAAGACCTTAAACCATACAAGAATAAATGCTATGTAATTCCTCTGGGAATTGACGATTCCTATTTAACGGAAAATTTAAAATTCCGTGATAAACTGGTTTTAAAGTATAATGATAAAAAGGTTATTTTCAGTCTAGGACGTCTTATCTATTACAAAGGGTTTGAATATTTAATAGAGGCCGCAAAATATCTAGATGCCAATACTCTAATTTTAATTGGGGGGATCGGTGTGTTAAAAGAAAAATTGCAGAAACAAATAGAAGATAATAATTTACAGGAAAAAGTTAAACTTATCAGTAAAATCCCCGAAACTGAATTGGCTGAATATTATAATCGAGCCGATGTTTTCTGTCTTCCTTCTATTGAAAGATCCGAAGCATTTGGAATCGTCTTGTTAGAAGCGATGGCTAGCAGTTGCCCCGTAATTTCCACCTCAATGGGCTCTGGCACATCGTGGGTAAATACCCATCAAGAAACAGGACTCGTTGTGCCCGCAAAAAATGCCAAAGCACTAGCCAACGCCATTAAACTAATCACTGAAAACAAAGATTTAAATGATAGGTTTTCAAAAAACGCACTCGCTCGCTTTCATGAACATTTCAAACTAGAACAAATGACCCAAAGAACCTTAGATCTTTACCAGAACCTACTCCCATCAAACAATGGCACACTACTTTGAAAACATCCGTCATGTGTCACCCTTCCAAAAACTCTCCGGCTACATCTAAATTCTCACTGGAGTTTTCTATCTTCCCCTAAAATTTTAACAACCAATGAGGATACTGCTTTCCGCCATATATCCGTATGCTTTTTTGCTGCTCTACCTCATTATTCCCTTTGATAATTACATTCGGGCGCTCCCAAATATACTTTTGGTCATATTGTTGGTCACTTTTCCATTTATTATAAAAAGGAGCGATTTTAAAAAAATCAGGATCCTACCCATTGCCGTATTTGCTGCACTTTTTGTCTATCTCTGTTTGAATTCCTTAGCGGCCGATAGATGGTTGGAGGATTTAAATATCATAAAAAAAGTCCTGATCGCCTTGGGGCTGGCCATTCTCTTTATACCGATCTCGAATATGGATACCTCCTCGGAGTCGGCAGAAAAGATCAAAATGGCAATCATTTTATCGTCCCTGGCGGCTATACTCTTCTCCGTTTTTAATTTTGTGCTCATTACCCACGATACGGGAAATTTTGAATGGGGAAACTCGCCACAAGTGGTGGAATCGTTGTTGATCGATAGACTGTATTTGGGACTTCTCAGCACCTTCAGTATTTTGATTTCCTTCCAATCCATCAATAAAAAATACCATCCCAACAATAACTACCATTTAGGCAATATCTTTATAAATGTTTTGTTCCTCATCCTGATCGCATCAAAAATTGCTACAATCTCCCTTTTTGTTGCTTTGTTGATCGGCCAATTCTATGGTCAGCGAAAAATATGGAAAGTTGTTGTCGCCACTACCGCGATCTTTGCAATTATTGGCCTGTTTTTTCTGATGAAGAACGAAAGTGCGGGAGGAAATCCAGAAAACTCCTCGACATTTATCGAAAACACCAGAACCTATGAACTTCGGGCGGAAGTCTGGGAATGTGCCGCCAGCATTATCGATGCCGAAAATTTCTCCTTCACCGGAGATGGGTTTGTCGCCACGGAAAACAAGCTTTTATCCTGTTATGGGTCCCAGATTGCAGATCCGGACAAAAGAGCCACGTTTATTGCCAAAAAATATAATACGCACAACCAATTTTTGGATTTTTATCTCAGTGCCGGGTTTATTGCGTTATTGATTTTTGTGCTTTTTATTGTCGTAAGTTTCCTATCGGTCCGTAAACGGTTTTTGCCCACCGCGATGTTGGCAATATTGGTGATGTACTGTTTGATTGAAAATGTCTTCCACCGTCAAATTGGGGCCTATTACATCGGTTTTATATTGATCATGATTATGAACGGTGCCCAGTCTCTCAAATTCAAGGAGGTTAAAAAGTATTAAGGTGAAGCAAAATTGTATTTTTGCGCGTTATTAATGTAAAATAAATTGAAAAAAGTTCTCATAACCGGCGCTGCGGGATTTCTAGGTTCACACCTTTGTGATAGATTCATAAAGGAGGGCTATCATGTTATCGGAATGGACAATCTGATTACGGGCGATCTAAAAAATATTGAGCACTTATTTAAACTGGAAGCATTTGAGTTTTACCATCACGATGTTACCAAGTTTGTTCACGTTCCCGGGAAAGTAGATTATATTCTGCATTTCGCCTCCCCAGCAAGCCCTATTGACTATCTAAAAATACCGATCCAAACCTTAAAGGTAGGATCCTTAGGAACCCATAACCTTTTGGGATTGGCAAGGGAAAAAAATGCCCGGATTCTAATAGCCTCCACCTCTGAAATTTATGGAGATCCTCTGGTCCATCCGCAGTCGGAGGATTATTACGGCAACGTGAACACAATAGGTCCCCGTGGAGTTTATGACGAAGCCAAACGATTTCAGGAATCCATAACCATGGCCTATCACCGTACCCACGGACTGGAAACCCGGATTGCGCGCATTTTTAATACCTACGGCCCACGGATGCGCCTGAATGACGGAAGGGTGATTCCGGCTTTTATGGGCCAGGCGCTTCGAGGGGAAAACCTGACGGTCTTTGGAGATGGCCTGCAGACCCGCTCTTTTTGTTATGTGGACGATCAAATTGAAGGCCTGTATAGGCTTTTGTTAAGTGATTATCACCTGCCGGTAAACATAGGAAATCCAGGAGAAATAACCATTTTGGATTTTGCGCGGGAAATTTTGAAGCTTACCAATACCGATCAGAAAATTATATTCAAACCCTTGCCCGAGGATGATCCCTTGCAGCGGGAACCCGATATTTCCAGGGCTAAGGAAATTTTGGGATGGGAACCTAAGGTTTCCAGGGCAGAAGGAATGAAGCGAACCTTTGAGTATTTTAAGAGCCTCTCCCCCCAAGAGCTTTTTAAAAGTGAACATAAGGATTTTTCAAGGCACAACAGATAAGGAATACATGTTTAGGAGCGGAAGATATTCAGGGTTTATAAGGCCTATTTCTTATGGAATAGATCTTTTCTTTATCCATTTTTTGGCATTCCACTGGTTTGACTCCTTTCCTTATTTTAATTATGTGATATTTTTGACCCTTGCGTGGATTTTGCTCTCCCTGCGTTCCGGGTTCTATGAAATCTATCGGTTTACCCATATAGCCTATATCATGTCCCTCCTCGGAAAACAGGGAGTAATCTTTATGCTGATCGTCTTTTCCTTTTTCGGCTTTTATAATCAGTATAGCATTTCCCCACTCATTATCTTTAAATATATCTTTTGGGTGATGCTCTGCATTTCAATAGTGAAATTTGGAATCTATTTTCTTTTGAAAAACTTCCGGTTGTATCTGGGCGGAAATGTACGCAAGGTGGTGATCATAGGCTTAAACCAAAAAACCGATCAACTCCGCAAGTTCTTTATCACCAATCCAGTATATGGATATAAGTTGTATAAAACTTTTGATGTAAAGCAGGAGGGAGCCCTGGAAGAATCTATGAAGTATGTTCTAAAGGAGAATATAGAAGAGATTTATGCCTCTGTTGCGGAATTGAGCAACAAGGAAATGGCAAAGCTCATAGAGTTTGTGGACAACAATCTGAAAGTCCTGAAATTTCTCCCAGACAATAAGGAGATCTTTAGCAAAAGACTTGATTTTTCTTATTATGGGGTGCTGCCAATCTTGTCGATGCGCAAAATTCCCATTGATGAACCCTTTAACAAATTTTTGAAACGGGGCTTTGATATTGTGCTGTCCCTTCTGGTAGTTATTTGCGTGTTGTCCTGGCTTACCCCATTATTGGGATTATTGATAAAGTTGGAATCCAAAGGCCCTATTTTCTTTAAACAGAAACGCAATGGCCTGGATTATAAGGAGTTTTATTGCTATAAATTCCGTTCTATGATACCCAATCCAATGGCCGATCTCCACCAGATACGCAAAGGGGACGCTCGA
>CAYXDM010000075.1:0-10707 GCA_964463595.1 uncultured Aequorivita sp. | reverse complement strand
TATTGCCAACCAACCTGAAAAGGAAGATTTTCCGTCAGAAAGGTTTTCTGAGGAAGAAATGCAGGTCGCCTGGCGGGCATATTCAAAACTCGTGGAAAAGGAAGGGAGATTCAACCTTTTATCACATCTTACCATGGGTACTCCAAGATTGGAAGGACACATTATACACCTTGAATTTCCAAATAATACAATTAAAATGGAAATGGAAAGTGCCAAGTTTGAACTTTTGGCCTTTTTGAGAGAGAAGCTCCAAAATCACAAAGTGGATCTGGAGATAACCGTCAATGAAAAGGAAGAAAAAAAATATGCCTATTCCCCAAGGGAAAAATTTGAAAAATTGATGGAAAAAAATCCATTGATCGATAAACTTCGACAGGAATTTGACCTGGATGTTTAACCTCTTTTTAAGAATTTGGATCGTAAATAATATTCACGAAAAACAATCATTATGTTAGGCTTAAAACTTCCCACAGATCCGAGATGGGTAAATATTGTGGAAAAAAACATCGAGGACATTTTAACGGACCACGCGTGGTGCGAGCAGAAGGCGGCATCAACTGCGGTTTCCCTGATAGTGGGATTTCCGGAATATACGGAATTGGTCCAGGAAATGATTGTACTGATAAAGGAGGAAATCGGTCATTTCAAAATGGTACACGATAAAATTTTGGAACGCGGATGGGTTCTGGGCCGCGATAGAAAAGATGACTATGTTTTACGGATCGTGCAGTTTTTCCCAAAAGGGGGAAGTAGGACGACCCAATTGGTGCATAGATTATTGTATGCGGCATTGATTGAAGCAAGGAGTTGTGAACGGTTTAGATTGTTGAGCGAACAACTTGAAGATCCGGAACTGGCTAAATTTTATAGAAAACTAATGATCAGTGAGGCCAACCACTATACCATGTTTCTGGGTTTTGCGCGCCAATACGGCGATCGGGAGGAAGTAGATGAAAAATGGCAGGACCTGTTGACGTTTGAGGCAGAGGTGATGAAGGATTTGGGAAAACATCAGTCCATCCACGGGTAGTCCTAAGTTTCCGCACTAAATCGCATATTTTTATACCTTCAACTCTAAAAAACTCCGGAGATGAAAATTGGGCGTAGAAGAAAATTGGTTTCGTATGCGAACCTTTTAGATCACCCTATCCGTTTCAACCCATTCGTATTTAGTAGAATGTTCATTCTTTGGGCTCTTCTCGGGCTTCTGGGCGGAATAATTTCTGGCACCTATTGGATCGTATTGGTGCTATTGACCGATTTTCTTGGTGCCTGGCAAGGATGGTTGGTCATTCCCGTAATGGCCATTAGTGGACTGCTGGCGGGATTGATAATATATTTTATTGGCGATCCGGGGGAAATGGAGCTAATGGTAAACAACATCCGGTTCAACAAGGGGCGACTGGATCCCAAAAACAATCCATCCATGGTGCTCTCCTCCCTTCTCTGTATTGCTTCCGGTGGCAGCTTGGGCCCCGAAGGTCCCTTGGTCCAGGTTACGGGTTCCACAGGCACCTTATTGGGAAAAATCCTGAGGATAAAGGGTGAGGACTTGCGTTCCTTGAGTATTGCAGGAATGGCCTCAGGTTTTACTGCTCTATTTGGCGCTCCTTTGGGTGGGAGCTTATTTTCACTGGAAATCCTTCACCATAAACATTCCGTGGAATATTATAAGGCAATTATTCCGGCATTGGTTGCCAGTGGTTTCAGTTATGTCGTCTTCGCCATTATTGTCCAGCTTGGCTTGGGGCCTATGTGGGATATTCCCGCTTACGAAATGGAAACTTTTTTTGACTTTGCCTGGGCGGTATTTTTCGCAATAATCGGAACTGTCGTGGGATGGGCCTTTATCTTTTGCGCAAAATTTTTTAAAACGCTATTCAGGAAAATGAAAACTCCCATTTACGTCAAAACATTTATTGGCGGGATCCTTTTGGGAACCATTGCCTTCTACCTTCCCCTGACCCGGTATTTCAGTCATTATGAAATCAACGATCTACTTCAGACAAATGGCACGGTCCAATTTCTGGCCGCGGTGTTGATCTTCAAGATTATTGCCATTGCCATTACAGTTACATCGGGGTGGCGCGGTGGGTTCATCATTCCGTTGTTTTTCTGTGGTACCGCGATGGGATTATTGATCCATACCGTTTTTCCTTCCCTTAGTCTCTCCTTGGCCATTGTGAGCTGTATGGCGGCAATCAATTCCTGCGTAACGAGAACCCCTATGAGCACTACCATTCTTTTGGCCACACTCACTGGGTTTACTTATTTTATTCCAATTCTGTTTGCCAGTTTAACGGGTTATTTTCTCGCTCCACGCCTGCCCTTTATCGGGGCCCAGATGGATGAAAGTGAGAGACGCCTCATAAAAAGAAAGAAATATTCACGCTAAATTCCTCAATCCATGAAAGCCGTACTAACCATCTGCCTCCTCGTTCTTTCCAATACCTTTATGACCCTTGCATGGTATGGGCACCTAAAATTCGCCGAATGGAAATGGTTCAACAAACTGGGGTTGATAGCCATAGTTCTCATAAGCTGGGGCATTGCCCTCTTTGAATATATGTTCCAAGTCCCGGCAAACCGAATTGGGTATAGTGGCAATGGTGGCCCTTTTTCCCTTTTGCAGTTAAAAGTGATACAGGAAGTCATTACCCTGGTCGTTTTTGTAGGTTTCACCCTCCTGGTGTTTAAGACCGAAACCTTTCGGCTCAATCATATAATATCCTTTATTTTTCTTATCCTGGCCGTTTATTTTATGTTCAAGAAGTAGGATGTGCTTGGGGGGTACTGATGCGGGATGAAATTGGAATGTCGGATGATGGATATTGAAGTCTGAGACCGAAAATCCAAAGACCTGAGATACGCTACCAATTTATACTATGTGCCAAAAGCCTTTCAACCTCTGATCAACTGAAATGCCTGCTCTGCGATTTCCAGCTCTTCCTTTGTAGGAATCACCAAGAGTTTTGTGAGGGAATCGGTGGCGTTTATTTCCCGGACCTCATCTGTGCGTATTCCATTGTTTTGATCATCCAGTTTGATTCCCAGATACTCCATATCGGCACAGATGAGTTTTCGGAGGTAAATGGAATTTTCGCCTATGCCCCCGGTGAAAACTATGGCATCCACACCATTCATCACCGCGGCAAAAGCGCCTATATATTTTTTAATGCGGTAAGCGTTCATTTTAAGGGCGAGCAAACAATCTTCATCACCTTGGTCGGCCCCTGCCTCAATATCCCTTAGATCGCTAAATCCAGTGAGGCCAAACATTCCACTTTCCTTGGTCAACACCCTGTTTACTTCATCTAAACTGTAGCCTAAGGAATTAACGAGATGGAAAATAATGGAATGATCTATATCGCCGCTACGGGTGCCCATAATCAGGCCGGTGGTTGTGCCAAATCCCATACTGTGGTCCACACTTTTTCCGTCCATTACGGCACTCATGCTACAACCATTCCCCAAATGTACGGTTATGAGTCTCGATTTTTGAAGTTCCAAATAGGCTATGGCTTTGGCCGAAACATATTTATGGCTGGTACCGTGGAATCCGTATAGCTGAATGCCGTCCTCAACAAACAATTCGTTGGGAATGGCATATTTTTTCGCATGTAAAGGAATGGTTTGATGGAAGGCGGTATCGAATACGGCAACTTGTTTGGCAAGGGGAAAAAGCTGTTCCGCAACAACAATCCCTTCAAGATTATGGGGATTATGCAACTGGGCCAAAGCTGAGTGATCTTCAATTTCCTTCTTCACCACATCGGTTATGAACGTGATATCCGAAAAAGCATTGCCCCCGTGCACGACCCTATGGCCCACAACATCAATTTCGTTACTTCCCCGAATAACTCCCACTTCAGTGTCGAGTAATAAATCGACGATTTTTTTGAGTCCAGTTTTATGGGTTTCGATTCCGTCATTTTGATGGACCTCTATCAGACCGGTCTTATATTTCAAAATTGAGTCTTGGTGTCCAATCCTTTCCACAATTCCAGAACATAGAACTTCACCCATTGGCATTTGTATCAATTGGAATTTTATGGAGGAACTGCCGGAATTGATGACCAATATTTTCATATTTTCTTTAGAATGGTTAAGTGAAGTTGTCATCGGAATATTATTATTGAATTGAATTCAAATTAAGGCGTTGAGGTATTAGGCTCGATCACGGTTAAAATCAATGTGTTTGTAATAGGGCCGCGTAAACAAGGTTTGAAAATGAATTTTAAGTATCCTGGGCCTGGATTGCTGTAACTATAACTGTATTGAAAATATCTTCCACCGTACAGCCACGGCTCAGATCGTTTACCGGTTTATTGAGACCTTGGATAACCGGGCCAATGGCCAGTGCCTTGGTCTCTCTTTGTACGGCCTTGTAAGTGTTGTTTCCCGTATTTAAATCCGGAAAGATCAAAACACTGGCCTGCCCGGCGACCTCGGAATCCGGCATTTTGGATTGGCCCACAAGGATATCCACGGCGGCATCATACTGAATAGGGCCTGCCACTTTAAGTTCCGGCCTTTTGTTTCTGACAATTGCCGTTGCTTCCCTCACTCTCTCAACGTCCTCCCCCGCTCCGGAGCTCCCCGAGGAATAGGACAACATCGCAATTTTCGGTTCGATATCAAAAGCCAAACTGGTTCCGGCCGAGGAAATGGCAATCTCCGCCAATTGCTCCGCCGTGGGGTTGGGGTTAATGGCACAATCTCCATAGATTGACACACGATCTTCCAGGCACATAAAGAATATAGAGGAAACGATGGAAAATCCAGGTTTGGTTTTAATGAGTTGCAGGGCAGGTCTAATGGTGTGTTGGGTGGTGTGCATTGCCCCGGAAACCATACCATCGGCGTCTCCCTTTTGAACCATCATGGTACCAAAATAGGAAACGTCCTCCATTAAATCCCTGGCCATCGCCAAGTTTATATTTTTATGCTTTCGAAGTTCAAAAAGAGTCTGGGCGTAATCATCAAAATGAATGGAGGTGATGGGGTCTATAATATTGATCTTGTCCAATTCCAATCCAAGGCCCAGGGCGGTTATTTTTTCCCTAATTTCTTCCTTATTGCCGAGCAGGGTGATGTTTACAGCATCCAGGTCCACCAATTGTTGGGTGGCCTTTAAAATTCGCTCATCAAGGCCTTCTGCCAGGACAATGTGTTTTTTGTTTGCCCGTGCCGTCTTCAACAGATTATATTGAAACATTCTCGGAGTTATCCCGGAGGTTTCAAAGGTAATTATTCGATCAACCAGGGTATCCTCGTCGATATACTTTCTGAAATCGCTTATTGAAGTATTTATTTTGTGGACGTTTTGCGCATATATACGCGATTGGATATTTCCTATGGCATTTGTTACCGAGAAGGTTCCCCCCTGAACGGAAATAATGGGAACGATATCCGATAATCCCTCAATGAGTTTTAAAACAGATTCCCCAGGCATAAGGCCGGCAGTTAGGACAATGCCAGATATAGTAGGGTAATTGATCGAGATATTTGCCTGCAAGGCCCCTAGAATTATATCGGCCCGGTCGCCCGGAGTAATTACCAGACTTTTTTCTCCAAGATAATTTAAATAATTGGGCAATTGCATGGCACCCACGCTAAAATGTCCGGCCTGATTGTCTAGATTGGAATCACCAAATAGCACTTTTCCGTCCAGGGCTTCCACAATTTCCTTTATTGAGGGATTTGCCAATATGGGATTCAAAGGAATAGCATAAGCCAGGACCTGGTTGGGCAGATCATGCCGCAAACCGTTTATAACAAGTTCTACGTTTTCGGGTTGTACTTTGTTTGCCACCACCGAAAGGACTTCCACATGTTTGTCCTTGAAGGAATCGTATGCCATCAATAAATGGCTTACCAGGCCATCGAGAGTTTTTCCAACCCCACTTGCAATGATTATTGCCGGGATTCCCAGGTTTTTGGCAATCAATACATTGATATCCCATTCAATAATCGAGCCCTCCCCCGAGAAACTGGTGCCCTCGACCAGAATGAAGTCAAAGCGATCCTCCAAGGATTTATATTTTTCGATGATGCTACCAATGATCTCGTCCTTTTTACCTTCGTTTTTCTTATGGATAACTTCCTTTCGAGTAAAGACGTAGGCTTCATCGGGCTCCAATTCCAAATTGAAGGCTTGGATCATAGTGTTGATATGGTTGTCCACAGCTCCCACAGCCAAATCATCAATGATAGGCCTGAAATAGCCTACTTTGGCAACCCTGCCCAACAATAACTGCATAAGACCCAATGAAACTATGGATTTTCCGCTATTTGGTTCTGTTGTGGCTATGTAAATCGCCTTGTTGCCTTGTCTATCTTTCATACGTGAAGGTTTTCCTTTACCTGACTTCAATAAGGTAAATATTCGACAGGATTTTTGGTGAAATATCTAAGACCCCCGAGACTGACAATATTATCTCAAAGTCCATTAGGGTACAATGATTAAAATCACAAAAATAAGATAGATAGGTTGGGAGACCTTCTTAAATCGATATATTTTCCATTTAATAATTTCCAAAGTTATAATAAAGGGAAGTTCCCTCATTGAAAACCGCGCGTACCTGTATTCTGGGATGGATGGGTGTAGTGTACATCAGGTACGAAAGCCATCTTGCAAGAATCTTTAACAATGCGCAGAGACCGTTATGCGGAAACCGCAATTCAACCCTCGCTATTATGAATATTTGAATACAATTTCAATTGGCAACAATAGAATCCCAAATGCTTCCAACTTTTATTAACGATATTATTAAATCGACGTTAATTGATAGTTAAGCTATTTTGATGCGAGTAACATCGTCCATTACATTTGAAACAAAAAAATAATAACCATTAAACAGGAAGAATTATGGCTACTCAAGCGAAAAACAAAACCACCGGTTCCAAAAGCAAGGACACTGCTTCAGAAAGTAAGACAAAAAGTTCCGATAAGGGCAAATTGAAGGCGAAATCGTCCGCAGCAGAAGATTTACGCGAATTGATGATGGATGGTCTGAAAGATATTTATTGGGCGGAAAAAGCCCTTACGAAGGCATTGCCGAAAATGATAAAGAACGCCACAACGCCCAAATTGGTCCAAGCGCTTGAGGACCACCTAAGCGTTACCGAAGAACAGGTGAAGAAGGTGGAAAAAGTCTTCGACATTCTCGGGGAAAAAGCAAAAGCAGAAAAATGTGAGGCGATGGAAGGATTGATCAAGGAAGGAGAGGATATCATGAAAAGTTCAGAACCAGGGCCAGTACGTGACGCTGGAATCATTGCGGCCTCCCAGAAAATTGAGCACTATGAGATCGCATCTTATGGAACCCTGAGTTCCTGGGCCGAAACCTTGGGCGAAAAGGAAGCAGTTTCCTTAATTGAGGAAATCCTGAAAGAGGAAAAGGATGCCGATGTTACCCTCACCAAAGCGGCCTATTCCGAAATTAATTTTGATGCGAAATAATACAGTTTAAAAATCCATAATAAAATATAAAGCCATGAAAAACGCCCACGATGATAATCCCTACAAAAAGGAAGATTCAAAAGACAGGACAAACAAGCAGAAACAGGAAGCTGAGATAGACAGACAACTCGATCAGACTTTCCCGGCAAGTGATCCACCATCCTACTCCCAGCCCGGGAATGATTTGCACAAGAGGGAAGAGAAGGAATAATTTCACTATTGAACCGAACGTGAAATTTCAAAAACTAAGTGGTACTTAATGCGGATTTTAAACCTTCCAAATCTAGGCTCCTTTGTTCCCCTGTTTTCATGTTTTTAAGCGTAAAAACCTGCTGTCCCATTTCCGATTCTCCCGCTAGGATCGTAAATGGGATAGCGCGCTTGTCGGCATAGCCCATTTGTTTTCCCATTTTTGCCGAATCGGGATAAAGTTCTGCGGCAATTCCGGCCAGGCGTAATTGTGTGATGGCTTTCATGGCGTACAAAGCCTCCTTTTCGCCAAAATTGAGAAAAAGGACCTTGCTTTTTTCAGACACCGCCTCGGGGAAAAGCGCCAATTCTTCCATCACCAAATAAATTCGGTCCAGACCAAAGGAAATTCCCATTCCGCTGATGTCCTTCAGGCCGAAAATGCTTGTCAGGTCGTCATATCTGCCACCGCCGCCGATACTGCCAATATTGACCTCCCTAGGTGCCGAGACCTCCAGAATAGCTCCCGTATAATAGTTCAATCCACGGGCAAGGGTTACATCTATTTCGAAATTTGAAGTACGCAGACCCAAGGTTTCAATAGTTTTTGCAATAAACTCCAACTCTCCAACCCCTTGCATTCCAATGGCAGAATTTTCCAGTAATTTCCCCACGCTCTGCAATTGTTCCACGGCGTTTCCTCCCAAAGAGAACAGGGGCTGTAATTTTTCCAGTGCAATTTCGGGAATACCCTTTTCGCGCATTTCCTTTTTTACCCCTTCCTCCCCTATTTTATCAAGTTTGTCTAGAGCAACGGTAAAGTCGATCAACTTATCCTCTGCACCAATGGTCTCCGCAATTCCCGCCAAAATCTTTCTGCTGTTGATTTTTATGGTAACGTCCTTTAATCCGAGGTCGCTAAAAACCGCATCATACAACTGGATGAATTCTACTTCCTGCCACAGGGATTTTGATCCAACCACATCTGCATCGCACTGATAAAACTCGCGGAATCTCCCTTTTTGGGGTCTGTCGGCACGCCAAACGGGTTGGATCTGATAGCGTTTAAAGGGGAAGGTTATTTCGTTTCTATGTTGCACCACATATCGGGCAAAAGGAACGGTAAGATCGTAACGAAGGGCTTTTTCAGAAATTTGTGGGGTGATTTTCCCACTGTCCTTTTCGGTATAAAGAGTATCATCAACTTTCGACAGAAAATCGCCACTGTTCAATATCTTAAAAATCAGCCTATCACCTTCTTCCCCATATTTCCCCATCAAAGTTTCACTGTTTTCAAAGGATGGAGTTTCAATCGGCTGGAAGCCGTACAATGAAAAGTTTTTCTTGATGGTATCAAAAATATAATGACGACGGCCGACTTCTTCCGGATTGAAATCGCGGGTACCTTTGGGAATGGATGGTTTCATTTGTAGATGTTAGATGTTAGACGTGAGATATTAGACGTTAGACGTGAGATATTAGACGGGTGTTGGATGACGGATGCCGGATAACAGTTGCACTCGTAACTTGTACCTCGTAACTCATAACTCCTCGCTACCAACTCCCCACTCATAACTTTAAACCGCAAATATCCTAAATAATAGTAACTTTATCGAAGTTTTGCAGTCTAATGGGTAACTCAAACTAAAATATGTTTTCACTCTTTCGGGAAAATGTGCGCATTGCCCTTGATTCAATTAAGGGTCAATTGCTACGGACCATCCTTACCATAGTTATTATCGGGATTGGGATCTGGGCGTTGGTAGGCATTCTGAGCGCTGTAAAGGCCTTGGAGAACACCATTTCTACCAATTTCGCATCGATGGGGGCAAACACCTTCAACATTCAGCGATATGAATTCGAGGTCCATTCCAATAGAAGTGGAGAACGGGAGAAGATAAATCCGATCATCAGTTATAATGACGTCCGGGAATTTATTAATAAATATGACTTTCCCCTGACCAAAACTTCCCTTTGGTTTCAAGGAACATCCGCGGCGGAAGTAAAATACGGTTCCGAAAAAACCGATCCAGAAGTCCAGGTTTATGGGGTGAACGAAAATTATCTGGAAAATACGGGCACGGAGATCGACACAGGTCGGAACTTTACGGTTTTTGATATTGAAAACAACAATAAAGTCTGTATTCTCGGTTCTGATTTCCTTAAAGGTCTATTTAAAAATGAAGACCCCATAAACAAAACCATCAGCATTCGCGGGGTACGATTTAAGGTTATTGGGATATTGGAATCCAAGGGCTCCTCCTTCGGTAACAACCAAGATCTGCGAGTGCTTATTCCGGTGCAAGTGGCTCGGGGAATCTATACCCAGCCGAACATCAACTACAACATCAGCGTGAAGGTAGGCGACAAACAGATGATGGAAGCCGCGCAGGATGAGGCCATCATCACATTCAGGAATATCCGAAAGCTGAGTCCGGTGGAGGAAAATAATTTCGGGATAGAACGCAGTGATGACCTGATCAACCGGATTGCCTCCATAACGGTGTATTTGAGTGTGGCCGCGTGGATCATCAGCATTATTACCATCTTGGGTTCTTCCATTGCCTTGATGAATATCATGTTGGTTTCCGTAAGTGAACGCACGCGTGAAATTGGGGTGAGAAAAGCTCTCGGGGCCAAGCGGGCAACCATCTCGACCCAATTTTTTATCGAGACTATAGTCATTGGCCAATTTGGAAGTGTTCTTGGAATAATCTTGGGCATATTAACAGGATTTGCATTTGCCAAGATTTTCGAATTTGATTTCAGTTTACCATGGGCCGCAATGATTTGGGCCACAGTCATCACCTTTATAGTTGCGGTCATTGCAGGTTCCTATCCAGCGGCCAAGGCTGCCAGGTTGGATCCGATTGAGAGCTTGAGACACGAATAGATGCCGGATGCTCGGTGTGAATCTTGGATCTCTGTCCTAACTTTTAAAAGGCCAATAATCGGAGAATCGAAAAATCCATAGACCTATCCCTCGAGCAAATCCCTGAAATAGTTGAAAAGTTCCCCTTTCGTAATTGTGGCGCCTTGCTGGATCAACACGA
>CAYXDM010000074.1:9734-10801 GCA_964463595.1 uncultured Aequorivita sp. | reverse complement strand
AAGTGGAGCAAAGTGACAAAATGTTTAAGTTCTTTTCGCGTCCAGAAATTACAATGGACGATATGAAGACCATCCCGTCTGTTTCCGATTATATTGAGCAAAATGGATTGAATTCCGAGATAATACAGCAGGCCGAAATTCAGGTTAAGTATTCAGGTTATATCGAAAAGGAAAAGAATAATGCCGATAAGCTAAGTCGCTTGGAGGGATTGAGGATTCCGGATTCTTTCGATTATTCACAATTGAAGTCCCTGTCGTATGAGGCGCGGGAGAAATTGTCCAAAATCCGTCCTGTTACCGTTTCCCAAGCTTCCAGAATTAGTGGGGTTTCACCTAATGACGTCTCTGTCCTTCTCGTGTATATGGGTAGGTAGATCGATTGTTCCACGTGAAACATTTTATTTGTTAAATTGATATTGGTGAAAAATCCTCCACATTCGTTTTCAGTAAAAGATTTTCTAGTTTCCGGAGAAACGTTCTATCTGGTTTATGATGGGAAGGGAAAGTATTATAAGACCGTTCCCCAACCGAGTTTGGATGAGCTGGAAGGTTATTATGAAAGTGAGGATTATATCTCACACACAGATAATAAAAAGGGCATTTTGTCTTGGGTTTATCAAGTGGTGAAAAAATGGTCCTTGCGAAACAAGGCCGCGCTCGTTTCCATACTAAATCTTGGTCCGGGTACACTCCTGGATGTAGGGGCTGGAACAGGAGACTTTTTGAAAGTAGCCGCTAATAATGGTTGGGAAGTCCATGGTATGGAACCGAATAAAAAGGCAAGAGACCTAGCATCGAAAAAAGAAATTCCTTTAAAAAAATCTCTTTCCGATTTTACAGGCGAACAATTTGATGTGGTGACCCTATGGCACGTTCTTGAACATATTCCCAATCTGGAACATACTAAAGGTTTACTGAACAACTTAGTAAAACTAAATGGATCGCTTGTAATTGCCGTGCCAAATTTTAAAAGCTATGATGCTGCCCATTATGGAGAATTTTGGGCAGCCTACGACGTTCCTCGCCATTTATGGCATTTTTCCAGAGAGGCCATTATTGATTTATTC
>CAYXDM010000074.1:0-9634 GCA_964463595.1 uncultured Aequorivita sp. | reverse complement strand
TGTCAATTTGATGGATAGATCGGTAAAAATTATCTTGCCATTTCCGTTGCGTTGTATATGAAACAACGCATCCTCTAAGGTCTCGGTAATTTCGCAAATATTATTTTGGTGGACGAATGGGGCGAAGTTGGACAAGGAAAAACTTTCGTCGTGCGCGTGAAAAGCTAATAAGGCATCTGTGCCATAGTTTTGTAATAACGCTTGTCTGAACATTTCAATGCAATAACTGAGGAATTTCTTTTGGATTTCCCTTCCCTGCCCCGCAAGTTCATCACTCCATTTAAGAAGGCCGTTAATGGCCCCTTTGTTGCCTTTTGCTCTAAAAGCTGTCCGGACCCAATTTATAAACCATTTTTCGAAAATAGCGTCTTGTCCTGTTTCCCCGAGAAGTTGAAGTGCTGTATTATAATCTCCTTTGGAACGACGCGCAGTTTGAAGGGCAAGGATTTCGTCAATATTCTTCTCTGCCATCAATCCCTGGGCGATATCCATTTCAGAAAGCAAAGGGAAATTCAGTTTTTGACAGCGGGAATGGATGGTAGTAAGAATCTGCCCCTCATGTTCGGTCAATAGCAGCAAAACAGTTTTTTCCGCGGGTTCTTCAATTATTTTAAGGATTTTATTTGAACATTCTATATTCATGTGCTCTGCCATCCATATAATCATCACCTTGTATCCACCTTCAAAGGATTTTAAGGAAAGTTTCCGGGAAATCTGTTCAGCTTCAAATTTACTTATGTTACCTTGTTTATTCTCGATTCCCAAACTTTGCAGCCATTCAAACAAAGAGGCATAGGGGTTTTCATCCACGAATTTTCGCCAGGCCTCCGCAAAATTGTCCGATACGGCATTCTTTTTCACTGCATCGGTGGTATTTACCGGGTAAACAAAATGTAGATCTGGATGCACCAAGCGGGAAACCTTGTTCTTAGATTGGAGATATTCCGGACTGTCTTTTTCAAATTGGCGGCTAAGGATTCCGGACGCATAAGCGAGGGCCATTGGCAGCATCCCACTGCCGTTTCTCCCGCAAAATAGTTGGGCATGGGCTATCCGACCGGTTTCTACAGATTTTGCAAGGTGGGTTTTTAGATGTTGGTTGCCGATTACTTTTGAAAAATCCATAGGCAAATCTAATCAAAATTTTTTTCCGAATCGGGTCGGATTTTCTCTTTGCAGTAGATGAGTCTCTTGTAGAAAAGGATATTCTGACAAATGGATAAAATATTTGGATTGGCAACAAAAACCTATATTTGTACGCTAAAACCAACCATATGAAAACAGTAAATAACATTGATTTTAAAGGGAAAAAGGCTCTGGTGCGGGTGGACTTCAACGTTCCTTTGAATGAAGACCACAAGGTTGTGGACAACACCCGCATTCGGGCGGTCAGACCGACAATACAGAAAATATTGAAGGATGGAGGGAGCTGTATTTTAATGTCCCACTTGGGAAGACCTAAGAATAACGAGGATAAATTTTCCCTGCGCCACGTGGTAGGACCGTTGGCCGAAATCCTGGGTAAGGATGTAAAGTTTGTGGATGATTGTATCGGCCCCGAGGCCGAGAAGGCTGCTTCAAAATTAAAGCCAGGAGAGATCCTTCTTCTTGAAAATCTTCGCTATTACCCTGAAGAAACCAAGGGAGATAAGGTTTTTGCTGAGAAACTTTCAAAATTAGGGGATATATATGTCAATGATGCTTTTGGAACTGCCCATAGAGCACATGCCTCCACGGCGGTAATAGCAGAATTTTTCCCTGAGGGTAAATGTTCAGGCATGCTCCTTGCCTCAGAAATAGAGAGTATAGAAAAGGTTTTGGAACACAATGAAAAACCTGTTATCGCAATAATTGGAGGTGCCAAGATATCTTCAAAGATTACTGTAATTAAAAACATCCTGGATAAGGTGGATCATCTTATTATTGGGGGCGGAATGGCTTTTACCTTTATCAAGGCTCAAGGGGGGCGTATAGGAAATTCATTGGTAGAGGATGATATGTTGGAATTGGCTTTGGAAATATTAAACACGGCCAAGGAGAAAAATGTTATGGTGCATTTACCCGTGGATTCTGTAATTGCCGATGATTTCTCGGAAACTGCCCAAACTAAAATAGCTGCCATCAATAACATTCCCGATGGCTGGATGGGATTGGACGTTGGTCCGGAAACAAGTAAAATCTTTGACGGGGTTCTTAGTGAGTCCAAGACCATTTTGTGGAATGGCCCCGTAGGTGTATTTGAAATGGATTCCTTTTCCAAGGGGACGAGGGCTTTAGGAAACAGTATTGCAAAAGCAACAAAAAACGGAGCATTTTCATTGGTAGGTGGAGGAGATTCTGTGGCTGCGGTCCAGAAGTTTGATTTATCAAATGATGTGAGCTACATATCCACTGGTGGAGGTGCAATGTTGGAAATGTTGGAAGGAAAAACCTTGCCCGGAATAAAAGCCTTGTCCTAAAATCCATAAATCCCTGTTGCACAGCAATTTGTTGAATGGATTTGTATATTTTCGTGGAATTGTTACATTTGAAAAATTTATTGATAAAAATTACGTTAGTTATCAAGCCAAACAAATTTTGAAAATATCGCAGATATCAAATCTATCAACATTTATAAAAAGGAGAAAATCTGATGAAATTATCCAAAATCCTATCCTTATCCTTGCTAATCGCAAGCTGTAGCCTCGGTATTGCCCAGAACAATAAGAAAGGAAACAAGACTCTTCCCACGAAGAAAGTTAAAGTGGTGGACTCAATCAGGGTTACAAAAATTGCCGATGAATTGCCTTCTACTGTCATTGCCACAAAATTGAAGGACAGCACTATCTACAATCTCAAGGATATAGCCATAGCAAGGGAAAAAGATAGTCTATGGCTGAAAGAATTATATAAATCAGATCTCTTTGACGATGTTTACAGCAGTGTTGTAAACCAAAATTTTGATGATGTCGATTATGAGGACCTTCCCACGGAATTATTGAAACAGCGCCTTAAGGAGCTGGATGCGCGTACTCCCTTTAATGTGAAATACAATCCATCCTTGGAAAGTGTCATAAAACAATATCTTAAAAACCGAAGAGGGACCTTGGAACGCCTCATGGGACTTAGCGAATACTATTTTCCAATGTTTGAAGCGGAATTGGACAAACACCATCTTCCCCTTGAGTTGAAATATTTGGCCGTTGTTGAATCAGCCCTAAATCCACAAGCACGTTCAAGGGTCGGTGCCACTGGTCTTTGGCAATTTATGTTTGCCACGGGAAAAATGTTTGGTCTGGACGTAAGTTCCTATGTAGATGAGCGATCAGATCCCATTATGGCTACCGAAGCTGCCTGTAAATACCTAAAGAGCTTAAATGAGAGTTTTAATGATTGGGATCTAGCGCTTGCCGCCTATAATTCAGGCCCGGGAAATGTTTCCAAGGCAATCCGCAGATCAGGAGGCACTACAGATTATTGGAGTTTACGCAGCTATCTTCCCCGGGAAACGGCGGGATATGTACCAGCTTTTCTTGCCACTATGTATATTTTTGAATACGCCAAGGAACACGGCTTTGAAAGGCAACCTTCCAGAATCCCGTATGTTGCGACAGATACCATAAAGATAAAGCGGCAGATTACCTTGGAACAGGTCGCCCAACTTACAAATCTTGATTTGGAAGAAATTCAGTTTTTGAATCCTTCGTACAAACTGGGGATAATTCCCGTAGTAAAGAACGAAGACTATGTACTGAGGCTTCCCATTACGGCAGTGGGGACTTTTGTAAATAATGAAGAGACCATCTATGCCTTTCTTGAACAGGAACAGCAGGATAAAACGCTTCCCGAACTTTATGATCAGCCTGCAAAGATCAGATATCGGGTAAAAAAAGGCGATTACTTGGGTAGAATTGCGAGCAAATATGGAGTGGGCGTTAGCCAAATTAAACAATGGAACGGCCTGCGCAATTCCAATGTCAGGATTGGTCAGAGCCTTATTATCTATCCGAGGAACCCAGTACGGAAAGTTGCCGACAATGTTGCAGCTAGTAGCAATTCTTCCTCGGAAAAAACATATACCGTCCGGAACGGCGATTCATTATGGAGCATTGCACAAAAATTTCCTGGGGTTACAGTCCAGAATATTAAAAAATGGAACGATATTAGTGGTACTAATATAAAACCAGGAACCACCCTTAAAATTTCTAAGGGATAGTTCTTAAAACATCCTTTTAGATGAAATCACTCCATATTGTGCTACTTTCCTTTGTAGTAGTACTTTTCTCTTGCGGCCAAACCGGAAAAAAGGACAAATCCTTATCGCCCAGTTCGGTGGGGAACATCAATGCACTCCAGGTCATTACCCCAAACGAACTTTGGACGGGGATTGTAGGGGAAGCCATACGGAATAATTTTGCAGCTCCTGCTGATGGACTTCCACAGGACGAACCTCTATATTCAATAAATCAAATGCAGCCGGAAACCTTTTCCGGATTTGCCAGGAGCAATCGGCTGTTTTTATATGTTGTCCTTAGTGATGTAGAAAGTGTAAGGTTGGCCACCGATGAGTATGCCAAACCACAAATTGGAGCCATCATAAGGGCTGCTTCAGAAGAGGATTTGGTTAGGCTTATCAATGAAAATTCGCCGAGAATAATCGAGGCCTTCCATAAAAGTGAAATTGCCGAAAGGCAGCGAAGAACCGAAATATCCCTTTTAAAAACCGATACCTTAAAAAAAGTGATGGGTGTAGGATTAAAAATCCCGACCGCATACAGATTGGCGAAGGCTACAGATTCCTTTTTCTGGTACAGAAAGGATCTAAAGGATGGAACAACAAATATCCTCGTTTACGAAGCCCCTCTTGAAATTATTAGGAATGATAGTTCTGCCGTGGGCGACATAATCAAAATAAGGGACTCCATTGGCAGTAAATTACTACCTGTGGAAGACGACGGTCTCTTTATCACAGAAGGAGCCTATGCACCCTACCTATTCAAGATCGAGGTAGATGGCAGGTTTGCGTATTTAACCAAGGGCACTTGGGAGGTTAAGGGTGTGTTTATGGGAGGTCCCTTCTTGAATTATGCAATTAGGGACGAGAAAAATAATCGATATTTAATATTGGAAGGGTTTACCTATGCTCCCTCTGTGAGAAAACGGAATTTGCAATTTGAACTGGAGTCCATATTGGAATCCGCAAAACTGGAATAAGAAAATTACAGTATAATCAAAAAAAACCCTCGTTCAAATTTACTTCTGAACGAGGATTTATCTTATGGATAACAAACTTAATTTATTTGTCCTCTATTTTTTTATCGGTAGTATCATCTTTGGAAGCATCCTTAAACTCCTTAAGCCCGCTGCCTAAACCGCGCATAAGTTCTGGGATTTTCTTTCCTCCAAACAGCAATAATACAATAATCACAATCAGCGCAATCTGCCAGGGACCAATAGCTAGGGGTAAGAATAACGTATTCATGGTTAAAATATTTTAATGTACAAAGGTAACAAGAAATGTTTAGATAGAACGTTTTGGAGCCAACTTTAGCGTAAAAGGGAGGAGTTTAATTTATATTTGTAAAAAAGCGTAAAACCAATGGTGAATAAAGAAAAAAGGGGCAAAAGGTTCAAGAGGAAACTATTGCATAAATACCGTTTGGTTATCCTGAATGAAGAAACCTTCGAGGAGCGGTTTTCCTTTAAGCTCAACCGGCTTAATGTTTTTGTGTTCAGCACCCTCTTTGCCCTATTTCTTATTTTGGCAACCACGGTTATCATTGCGTTTACGCCTCTTAGAGAGTATATTCCCGGGTATTCGTCCACTCAATTGAAACGGACTGCCACAGCGCTGGTCTATAAAACCGATTCCTTACAAAGGGTTATCGATCTAAATGAGCAATACCTTGCTTCGATTAAAAAGGTTTTGACGGGCGATGTTAAAACCGTGAAATTTAACAAGGATTCCATCCTGGAACTTGCCAGGACGGATCCTTCCGTATTGATACGTACCTCCAGAAAGGATTCCCTGCTTAGGGAGCAGGTGGAACAGGAGGATAAATATAATCCGTTGATTGGAAACCGGGAACAACAATATACGCTATTTGCTCCGGTAAATGGAACGATATCCTCCCCATACGACAGCAAGACAAAGCACTATGCCGTAGATATCGTTACGGCCAAGGATGCACCGGTAAAGGCGATAGCAGACGGCACGGTCATCTTCGCCGAATGGACCGCCCAAACCGGCAATGTGATTATCTTGAAACACAACAACAATCTTATTTCGGTATATAAACACAATGCCATGCTCACAAAGGACCAAGGCGAAATGGTTAAGGCCGGCGAGGTAATTGCCACCGTGGGAAGCACCGGTGAACTCACTACGGGTCCCCACCTACATTTTGAGATTTGGCGGAACAGCATTCCCGTAAACCCAACCAATTATATTGACTTTGACTAAATAATTATGACCCTAAAAGCCTTTTCAGCTAAAATATTCGCCAAGATTATCGTAAATCGAATTAGGAAATGGAGCGAAAATCCTGTGGAAACCCAACAGCGGGTATTCAATAAATTGATCCAAGGGGCCAAGGACACTGCTTTCGGAAAGGACCACGGGTTCGAAAATATAAAGTCATTTGAAGATTTTTCCCAAAGTGTACCGACAAGGGATTATGAGAGTCTGCGACCTTATATAGATCGGGTTGTTGCGGGGGAACCATATATTCTTTGGCCTGGAAAGCCCTTATATTTGGCAAAGACCTCCGGAACAACATCGGGTGCCAAATATATTCCCCTTACCAAGGAATCCATGCCTTATCATATTGAAGCCGCCCGAAACGCAATCTTACTCTACATCGATGAAACGGGAAATGCGAATTTTGTTGATGGCAAGATGATCTTTCTTCAGGGAAGTCCAGAAATGGAAGAAAAAAATGGCATTAAAATCGGGAGACTTTCCGGCATCGTGGCCCATTATGTTCCAGGTTATCTACAAAGAAACCGGCTTCCCAGTTGGGAAATAAACTGTATTGAGGATTGGGAGACCAAAGTGGATGCCATCGTGGAAGAAACCAAGGAGGAGAATATGACCGTAATCAGTGGCATCCCTTCCTGGGTTCAGATGTATTTCGAAAAGCTCCATCAACACACTGGTAAGAAGATAGGCGATCTGTTTATGAATTTCAATTTGTTTATTTACGGCGGGGTTAATTACGAGCCCTACCGCGCAAAATTTGAAAACCTAATAGGCAGAAAGGTGGATAGCATAGAGCTTTTTCCCGCTAGCGAAGGTTTTTTCGCATTCCAGGATAGCCAAAAGGAAAAGGGGATGCTGTTGCTGTTGAATTCTGGAATATTTTATGAATTTATTGAGGCAGATTCCTTCTTTCAGGAGGACCGTAAACGATTGACCATAGGAGAAGTAGAAGTGGGCGTGAATTACGCAATGATTATTTCAACCAATGCTGGTCTTTGGGCATACGAATTGGGTGATACCATTCAATTTACCTCAATTAATCCATACCGGGTCATAGTTTCCGGAAGGATTAAGCATTTTATTTCCGCTTTTGGAGAACACGTAATTGGAAAGGAAGTGGAAGAAGCCATGAACAAGGCTATGTCGGGGGTTGGTTTTTCAATATCCGAATTTACGGTAGCGCCACAAATCACACCACCCAATGGAGAATTACCATATCACGAATGGCTTGTGGAATTTGAACAGGCACCGTTAAATCTTGAGGAAGTTTCAACTTTCTTGGATTTGGAAATGCAAAAACAAAATTCATATTATTTGGATTTGATACAGGGGAAAGTGCTCAGACCCTTAAAAATAACATCGCTCAAAAAAAACAGCTTCCAACAATTTATGAAGTCCCAGGGAAAATTGGGGGGTCAGAACAAGGTGCCGCGACTTTCAAACGACCGAAAAATTGCGGATGCCCTGACTAAATTGCAACCTTGGAATTAGTAGTATATTTGCGTCTAATGAACAGATCGAAGTCACATACTAGAACCCGTGCCCAAGAGAGTACGGGAGCCATTGAAAGGCTATACATTACAATGCGCCACCTGCTGAACCGTGGGTTTTATAAGCCAATGGGTGTTTCAGGAGAATCACTTCGCGAATCGCTTTTGATTTTGAGGCCCGAAATTTATGGATCCATCACCGACGACAAGATTGAACTTCAGGGGTTGCTTTATATAATGGATAGGCTGCCGTACGGAATTGAGGAGTGTAGATATATAAACCTTACCAGTGATGAAGGATACAAAGATTCCCATTTTGAGCCCATTATTCCCCTTAAGCGCCGGCGAAATTGCTATCGAATAGATTCCGAACAGATGAATATTGAGATTACCCGAGGCCGTTCGGAGATTTATGATATTCTTACCCACCTGACCTTTCTTTTTATTGAATCCCATAAAATAATGAAACGGGTGTTGATCAATGAAAATGGGGAAGTAATCCGCGACTGGAAAAAGCTGGAACAGGCCGTCCAAAAGGAAGAGGAACTCACGCAAGAGGAAAAGGAAGTAGCCATAACCCATACGGCCAATTTCCTTGGGCGCACCTTTGAGGAAATAAAGAATGCCTTCCCTTACTTTGCCAGTGAAAAAAATGAAAACCGTTTTTTCAACATCATTTATTTTATGGGAAAACTGGCAATGGCGGAAGTGGTACAGGATGACAAACGCATCATCACCTTCAGCCCCGTGCTACGGGAGCGATTGGGGCACCATATCCACGGAGAACAATGGGCCCACAGAATAAAATCAACTTTAAAGGAATACGGTCTCCTGGAACGGCCACTGCATATAGTGAGTGCAAATATGCACAGCGTGATGAACACTCTTTTTGCCGAAAAAGCATTGCCCCAAGAGTTTCTCAAAAAGAATGCTCTTCAAGTCTTCGAGACCCTTAGCAGTCCAACAAGTAT
The DNA here is from genome assembly GCA_964463595.1 of uncultured Aequorivita sp. Classification (GTDB taxonomy): domain Bacteria; phylum Bacteroidota; class Bacteroidia; order Flavobacteriales; family Flavobacteriaceae; genus Aequorivita. Next base: position 713 of record CAYXDM010000074.1, on the reverse strand, counting down.
GGCGCTGCGGGCAAAAGTGATGAAGGTCGCCGCCTCCCAGGGAATGATTTTTCTTGAGGATACCAGCGGTACAAATATCGACATCCAAATATTCGATACAGCCAAAATTAAGGACAATGTCTATACCCGAGGTTGGAAAGGGGTGGAGAACTCAAAAATGCCGGTAATAGTCGTGATGGACTATGCCTTTGGCGAGCAGGCCTATGAGACAATGGATGAACTGTTGAAACCCTATACGGACAACGGCAATAGGCAGTTCTTTCTGAATGTTTCCTCCGTTTCGATTATGGGAAAAGCTGGTATATTAGAGGGTGCCAAAGGTGATATTATGATACCATCCGCCCATGTGTTTGAAGGGACGGCAGATAATTATCCATTTGACAATGAACTGGATAAATCCATGTTTGAGGACGACGACGTAAAAGTTTTTGCCGGAACTATGATCTCCGTATTGGGCACTTCCCTGCAAAATAGGGATGTGCTGAAATTTTTCCATAACTCCACCTGGAATGTAATTGGCCTGGAAATGGAGGGGGCACATTATCAGAAAGCTATACAATCGGCATCCAAAATCCGCCGTAGCATCAGTGAAGATGTGAGGGTACGATATGCGTATTATGCCTCGGATAACCCCCTTGAAACGGGTAGTACTTTAGCTTCCGGTGGATTGGGAACAACAGGGGTGAAACCTACCTATTTGATCACCGAAAAAA
>CAYXDM010000073.1:0-10881 GCA_964463595.1 uncultured Aequorivita sp. | reverse complement strand
ATATTTTATAACTCTTTTGCATGATAAAGAAAGTTTAAGCGAATTTTACTTTGCTGAAAGGAATGAAGCTATGATTTTATGGTTTTAGGCTATTCACCTTCCCATACACCAACTCACTCTCCCATCCTCTATAAAACATATAATCGGCAAATTTCTTACGCTTTCTCTGTAAATTCTTTTCCAAAGAAAGTTGCTGCAATCGTTTTTCCGCTAAGATTTCAAAAGTTTGGTAATATTCAGAATCAGGAATTTCTTTTAGAGCAATCTGAATATTGAACCTGGAAATCCCCCGCATCTTCAGTTCATTGATAATTCTATTTTTCCCCCACCTTTTTGTTCTGAATTTTCCCCGTGCAAATGCTTGGGAAAATCGTGTTTCATTCAGAAAATTGTGCTGGATTAAGTGGTAAATAATCTGATCTATCGCCTGCGGAATCATTCGCATTTCCAGTAATTTTTGGTTCACCTCTTTATGGCAGCGCTCCTGATAGGCACAGTAGCGTTCCATTCTTTTGGTTGCTTCATCAACGGTGTATGTTCTGTAGGCTTCCAATGTCTGGTTTTTAATTTTAGGTGAAGATAAAACTTTTTACTGCCGCAGAAAAAACCAGGAGCCACGAGTGCAGTAACTCCCATCTGGGAGGGATGGGGTGGGAAACAAAAAAACCCCTTCCGAAGTTAACCTTCAAAAGGGGTTTGGGTTATTTTATCAATTCCCCGTCCTTATCGTGGAAGTGATATTCAAGATAGGTATAGGCATCCCGTGGTTGGATTTTTACCCATTTCTTGTGCTCCAAAAACCATTTGGTACGCACGGATGGGAATCCTTTTGTCAGGAACGCGGCTATAAAAGGATGTGTGTTTAAGGTTATCCTTTTATGGTCTTTTTTGAACAGGCGTTTCACCTCTTCATTAATTCTGTTGATCACGATAATCGGAGCCTCAATCTCGCCATTGATGACGTTGCTCGGGTCCTCCTCGCGAGTCTTTATATTAATCTCGGGCCGTACCCGTTGGCGGGTTATCTGGATAAGGCCAAATTTGCTCGGCGGCAAAATTTTATGCTTCGCCCTGTCATCCTTCATCTCTTCCCTAAGATGGTTGTACAACTGTTTGCGGTGACTGGCGTTGACCAAATCGATAAAATCCACAACTATAATTCCTCCCATATCCCGCAGTCTAAGCTGTCTAGCTACTTCGGTAGCGGCAATCATATTCACTTCAAGGGCGGTGCCTTCCTGTGTTTTCTGCTTATTGCTTCTATTACCGCTGTTCACGTCTATAACGTGCATGGCTTCGGTATGTTCAATCACCAGGTAGGCGCCTTTACTTCCGGAAACAGTTTTTCCGAACGAAGTTTTGATCTGCCGTTCAATTCCGAATTTCTCAAAGATCGGGACGTTGGAATCATAAAACTTAACGATACTTTCTTTTTTGGGTGCAATTTCCTGCACATAATCTTTTATTTGCAAGTATAGGGTCTCATCGTCAATATGTATTGCGGAGAAGGAGTCGTTAAACATATCACGGATGATAGAGGCTCCCCTGTTTAGCTCGCTCAGCACTTTTGATGGGTGGTGCGCTCCCTGTAGTTTCTTACACATCGCTGTCCAGCGTTCCATAAGATTCTCTAAGTCTTTGTCCAGTTCTGCTACTTTTTTGCCTTCGGCTACGGTGCGTATTATAACACCGAACCCTTTTGGCTTAATGCTTGTAATCAAGCGCTTAAGCCTGTCTTTCTCTTCGTTTGATTCTATTTTTTGGGAAACGGAAACACGGTCTGAGAACGGCACCAAGACAATATATCTTCCGGCTATGGAAAGCTCGGAGCTAAGTCTTGGACCTTTGGTGGAAATGGGTTCCTTTACTATTTGCACAAGAATGGATTGATTGGTCTTTAGGGCATCGTTTAGGTTGCCATTTTTATCAATCTCCTTTTCAAAGGGAAAATCCTTTAAGGAATAATCCTTTAGTTTTCCGCTAGTTACGCTTTTAATAAATTTTAAAAGAGAAAGCACCTTGGGGCCAAGATCGTGATAGTGTAAAAACCCATCCTTTTCGTACCCCACATTGACGAAGGCGGCATTCAGCCCAGGAACAGTTTTACGGATCTTGGCCAAAAATATATCGCCCACCGTAAATTTATTGTCCTCTTCCTCTTTGTGCAATTCTATTAATCTCCCATCTTTTAACAGGGCAAAATCAACTTCTTGTGAACCGGACCTTATAAATAATTCGTAGTTCACGTTATTAATTTTTATATTAAACAATTTAATTTTCAACAGGCTCACGTAGGAACCTGGCGAAATTGCGGTGAAGGGCATAGCCTGCCCACCACAATATTCATGTCAAAGAACGTTTTTTGCAATCATGTTCCCCAATTATTCCAACCGAGGAACATGGAACTTTTAAAAAAGAGAAAAAGTAGTGGGAAAACTACTTTTTCTTATGGCGGTTAGCGCGACGTCGTTTCTTGCGCTTGTGAGTCGCTACCTTATGTCTTTTTCTTTTTTTACCACTTGGCATATTGTAGTTGTTATTAATGTCCCTTCCCAGAATGCGCCTTGGCCATAAACGGAATGGAACGGGTTATTACTATTCTTTTACGTCCACGTTGGTCTTAACACCTTCAACGAAAACTTTCGCAGGCTTAAAGGCGGGGATGTTGTGTGCAGGAATCTTGATGGTAGTGTTTTTTGAAATATTTCTTCCCGTTTTTTCAGCTCTGGTCTTGATAATAAAACTACCGAAACCGCGCAAGTAAACGTTATCTCCACCTTCCAAGGAATTTTTCACTTCATCCATAAAGGTTTCAATAGTAGCCTGTACCTCGTTTTTTTCCATTCCTAGCTTCTCTGATATTTTAGCTACGATATCTGCTTTCGTCATTACTTATAAATTTAAGATTATTGTCTTTTTAAGAGACCGCAAATATAGGGATTTTAAAATCAATAATTCCAAGCATAATCCTTTAAAATTAAAAGGAATATGGGTTATTTTGGTCTCATGTTAAAATCCGAACCTTTTTTTACCAATAACCTCATTGCTTGGTATTTGCACCATAAACGGGATCTTCCGTGGCGCAATACGCGCGATCCGTACCGGGTTTGGCTTTCGGAAATCATTCTTCAGCAAACACGCGTGGCACAAGGCCTACCCTATTATTTGAAATTTGTTGAAGCCTATCCCACCGTAAAGGATCTAGCGGATGCACCAGAGGATGACGTCCTTAAAAACTGGCAGGGCCTGGGGTATTATACCCGGGCCAGAAATCTGCACAAAACGGCCCAGATAATCTCAAATGAACTGCACGGCGAATTCCCCACCACCTATAAGGATTTAATTAAACTAAAAGGCGTGGGCGACTATACCGCCAGTGCCGTGGCGAGCATTTGTTTCAATAAACCGGAAGCCGTGGTTGATGGCAACGTGTATAGGGTTTTGGCGCGGATTTTTGGCATAACTACGCCAATAAATACCCCAGCTGGCCATAGGGAATTTAAAACCCTCGCCCGGTTGCTCCTCGATCCGTCACAACCTGGAATATTCAATCAGGCCGTTATGGAATTCGGAGCGCGCTACTGCCTTCCCCAAAATCCCGATTGCGACCCATGCATATTTAGGACCCATTGTATGGCCTACCAAAAAAATACGGTAGGGTCCCTCCCAGTAAAAATAAGACCAAAGCCAGTTACAAACCGATATTTCAATTATTTGGTCGTGATCTCTGATAATGAAAAGACCCTTCTTCAACAGCGCATAAAAAAGGGAATCTGGCATAAGCTCTACGAATTCCCCTTGATTGAAACGGACGAGGAAATTGAACTGGACCAATTACAAAAAATGCTGGAGTACCAGAGCTTCACCAAAAATTTGGACCTCCATTCCCCCGTGCTTTATAATGAAAAACCCATAGTTCATAAACTTTCGCATCAGCATCTGCACACGAGATTCTGGATTGTAGGAACAACCTCGGCTAGAGATAACTTTATCGACATTTCAGCGATCGAGAATTATGCCGTGCCGGTATTGATAGGGAATTTTGTTTCAGAATTTTTTGAAGAGTACGGTCAGACCCCAGACGAAAAGTGGAATCCAACGGGTTAAAAAGGTTGGAAAACCTTCCTTATAAAGTTCTAAATTTACGTATATTTAGCTACATAAAAGTATATTTGCAGCAACTATAAAAATTGGAACAATGAGCCATGGCACCTTAAATAAAGTTATGTTGATAGGACGGACGGGAGATGATATAAAAATGCACTATTTTGAGGGCGGGAATTGCTTGGGCCGTTTCCCGCTTGCCACCAATGAAACCTACACCAATAAAACCACTGGAGAACGTGTTACAAACACGGAGTGGCATAACATTATAGTGCGGAATAAAGCTGCGGAAATATGTGAGAAATATCTCAAAAAAGGAGATTTGATCTATATTGAGGGCAGAATAAAAACCAGGAAATGGCAGGATGAAAATGGAGTTGAGCGATATAGCACAGAAATCCAATGCATGGATTTTAGTTTCTTATCCTCTAAAAGCGAAAATTCTCCAGCCTCGTCTGAGCACGCCAATACCGGACCTAGCGGTTCAAAACCTGGTACTTCAGGTCAGGCTCCCAACTTAAATGAAGAGGAAACTGATGATCTTCCTTTTTAATGTTTAACCAAACCTATTAATTTGGACACGGAACCCCCTGGTTTGCTACTGCTGGACAATTTGGATCTTTCCCAGATTTCGAGTTTAATATTGATCTTTGTTTTCCTGTTGTTTTCTGCCCTTATCTCGGGAGCAGAAGTAGCCTTCTTTTCCTTGACCCATGCCGATTTTGAGGAAAACAGTAAGAAAGCCATTTCAAAAAAAATGGATATAGTGGAGCGGCTCTTGGCGACCCCAAAAAAGCTTTTGGCCACCTTTTTGATATCCAACAGTTTTGTCAATATCGCCATCGTTTTGCTATTTAATTCCGTTAGTGATTTTTTATTTTCAGGAATAGAAACCAACTTTTATGGAATCGACCTCCATTTTGTTTTGAAGGTGATTGTAATAGCCTTCTTTATTTTATCGTTCGGGGAAATTCTCCCTAAAATTTACGCCAACAGAAACAGGGTTTCCTTTGCCGCCTTTATGGCCCAACCCATAAACCTCCTCGATACCCTGCTTTCACCTATAAGTCTCCCCATGAGGTCGGCAACTGTATATTTGCACAGGACTTATGGGAAACAAAAATCCAACATAAGCGTAGATCACCTTTCTCAGGCCCTGGAGCTTTCAAACAAGGATACAACCCAGGAGGAACAAAAAATCCTGCAAGGAATTGTCACCTTTGGAAATACCGACACCCGACAGGTAATGAAAAACCGTTTGGATATTTTCGCCTTATGCGAGGACCAGTCCTTTAAAGAGATCCTTCCCGAGATAATCGAACACGGGTATTCAAGGATTCCGGTTTATAAGGAAAACATAGATCACATAACCGGGGTTCTCTATGTAAAAGATCTGGTTCCATATACCGACAGGGAGGACCTGGATTGGAATTCCTTGAAACGTGAAGCTTACTTTGTTCCCGAGAACAAGAAACTGGACGATCTCCTAAACGAGTTTAAAGAGATGAAAATGCATCTGGCAATTGTGGTGGATGAATATGGTGGCACCAGTGGATTGATCACCATGGAAGATATAATTGAGGAAATTGTGGGAGAGATCAGTGATGAATTTGACGATGAGGATATGATTTTTTCCAAGCTGGATGACCACACTTTTATTTTTGAGGGAAAAACCCCGTTGAAGGATTTTTACAAAGTGGTCCTGCCAGAGAATCCCGACCTGTTTGAGGAGGCCAAGGGGGAAGCGGAAACAATTGCCGGGTTTCTGCTGGAAATATCAAAGGGATTTCCCAAGAAAGGCGAAATAATTTCTTTTCACAAATATGCGTTTACCATTGAAGCTTTTGAAGGAAAACGGATTAAACAAATAAAACTTACCATTGAAAAATAAACATATCTTTTTCTTGATCCTTATGGTGCTGTTTTCCATCGTTTCCTGTAATGAGGAGGTATTGGTGAAACCCGCGGCCCAACTGCGTTTGGATTATCCCGCCCCGGATTATGGGACCGAAAATACGGACTGCCCATTTACTTTTGAAATGAACCAGCATGCCAGATGGATAAAAAAGCAGGGCTGCAATATAAATATTGAATATCCCACCATGAAGGCTACCTTATACATGACCTACCAGGAAGTCAAAAACAACAACCTGGATTCCTTGCTTCAGGATGCCCAAAAACTGGCCTACGACCATACTATCAAAGCGAATAGCATCCCGGCCTATCCATTCGTTAATCCGGACAAGAATGTATATGGAATGTTTTATATGATAAATGGTAATGCCGCAACCCCAGCGGAATTTTACGTTACGGATAGTATTAACCACTTTTTGAACGGCGCTCTTTATTTTGATGCCAAACCCAATTTTGATTCCCTTTATCCCGCCGTGGTTTATTTGAGGGAGGATATTAGAAAATTGATGGAGACCCTCGAGTGGCAACAATTTAATTAAGCCAAGAACTTTTAGGGATCCCCCAGTATTTGAAAACATTTAAAAAGCCGCTCCAAGTTTCCCGGGAGCGGCTTTTAAAATGGAATCTTCCAATGTACTTATGGACTATTCAAAATCCGCATCGGATACGCCTTCATTGATCTTTACCTCACTGATCTCAAAAGTAATCTCTTGTGGGCCGGCGGCCTGTTTAATGGTAAAAGGAAATTTAATTCCATCCACCTCCTTGTAATTTTCGAAGGAAGCAGTAGTAGTAATGGACTGACCCATCATTTCCTGGGTCGAGGTTTCCTTCACCTTCAGTCCACTTTCCTTATCATAAAAAACCTCTTTGTTTCCCGGGAAACCCACTACATAAGCGTCTTTTCCGTCCACGGGTTCAACTCGTTCCAATTTTGCGTTCTGGGCGGAAAGCTCAGGAAATGGAATGGCATCAGCCAAAGCCGCGGCGTTCTGTTTATCGTCGTAATCAATTCGCTGGCCCTGCGCCATTATATATCCTTTCAATCCATTGAAAATCACCTTTTGCAATGGATTTCCGGCCATGGAAACCACCATGGAAGATTGATTTCTGGTGGTCTTTTTTACTTCAAGTCCCAGTTGCATTCCCTGCATTTCAGCCTGGGCTATCCAATTGATGGAGTTGACTGCCTCAAGGGCCTTCCGCCCCCCAATGGCCTTAATATAATTATCGATAACACTCTCGGCGGTCACTCCGGCATCAATGGCTTTGTTGTAATCTGGCTCCGCCACCGGATTTCCATACTTATCAAAATAGCTGATCGGAATGGATTTTCCTGTTGGCCCTTTCAATTTTTTCAGACCTTCCAGAACTTCAGAACCCTTGCCCACGATTACAATGCGAAGGTTATCCGGTTTATAATATTTCTGTGCCACGCGTTGCACGTCGGCCACGGTAACCGCGTTTATTTTCTTCAGGTAATCAACATAGAAGTCCTCCGGAAGATTTTGGGTTTTTATCCTCAATGCATAATTGGCGATAGTTGCCGGCCTTTCCAGGGCCAGAACAAAATCTCCAGTAAATTTGGCCTTGGCGTTGGCCAATTGTTGTGTGGTTACTTGGTTATCGCGTATAAAACGTATCTCCTTTAGAGCCTCAACCACTGCACTATCGGTCACGGCATTACGGACACTTGTAGAAGCAATAAATCTGGTGATGTCCTTGTCGGCTCCTGTGCTGGATCGTGCTCCATAGGTCCATCCATGGGCCTCCCGCAAATTCATGTTCAGAAGACTGTTGAAACCCCCTCCCAAGATATTGTTTGCAACCAACACTGGAAAATAATCAGGGTCGCTCATTTTTAGTTTTACCAGATTTTGTATTGCAATTTCCGACTGGACCGCATTTGGCATATCAATAAAATTGATTTGGGTATATTGCACATCCCTAGGATCTTGGTAAGTGGCAGAAGGAACGGAATTACTCTTCCAATCGCTGAAATTCTTTCTCACCAGGCTCTCAACCTCTGCTCTGGATACATCCCCAACCACAACCAAATAGGCATTTTTTGGATTGAAGAAGTTTTCATAAAAATTTCTCACGTCAAAAAGGGTGAGGTTTTTCACCTTTTCCTCGGTGGTGAACTCTCCTTTGGGATAATCCTTCCCATATAATAAAGCTGCATTAAGTCTGTTGGCTACTTGCGATACACTTTTTTCCTGGCTTTTTAGACCCTCGATCAACTTGTCTTTCTGCTTTTGAAATTCATCTTCGGTAAAAAGCGGATTTTTGATGGCGTCCGACATCAATTCCACAATTCTTGGAAAATATTCGGAAAGAGAACTGGCATATCCACTTTCGGAACCAAAGATGATAGTGGCACCCAGGTAGTCCACTTCCTCATTAAAGGCATCTTTAGGGATATTGGTCGTTCCGTTGCCCATCATGGCGGATACCAAATTTTCCACTCCCGCCTTTTGTCGGGAAGCATGGATAGGATTGTCTATGAGCAACTGTACCCTCACGGCCGGCAACTTGTGGTTCTCAACTACCATAACGGTAAGACCATTGTCCAATTTGAAGGTTGAGGGCTGGGTAAGGTTTACCGTAGGTGCCGGACCTGGCAGGGGCTGTTTGCTTCGGTCAATTTGCGCGGTGGCAAAACTTGTGGTTAAAAGACCTGCAATTAATAGGTATAAATACTTTTTCATTTTGAGATAATTCTTTTGTTATTATTGGTCAGTTTTGGGTAAATATTCCAAACGAAGGCGTTGGTTTGGATTTAGATATTTCTTTGCAACCTCTCTAATTTCCTCTCTGGTAATATTCTTGTAAATTTCCAATTCTTTATTTATAAGATCGGTATCGCCATAAAAAGTATAATAATTGGCCAACGAGTTTGCAATCCCTTCGATAGTTGAATTTGAGGTCACAAAATTATTCTTGTATATATTCTGGAGTTTCTCATATTCCCGCTCCGAAATTAAATCGGTCTGCAATTTCACTATCTCCTCATCCATTTCCTTGGTCAATGTTTCCAAAGGCGTGTTGTTCAACGGCAGGGCCAGGGTTATATAGCTCCCGTAGTCTTCCTGGCTAAAGTTAATGGCCGCAACTTCCAAAGCCATTTTTTTCTCATCCACCAACTTCTTATATAGTCTAGAACTTTTTCCGTCACTGAGAATAGTTGAGATCATGTCCAGAACATAAGCGTCGTGCTCCTTCATGGATGGAGTGCGATAGGCATGCACAATCATTGGCAATTGAATATTGGGGTCGTAAAATTTGGCATCGATCTGTTTGGCAATGGGATCTTCCTTAATATTTGGCTGGACCACCTCCGCTCCTTTGGGGATATCCCCAAAATAATCCCGGATCATTTTTTTTACCCTATCCGTGTCAATATCGCCCGCTACTACGAGAACCGCGTTATTCGGCACGTAAAATTTGTCGTTGAAAGCCTGAAACTCCTCCAAGGTAGCCGCATCCAAATCTTCCATTTCTCCAATGGTTGTCCAACGGTATGGGTGCTTTTTGAAAAGATTCTCCTTTACGGCTTTCAGCAAATTTCCGTAAGGTTGATTATCCACGCGCAAACGTTTTTCTTCCTTGACAACTTCATTTTGGGTATCTACCCCAATTTGGTTGATTATCGGGTGGAGCATACGCTCACTTTCCATCCATAATCCTAGCTCAACGCTGTTTGATGGGAAAATTTCGTAGTAATAGGTGCGGTCATCCGTGGTGTTTGCATTATTGGTGCCCCCGTGGGAGGAAACAATTTCGAACCATTTGCCACGTTCTATGTTTTCGGTTCCCTCAAATAAAAGATGCTCAAAGAAATGGGCGAAACCCGAACGCCCAGGAGTTTCATTTTTTGCCCCCACATGGTACATTACCGACGTTATTACCACAGGAGCAGTTCTGTCCTGGTGAAGAATAACGTGTAACCCGTTGTCCAGGTCGTATTCCTCAAAATCTACATGCTGTGCCTGTACACTGCCGAGAATAACAAGAGCAAAAAGAGCGCTTAGAAATGTTTTTTTCATTCTTTTTAATTTAATGGTTATTTTCTAGAAAATTTAGCTAGCAAAAATACAAAGATTATGGGGTTTCCAGCATCAATTGGAGAGTAAGATTGATTTGACTTGGATAAATCCATAAGATTGATCCAAAAATCTGAAGGATTCTCGATAAAGTTTAGTTAAGGATTATTTGATTTTCGGAAAGTTTTGTAACTTTCAAACTTACTTTGTGAGCTATGATTAAAATTTATTCAACTTATGGAATCGGAATTGCCGTAGTCTTGATACTTTATTTTTTAGCCTTAAAAATAATCGGGCTGCATCAATATCCTGTTTTAAGTTCCGTGAATGCCCTGATTTTTGGAGCTGGTATCTACATGGCCCTACAAAAATATCGTTCTACAGTAGCGGAGATCAAATACGAAAAAGGGTTTGAAGTCGGAATGTTCACCGGTGGAATAGCGTCTATAATTTTTACAGTCTTCATGGCCTTATACCTGTATCAATTTGATCACGAGTTCGCATCCGCAATATTGGATAGCTGGAATATGGAACTCGATTTAGGCGTTTCCATGTTGATTCTAACGATCCTCATTATGGGTATTGTGACCACCTTGTTGTTGACCTTTGCATTTATGCAGCTTCTAAAAAGGTCGTGGAACACCAAGGATGGAAACAGAAATACCCTGTAAATTAACCCAAAAACAATTTGCCGTTTAAATTTTAAAAACTATATTTGCACCCGCTTTTGCTGGAAGGTAAAGGCTTATGTTTAACTAATTTATAAACGATTCGCTATGTACGCAATTGTAGAGATAGCAGGGCAGCAAATAAAAGT
>CAYXDM010000072.1:9507-10987 GCA_964463595.1 uncultured Aequorivita sp. | reverse complement strand
GTGCTTGCCCAGATTCTCGAAAATTATGTGTTCACACCGTGGATAATTGGGGATCAGATCAATTTAAATCCGTTTATCACGATCTTTGGGGTCATCCTTTTTTCCGCAATATGGGGAGTAGTGGGGGCAGTAATCTCCCTTCCTCTTATCGGGGTCCTAAAAGTGATTTTTGAACATACCCAAAACATGGAGGCTTATGCTTTTCTATTAAGGAAAAAAGAAAATTAGCCATTTGAATTCTTCAATAGGTAAGACGTCAGGCCTAAAAATTCAAACCACACCCTGCAAAAAAAGCGTGACCTCCCAGGAGTTGTCTGATTTTATCAGTATTTCTGCAGTCCCAAATCTGTAAGGTTTTTCCTGGCGGAAGATTAAACCTTACGCATTCCATTTAGTCAAAACAGTTATACTTTGATAGATCTTTATAATCCTGTTAAACACAACATAAGATCTTATGAATCCGACTTAAAAAATTAGATTTGTAAATTTGCCACAATTCCGGTTTGCAATATCTATTTTCATTCAAATTTATGAAAACAAAACACTTAGCTTATTCCCTTTTAATAATTGGAATTATAGCCCTTATCATCTACAGGATAGTCAGTAACACCACAGAGGGCAATACTGGGCAGGAAAGCGGGCCACGAATTGCGACCGTGACGGGTGTTATTGCAACTCCGGAAAAGTTTGCCGACAACCTCCAACTTTCCGGCTCGCTGGAAGCCAATGAGCAGGTGGAAATACGCAGTGAGGTTTCGGGCGTGGTGGAAGCCATCAACTTTAAGGAAGGAACCAAGGTTTCAAAAGGTCAGGTGCTTGTGAAGGTGAATGACATGGAACTGCGGGCCCAACTTTCCAAAGTGGAAACGGCAAAGAAATTGGCGTCGGAGAATGAACGCCGTGCTAACCTGTTGTTAGAATCACAGGCCATAAGCCAGGAGGAATATGATGTGGCCAGCGCGGGCTATAAAAGTGCGCAGGCCGAAGCAAAACTTATTTCCGCACAACTGGGAAAAGCCACCATCAGGGCACCATTTTCAGGCACAATTGGCCTGCGCTATATTTCAGAAGGCACTTATGTAACGCCCACCACCCCCATTGCAACCTTGGTAAACACCCAGCAGCTAAAAATCACCTTTAGCATTCCAGAAAAATATGCAAGCCAAATAAAACTCAACAGTGAGATAAGCTTTACCACAGCGGGTTCCAAAAAGGAATACAGCGCGCGGATTTACGCCCTTGAACCGCAAATTGACGTAACCACGCGAACCTTAAAAATGCGCGCCATTGCGGAAAACCCGAAAGGCGAACTATATCCTGGAATGTTTGCCAATGTGTTACTGCCCTTGGAAACCGTTGACGATGCCATTCTCGTACCCTCGGAAGCACTTATTCCCATCCAAAACGGGAAGATGATTTTTGTTTCAAAAGATGGAAGAGCCAGACAAATTGAGGTGGAAACGGGCTCGCGTACCGAAAG
>CAYXDM010000072.1:0-9407 GCA_964463595.1 uncultured Aequorivita sp. | reverse complement strand
GGTGCAAATGCCGATATTATTGAATCCCAGATCACCGAACCTCTTGAAAAAGCCATCAATTCCATAGACGGAATCAGAAACATCACCTCGTCCAGCAACCAAGGTTCAAGTCGGATCAATGTTGAATTCAATTTGGACAAGGATCTGGAGGCAGCCGCCAATGATGTGCGCGACAAAGTATCTCAGGCCATTAGGAGCCTTCCGGACGATATAGATGCGCCGCCGGTAGTCTCGAAAGCCGATGCGGATTCCGATGCGATCATCGTTATGACCGTTCAAAGCGACAACAAAAACGTATTGGAACTTTCCGATTATGCCGATAATGTGATCGCCCCGAGACTTGAAACAATCCCGGGAGTGAGCAGCGTTCAAATATGGGGCCAACGGAAATACGCCATGAGGCTTTGGATCGATCCCATAAAATTGACCTCCTACGGAATTACGGTCGCGGAAGTGAGAAGTGCCTTACTTTCCCAAAATGTGGAACTTCCCTCGGGAAAACTGACAGGAGACAATACGGAACTCACCGTAAAAACGGTGGGAAACCTCTCTACGGAAGAAGAATTCAACAATATTATCATTTTTGCCGATGGTGAAAGAGTGGTAAAGATGAGCGATGTGGGAAGGGCGGTTTTGGAAGCCGAAAATATGGAAACCAAGCTTAGCGACAGCGGCCAGCCCATGGTCGCGATGGCCATTGTGCCGCAGCCCGGAACCAATTATGTTGAGATAGCCGATAGTTTTTATGAGGAATATGAAAAGCTCCAAAAGGATCTTCCGGCAGATTTTAAACTGAATATTTCCCGGGACAATTCCCTGTTTGTGAAACGAGCCATTACCGAAGTGGTCGAAACCTTGGGGATTTCAATTGTCCTGGTTATTCTGGTGATTTATCTTTTCTTCAGAAACTGGTCCATGTCATTGCGGCCTCTAATTGATATTCCGGTGTCGCTGATTGCCACGTTTTTCATCATGTGGCTTTTCGGTTATAGTATAAATGTGTTAACGCTTTTGGCCATTGTGCTCGCCACAGGTTTGGTAGTAGACGATGGAATCGTGGTTACTGAAAATATCTATAAAAAGGTAGAACAGGGAATGTCTCCCATTGAAGCCTCCATAAAAGGATCCAAGGAAATCTTTTTCGCCATAATTTCCATATCGGTCACCTTGGCGGCGGTATTTTTGCCCGTGATATTTTTGGAGGGTTTTGTGGGAAGGTTGTTTCGGGAATTTGGCGTGGTACTGGCCACGGCAGTTATGGTCTCGGCCTTTGTCTCGCTCTCCTTGACTCCTATGCTGAACGCATATTTGATGCGGCCAGGAAAACAGAATCAGGGTAAATTCTATAAAGTGACCGAGCGGTATTTCGAAAAAATGAACGCTGGCTATGCCTCCTCCTTGCGAAGTTTTATGAAAAGGAAGTGGCTGAGTTTTCCAATCCTTTTGGTATGCCTCTTAATGATCGGTCTGTTCTACAGCCTTTTGAAAAAGGAAACTGCTCCTTATGACGACCGTAGCTTCATTCGTGCCTCGGTCACTGCCCCGGAAGGAGCTTCCTATGAGTATATGGATCGTTTTATGACCGAATTTACCGAGTTGATAAACGATTCCATTCCTGAGAAGAAGGTGAATTTGATTATCACTTCCCCAAGCTGGGGTTCCTCTTCGGTCAATACCGGACGTGCCAACATCACCTTGGTCGATCCTGAGGACAGAGACCGCTCGCAGGCAGAGATAGCTCAGGATTTAACGCGATGGACCCAACGATATACGGGCGCACGGGTAAGTGTTTCCGAAACTCCAACCATCGCCGTGAGTAGGCGAGGTGGAATGCCCATTCAATATATTATCCAAGCCCAGAATTTTGAAAAACTACGGGAAAAGATTCCACCGTTTATGGAAGCCGTGGAAAACGATCCCACTTTTTCAAATAGCGACGTAAACCTAAAGTTCAACAAACCCGAGATTTACGTAACCATTGATCGCGAAAAGGCTGAAAGTATGGGCGTTTCGGTTTTGGATATAGCGCAAACACTTCAACTTTCATTAAGCGGACAGCGATTTGGATATTTTCTGATGAACGGAAAACAGTATCAGGTAATGGGACAATTTGACAAAAAAGACCGGAGCACCCCCGCGGATCTCACTTCGATGTTCGTAAAAAACAGGGAGGGAGAGCTTATACAGATGGATAATTTGGTTACCACGGAAGAACATAGTAGCCCCCCGCAATTGTTCCACAACAACCGCTATATGAGTGCCACGGTCTCCGCCTCCCTCGCCCCAGGGAAGAGCATAAGCGATGGGATAGATGCCATGGAAAGAATCAGGGAAAACGTCCTGGATGAAACCTTTACCACAGATTTGGGCGGGGAATCCAGGGATTTTGTGGAAAGCAGCAGCAACACCATGTTCGCATTCGGACTGGCGTTATTATTGATCTTCTTAATATTGGCGGCACAATTTGAAAGCTTTATAGATCCAATTATCATTATCCTTACCGTGCCTATGGCAGTTGCAGGGGCCGTGTTCTCACTGTGGCTCTTTGGGCAAAGTTGGAACATCTTTAGTCAGATTGGAACTATTATGCTCATTGGACTGGTGACAAAAAACGGTATTTTGATAGTGGAATTTGCAAACCAACTCCGTGAGGACGGCATGCCCAAAGCACAAGCTATAATGACCGCATCCGAATCGCGGTTACGACCTATTTTGATGACCAGTCTAACCATTGCACTTGGAGCTATGCCAATTGCCTTGTCCATAGGAGCGGCATCCACCAGTCGGATTGGAATGGGGGTAGTAATTATTGGTGGTACCATGTTTTCACTGATCCTCACTCTTTTTATAATTCCCGCGCTTTATTATATGTGGTCCAGGGATAAAAAACACCGTCCTGAATTTGATCAATTGGAAAAATATGAAGCAGAACAAAGTTCATAAAACAATATTCTTATTTGTGATGTTGATGGGCTTGCATGTGATGGCCCAAGAGGAAGAATTGCTCACCGTGGAAGAAGCACTTTCCATTGCTTTGGAGAACAATTACCTCATAAAAATAGCCGCCAACGACCTACTGATCGATGAAACCTCGGTCACTCCCGGTTTTGCGGGAATGCTTCCGAGCGTGAACGCGGTAGCAGACACCAACAACAGCCTTCAGAATATCGACCAAACCCGATCTGACGGAACGCAACTTTCAAGGGACAATGCAAAAAATCAAAATATAGCATACGGGGTACAACTTGATTGGACCATCTTTGACGGTCTTCGAATGTTTTCCCGTTATGATGAATTGAAGGAAATAAAAAAGCGCAGTGATGCGGAATTAAAATTGGCCATTTTGGGAACAGTAAGCGATGTAATGGCCACCTATTACGATCTGGTGCAACAAAAACAGCAACTCTCCGCCTTGGACAGCACCCTGGTTATCTCAAGGCAACGCGTGGAGTTGGCAAACAATCGTTTCAATATTGGAAGGGCTTCCAAACTCGAACTTCTGAATGCGCAGGTAGATGAGAATACGGACCAGGCCGTTTACCATCGGCAGTTGGAATTATTTCAAAATACCAAAACCCGACTCAATGAAATTATGGGCCGTGATGTAAAGCAGGACTTTCGGGTGGTGGATTTAATTTCAATCGATAAAACCCTTCAACTGGAGGATTTGGAACAACAGGCAAAAACCCAAAATCCACAGCTTCAGGCGCAGGTAATAAATAAACGGATAACGGAACTTCAGTTAAAACAGATAAAAGGAGATAGGTTGCCCACTATCAGTGCACAAGCGGGGTATATGTTCAGCGATTCCGAATCGAGTTTGGGATTTACCACCAACAATAACGCCCGTGGATTCAATTACGGAATTTCTGCCCGACTGAATCTTTTTGATGGCTTCAATCAAAATCGAAATGAAAAGATTGCCAAAATCAAAATAGAGAATTCAGAAATCCTAATTGAACAGCAGACCCAAACATTATTATCACAACTCGCTACGGCATTTCAAACCTACAAAACCAATTTGACCCTTATGGAACTGGAGGTCCACAATGAGGCGATCGCCAAGGAAAACCTGGAAATTACCATGGCCAAACATAGTATCGGCACCATCCCAACCATCGAATTCCGGACGGCACAACTAAATTATATAAACGCCGTGGTCCGTTCCACCAATGCGGTCTATGTAGCCAAGCTTTCAGAGATTACCCTTCGGGAATTGGCAGGAAATCTGCATGTGGGAATGTGATTTTTTATTTAGTCCCGATATTTGTCATTTTGGGTCAGTTGCGGCCTAATGGAAAGACCCATAAACTGAAATCTGTTACGGCGGAAATAGATATTTTTCCAATCAATATGGATGGCACTATCTATAAGATGAATCGCTTGGCACCGTGACAGAGGAAGCCAACGGCCATAAGTTAATTTCAGTTTACAGACTGAAGCCAATGGCTATTCCGAAATAGTTCTGGTCTGAAGGGCATTTGTAATAATTATGGAATATGAAATCCCAAATAAAATATCACACAAACCCTCTAGCGCATCTGATCCATTAGCCTTCACATTACAGCAATCCAAACTGCTCAAAATGATGGTTTAAGTGTTTGCGCTCCAACAAATAGGATTCGTAACGGTTCAACATCCCAAAGACCATATTCTTTAAGACGGCATCCGGGTTTTCCTTAAAGTATGTTTTGTAGTTCTCGCGGGCTTCCATCATCCTTTTCTTCGCGGTCGCCAAATCGGGATGCCTTAGACCTTCCAATTCTCCCTTCTTCATCGAAGGAAACTGGGAGTGACGCGGAAATTTCCCGTAATCGTATAGACTATTATGAACTTTTTCCAAAATCTTTTCGGGTGTTGCAATTTCAAAATCCTGGATTTCACCGGAAAGTATCCGGTAACCTTCCTCAAGATGCTCTACCATATGTTGTGGCGTTAGGATGCCCCATTTTGGCTTGGTGTCCTCGGTTAATTTGTCCAGGGCCTTCCGGATTACCTCTTCAGTCATCTCAACAAAAACCTCCTGTTTCTTTTGGACCATGGTTAGAATGGTTGCAACAGCTACCAATTCATCCTCCTGATCAAAAACTTCGACAAACCATTTTACAATCCCGCTTGGATGCTCGGCACCCGCTACGTCCCGGTCCACCTTTTGTTTACAGGTGAGACGTACGTAAATGGTGTCGCCGTCGTACATGGGTCGCAGGAAACGGCAATCCTCGAGCCCGTAGTTGGCCGCCACCGGACCTTTGTTTGGATAGACAAACAAGCCCGCCGCGGCGGAAATTATAAAGTATCCATGGGCCGTCCGCTTTTCAAAAATGCTGCCGTCCAGAGAAGTAGTATCGGTATGGGCATAAAAATGGTCCCAGGTAAGGTTGGCGAAATTGATAATATCACTGTTGGAAAGGGTGCGTTTATGGGTTTTTAAGGACATCCCGGGTTCGATATCCTCCCAGTGATATTTAAAGGGATGCTGCTCTACTTCCTTATATTTTGCATTGGCTTGATAAATGCCTGTAATTTCCGTCAAGGTGGTCGGCGAGCCTTGGATTGCTGTTCGTTGCATGTAATGTTTGATGCCGCGCATTCCACCCATTTCTTCACCTCCACCTGCACGCCCTGGACCACCGTGGACCAAACTTGGCAAGGGCGACCCGTGGCCTGTACTTTCCTTTGCGCTTTCACGGTTTAAAACTAAAATTCTTCCGTGGTGTGAAGCTGCGTTTATAACATATTCCTTGGCGATTTTATCATCGTTCGTAGCGATAGAAGAAACCAAAGAACCTTTTCCCATTTGAGCTAAGGTAATAGCTTCGTCTAAATTCTTGTATGGCATAATGGTACTTACCGGCCCGAAAGCTTCCGTTTCGTGAACGGATAGGTTTTCAAACGGATTGTCTTCCCGAAGTAAAATAGGCGCCAGGAAGGCACCTTTTTTTGCATCGGCACCCACGACTTCGATCTTATCCAAATCGCCATAGACAATACTTGCGGTTTTTGATAATTCTTGAACGCGTTCCCGCACTTCCTGTACTTGATCCATACTCACCAAAGATCCCATTCGCACTTCCTTTAATCGTGGATCGCCGATAGTTACTTTGGAAAGGGCATTTCCAAGTGCAATCTGTACATCCTCCACCAGATTTTCCGGAACTATTACACGTCGGATCGCAGTACATTTCTGTCCGCATTTCACTGTCATTTCATTTCTGACTTCTTTAATGAAAATGTCGAATTCCGGAGTTCCTGGAACTGCATCTTCACCTAAAATAGAAGCATTCAATGAATCCGCTTCCATGGTAAAAGGCACGGCTTCATCAATAATTCTTGAATGTGCTTTCAACATTCTTCCCGTGGTAGCAGACCCGGTAAATGTAACAACGTCTTGCGATTCAACAGAATCTAAAATAGTTCTCGCCGAGCCGTTGATTAGTTGCAGAGCGCCTTCAGGCAAAATTCCTGATGCAATAATTTCACGAACTACCGCTTCCGTTAAAAAGGAAGTATTGGTTGCCGGCTTTACCACGGCTGGCACCCCTGCCATCCAGTTTACTGCACATTTCTCAAGCATTCCCCAAACCGGGAAATTGAAGGCATTGATATGAATGGCAACTCCTTTTTTGGGAACCATAATATGATGGGCCATAAAGCGTCCGCCACGGGAAAGATCGATGGGATCTCCTTCCACGTGGTACGTTTGATTGGGAAACAACTTTCTGAGGGAGGCGTTGGCAAACAAATTTCCAAATCCTCCCTCTATATCGATCCAGCTATCCACTTTTGTGGCGCCGGTTCTATAACTTATTTCATAAAAATCGGCTTTCTTTTTCACCAAATGGAGCGCTAGGGATTTTAGCATATTTCCCCGCTCCTGGAATGTCATTTTACGGAGGGCTTCGCCTTTTTCCCTTCCATATTGGAGGATTTCGGCAAAGTCCAGTCCTTCCGTATCCGAAAGGGCCACGATTTCTCCAGTGATTGCGTCATGCATTGGCACGCCTTCTCCACTACCGGTTCTCCATTGTCCTGTTATGTAATTATGTAGTTTTTTCATTGTAATATTAATTTAGAAACAGATAACCGTTGAAGTTTTTCTTCTTTATATCTTCAATATTTTATTCAAGGTTTGATGAATTTCATCCACCAATTCCTTGTCAAGAATCCCTAGTTTTTTCCGTAATCGATTTTTTGCCACGGAACGAACCTGAAATACTAAAATTTCCGATTCCTTTTTCAACCCATTTTCTGAAGTGGGTTTGATGACAGGATTTCCTTTGTAATTATGAATTTTGGAAGTAAAAGAACAAACAATCACCAAATTCAAGTTCTTGTTCATCGTATCCCCGCTGATAATCACAGCAGGTCTACGACCCGATTGTTCTTGACCTTCCACGGGATCGAAATAAGTTTCCCAAATTTCCCCCTGATTCATTCTTCTTCGTCGTATTCCTGCAACATTCGGAAATAATCCGCCATCCCTTCTTCAGCAATCAACATCGTGTCTTTGTCTTTAGACGCTCGGCGAAAGGATTTTGCATATTGTGCTTTTTCAATTTCAAGAAGATAGATCTGCAATGCTTTTTCAAGGATTTTATTCTTGGGCATTTTAAGATCTTTTGCCATTTTCGCAAGATCCTCGAGAAGTTGATCCGGTAGTGAAGATGTGAATGTTGCCATATTGTATTTATAAAATGTAAATATAAAACTTATTTATTTTAAATGAAAATCAAAATTTAAAATTATAGATTCACATTTTCAATAATCGCGGCATATCCTTGTCCCACGCCGATACACATTGTAATCAAGGCATATTTTTTATTCTGTTGTCGTAATTCCAATGCGGCGGAATAGGCAAGTCTTGCGCCGGTAACGCCCAGTGGATGACCAATAGCTATTGCACCACCGTTTGGATTGAGGCGCGGATCGTTGTCTGCCATCCCCCAAGCACGGGTACAGGCCAAGGCCTGGGCGGCAAAGGCTTCATTAAGTTCTATTATGTCCATATCGTCCATGGTCAAGCCACCTTTATCCAAGGCTTTATTTGAAGCCTCTACAGGGCCAATTCCCATAATACGGGGTTCCACACCCACCACGGCCGAGCTCACTATTCGCGCCAAGGGTTTCAGGCTGTATTTGGTTACGGCATCTTTTGAAGCGATGATCGTTGCCGCAGCACCGTCATTTAATCCGGAGGAATTTCCAGCGGTCACGCTGCCCCCTTCTCTTTTAAAAGCAGGGCGTAATTTTCCCAAGACTTCCATGGTGGTTGTCGGTTTTATAAATTCATCGTGGGAAAACCTTACGGGTTCTCCCTTCCGCTGGGGGATTTCCACTGTAACTATTTCCTCTGCCAACCTCCCACTCTCCTGTGCCTTGGCAGCTTTCTTTTGGCTCCAAAAGGCAAATTTATCCTGGTCCTCTCTAGAGATGTCGTATTTCTCCACGAGGTTCTCGGCAGTATTGCCCATGCCGTCCGTGCCATAGGCCGCTTCCATTTTCGGATTCACAAACCGCCAGCCGAAACTGGAATCGTACATTTTGGCATCGGTTCCAAAAGCTGAAGAGGGTTTGGCTATAACATAGGGCCCCCGGGTCATATGCTCCACACCGCCAGCGATAAACACATCGCCGTCGCCCGCTTTAATGGCCCTATTGGCGTGAATGATAGCAGAAAGTCCACTCGCACAAAGTCGGTTAACGGTCTCTCCAGGAACGCTAAACGGCAAACCCGCCAAAAGCGAAGCCATGCGCGCCACGTTTCTGTTGTCCTCCCCTGCTTGATTGGCACACCCGAGAATAACATCGTCATATGCATCCTTGGGAATATTTGGGTTTCTTTTAACGATCTCGGCAATGACCAGCGCCGCCAGATCGTCTGTTCTAACGGGGCTCAATGTGCCCTGGTACTTCCCGATAGGGGTTCGTATTCCGTCTATGATAAATGCGTCCATATAAGAGGAGGTTTTAATTTTTTATTGTTAGTACGTATTATTTATTATAATTAACAGTTAATCTGGGCGTAATCGATTGGGATGGAAATCCTTATATTGGGTGTGATTTACAAATATCAAACATACCGTTAAATGATTTTTCAAATTTACGAACAACTTTGACGAAGCTAAAAACTTTGTCAAAGTTAACTGCCCTTGACGGCACATACAAAAAATACCTGCAAGATCCAGGGAACTTACAGGTATGGTGATTTAGAAAAGGTGAAGAGTTCCCTTTTTCAATAGCTCAGGGCTATTCCTTGTCCTTCACTTTAATTTTTATTCCGTCCACATCCTTTAACTGGCTACGTACTTCAGCTTCTGTACCTGAGAAGGTTTGGGTATCTGTAGATTGTATGCCGTTCTCGGTTTTTATAATTGTTACTGTAGCAGTTACCTGATCGGAGGCTTCAC
>CAYXDM010000071.1:2895-11049 GCA_964463595.1 uncultured Aequorivita sp. | reverse complement strand
TGGGAAAATGCTTTGGCAAAGGCGGCAATCTCTTTTTGCTGATCGGTGTACATATCTGCTCAATATTTTGGGTTCATTGTTTAATTGCAATATTACGATTAAATTATTTGTCGGATTGGATTTATGGGCGTTTTTTCAAATGAATAAAAAATTCGATTTGATAGCGGTTATCCCTATATTTGACACCTAGTTTTGTCGGTCAATGTTGGAGTAATTTTTATTGATCAACTGTTTTAGAGCTCCGTCCGGGGCTTTCTTTTTTTGAAGATTTAATGCTATGGAAAACAAAAAGAAATTCCGAAATTGGCTTGATGTGCTATCCCCAGACCATCCATTGGTCATTGCGGGCCCGTGCAGTGCCGAAAGCGAAGAACAACTATTGGAAATTGCACATCAGCTCAGGGATACTGATACTACGGTTTTGCGCGCGGGCATCTGGAAGCCTAGAAGTCGGCCTGGGAATTTTGAAGGTGTGGGGAAATTGGGACTGGAATGGCTCAAAACCGCAAAGGAAGAAACAGGACTACAAACCACGATTGAAGTGGCAACCCCGGCCCACGTTGACCTGGCACTAAAATACGACGTTGATATTTTTTGGATCGGCGCCAGGACCACCGTCTCCCCCTTTAATGTACAGGAAATTGCTGAGGCCGTGCGGGGGGCTGATAAAACTGTGTTGGTCAAAAATCCGGTGAATCCAGATTTGGCACTGTGGTTGGGAGCGGTAGAACGCTTTTATGAAGTTGGAATTTCCCAGCTTGGCGTAATCCACCGTGGGTTTTCCACTTATGAAAAAACACGTTACCGAAATAACCCAGAGTGGCAGATCCCGATCGACCTGCATAACAATTTCCCCGATCTGCCCTTGATTCTGGATCCCTCGCATATTGCCGGAAAGCGGGATATAATCTTCGATCTTTGCCAGACTGCCCTGGATCTGAATTACGACGGTTTGATGATAGAAACCCATCACGATCCCGATAACGCCCTGAGCGATGCCGAACAACAGATTACGCCGACTCATTTAAAAAAGATCCTCAAAAATCTGAAGGTTCGTAAGTCTGAAGGCGATCAAATGGAGTTCAAGATTCAGTTGAACACTTTGCGCTCCCAAATAGACCTGATCGACGACCAGATTATGGATATGATGGGCAAGCGGATGAAAATTGTCGATACAATTGGAGGCCTCAAAAAGAAAAATAACGTGGCAATCCTTCAGGTGAAACGCTGGAACCAAATTCTGCAAAGAATGATCCATCTGGGAAGGGAATATAAATTGAGTGAGGAATTTGTGCTGAAAATATATAAAGCGATCCATCAGGAATCCATAGACCATCAAAAAAAGGTTATGGATGATTAAAATATGCAAAACTTAAACTATGGATTTTTCTTCTTATTTATTTAACTTCCTGCGCTAATGAAAGGCCTAGTTTATAAATCGACAGGTAGTTGGTATTCCGTGAAAGCGGAGAATGGCACCTTTTACAATTGCCGCTTAAAGGGAAGATTTCGAATTGACAACATCAAAAGCACAAATCCCGTGGCAGTTGGCGATCGTGTGGTTTTTGAACTGGACAAAAAAGGTGCTGAGGACGAAGGGGTAATAACCAATATCGAGCCCCGGGAAAATTACATCATCCGAAAGTCGGTAAACCTTTCAAAACAGACCCATATCATCGCAGCCAATATAGACTTGGCCTTTTTGTTGGTCACCCTCAACAATCCACCCACATTCACAAGTTTTATAGATCGGTTTTTGGTCACTGCGGAGGCATATCACATAAAAGCCGTGATTCTTTTCAACAAGGTTGATACCTATAATGACGATGAACTGTTGGAGATTAAATTGCTCGCAGCCCTCTATCGGAAAATTGGATATGAATGTATCGGCATTTCGGCAATTACCGGGAAAAATGTCGATAAAGTAAAGATGCTGATGCAGGACAAGGTAAGCATGTTTTCCGGCCACAGCGGTACGGGAAAATCGACCTTGGTAAATTCAATTGAACCTGGGCTCGATTTAAAGACCTCGAAAATCTCAGACCAACATCTACAAGGACAGCACACCACGACTTTTGCAGAAATGTTCGACCTTTCCCTTGGCGGAAAAATCATTGACACTCCTGGAATCAAAGGTTTTGGAGTGGTAGAAATGGAAAAGGAAGAACTGGGCGATTATTTCCCGGAGTTTTTTGAATTGAAACAACATTGTAAATTCAATAATTGTCTCCATTTGGAAGAACCGCAATGCGCCGTAAAGAAGGCATTGCAAGCCGAGGAGATCGCTTGGTCCCGCTATAGAAGTTATCTGCAGATTCTGGAAGGGGAAGAAGATCATTTTAGAAAGGACATTTACGAGCAGTAAAACCATAAGAAAAAACGCATTATCCTGAGCAGAGGAACAATGAGAGCACTTATCCAAAGGGTAAAAAAAGCATCGGTAAGGATTGAGGGAGAGACTTTCTCTGAAATCTCCCAGGGTCTGCTTATTTTTTTGGGAATCGAAAATGACGACTCGAAAGAGGATATCGATTGGCTGGCGGGAAAAATTGCCCGGCTGCGAATTTTTTCGGATGAAAAAGGGGCCATGAATCTTTCGGTGCGGGATGTGGATGGGGAATGTTTGGTGGTAAGTCAATTTACCCTTCATGCAAGTACAAAAAAAGGAAATAGACCTTCTTTCATAAAAGCCGCCCAACCGAAAATTGCCATTCCTCTTTATAAAGAATTCATCGTTCAGCTTGAAAGGGAATCTGGAAAAATAGTTGCCACTGGATCTTTCGGTGCGATGATGGATGTTGGTTTGATAAACGATGGCCCCGTTACCATTTGGATCGATTCCAAAAATAGGGAATAAATCTTCTTAACTTTTTTTTAACCTTTCAAATTTCCGTAAGTTTGCACACAAAGTTGTCTTAATATATTTGGCAGTAGATCCGCTAATGGTATGCCACCAGAACTTTCCACTAAATTTCTATAATGAAACCTATTTATTGCCTATTATTTCTATTCGCACCATCACTTTTTTTTGGACAGGATTATTCGGTTCTTTTCTTGCCAAAGCATCTATCGGAAAATTCCAATAGTGTGGTCATTGAGGAATTGATCGAGGTAGATGTGACCAAAATTGCCAAGATGACCACAAAAAAGCGTCGCGTTGTTACCGTATTGAACAAGTTGGGAAATAACAAGGTAGAACTTTACGAATATTACAATCCAAACTCGAAGGTAAAAAAAATAAACGCATCAATCTATGACGCCTCGGGAAAGGAAATCGGACGCTTCAAAAAGCGCAATTTCATAGACGTTGGCCGCACCGGAACTAATATGTACGCAGATTCCCGTATGCTGTATCTAAACTATACACCTACTTCCTATCCGTATACGGTGGTTTTCGAGAGTGAGGTGGAATCTGGCGATACGGGGTTTATGAAATCCTGGGTTCCTGTAAATGGTTACGCTGAAAGTATCCAAAAAAGTGAATTCAGAATAAAATTTGACCCAGACAATAAGCCCAAATATAAAACACAAAACCTTGAAGGTTACAATATTACCATAGAGGACAATCCGGATGAAATTATTTTTTCCGCAGCAGATTTGCCGGCTTTTAAATATGAAGAACACAGTCCTATTGGATCAAAGATTTTTCCGGTTATTCGGGTGGCCTTGGATAAGTTTTATTATAAAGGTATTCAGGGCTTCGCCAAGGATTGGAAGGAATTTGGGTCTTGGATGGAAAGCGACCTACTCTCTGACGTGCGTGATCTCCCGGAATCCACTTTAAAAAAAGTGAGGGATTTGGTGGCACAGGAAACTACCAATGAGGGCAAAGCCCGGTTGATATACCAATACGTTCAGGAAAAGGTCCGGTATATCAGCATTCAGATTGGCATCGGCGGGTGGAAACCTATGCCCGCAACCGAAGTGGATAACCTCAGTTATGGCGATTGCAAGGCCCTGACCAATTATACCAAAACACTATTGGATGCGGTGGGAGTTCCCTCGTATTACACAATATTATACGGCCATTCCCAAAAATGGGATATAATGGAAGAATTCGCCTCCCTGCAGGGCAATCATATGATTTTGGGAATTCCCGATGGCGATAAAATTACCTGGCTGGAATGTACCAGTCAAGACACTCCTTATGGTTATATCGGAAGCTTTACAGGCGATCGGAAGGCTCTTATCATAACGCCCGAAGGGGGGAAGATTGTACATACCCAGGTGTATGACGCGACCGAGAGTACCCAGGAAAATATCGCCAGGGTAAGATTGGATGCCAACGGAAATGTGACGGCAGAGTTTAGCAGCGTTTCTAGGGGAATCCAATATGAAGATAAATATCCGCTACTAAAGAAAAAAGTGGGTGAGGTGGATACCTATTACAAAAAGCGTTGGGGTTACATCAATGGATTTTCCATAGAGGACTTAAAATTCCGTAACGACAAACAGACCATAGCCTTCAGTGAACAAATGAGAATGAAAATCCCGGGGTATGCGGCCAGAATTGGAAATGATTATTTATTCTGCCCGAACATCTTTAATCAGAGTAGCTACATTCCTCCGCGCATTGAGGACCGGAAGCAAAATCTTTACCTAAACAACGGTTATATGGATATCGATTCCATCCTGGTCGAGATTCCGGAAAATTTTGTCATTGACGCCCTGCCGGAACCAACCCTTGTAGAAACCAAATTCGGAAAATATGAAATCGTTTTTGCCGAAACCGCTGAAAACAATCTACACTATACCCGCAAAATCCAAATAGAAAAGGGAGAATTTCCTCCATCGGAATATGAGAATTACCGGGAATTTCTCCGCGATATTGCTCGCCTGGACAAAACTAGGATCCTTATAAAACAAATTTCAAAATAAAACCCTATACCATGAAATCAAAAATACTTGCCATCCTCATTTTCCTCATCTTTGGCCCTTTAACGGCCCAGAACTATAAATTTGGAAAAGTCTCAAAAGAAGAGCTTCTCCAGAAGCAACATCCAACGGACCCGGCCGCAGATGCGGCAGTTCTTTATCGTGAAACAATTGCAGAATTTCAATATACACAGGATTCTGGCTGGTTTCTGGTAACAGAGTATTTTGAACGGATAAAGATTTATACCAAGGAAGGTTTTGAATATGCAAATACGGTGATAGATCTTTACAAGGATAGAAGTGAGGACAAACTTCGCGGAGTGAGGGGTTCTACCTACTATTTAGATCCCGATGGAAAAGTAAAGGAAGTCAAACTTCGAAATAGCGGGATTTTTGAAGAGAACACCTCAAAGTATCTGACCAGGACGAAAATCACAATGCCCGATGTTCGGGAAGGGTGTGTGATAGAGTACAGATACACGATTTCCTCGCCCTTTATCCTGAATATAGATGAATTCAGATTTCAGGAAACCATTCCGGTAGATAATGTCCTTGTTCGCTTTAAAACGCCAGAATATTTCGTTTTTAAAACCCACCAGCGAGGTTGGATCCCCTTTGAAATTGGCAATGAGACCAGAGAAAGATCCCTTATCTTTAGAGCGACAACCCAAGACATGTCAGGGTTTGGCAGTACCGGTATTCCCAAAACCTCAACAAGGGAAGTCAGGTTTAAGGAGAATACCTACGTCATAGAGCTCAAGGACGTTCCTGCGATAAAGGAGGAAGCCTTTGCAGGAAATCTGAGAAACTACACTACTGCTTTACAATTTGAGCTGGGCTATATCAATATGCCCGGGTCCTCCATCCAAAATTTTGCCACAACCTGGGAAGACGTCTCGAAAAGTATTTACCAACGAAATGAATTTGGAGCGGAACTGGAACGGAACAACTACTTTGAAAAAGATATAGACAACCTTTTACGTGGAGTGACGGCACCAGAGGAAAGGATGAAAAAAATCTTTTATTTCGTCTTGGATAAAATGACCTGGAACGGTTTCAATGGTTTTTATACCAATGAGGGAGTTAGGAACGCCTATAAAAAAGGGTCCGGCAATGTGGCAGATATAAATTTGATGTTAATAGCCATGCTGCGTTATGCCAACCTCAATGCCGATCCTGTATTGGTGAGCACAAAATCCCATGGTATCCCCTTGTTTCCTACCCTCAATGGTTTTAATTATGTGATCGCATCCGTAGAATTGCCTCAAGGAACAGTTCTTTTGGATGCCACAAACAAAAATGTGGAAATAGGGGTTTTAAAATCTGGGGTTATCAATGGAGATGGCCGGTTGATCCGCAAGGCAGGTTCCTCCGCATGGATATCCTTGCGATCTACAATCCCTGCGGTTAAAAACAGTATGCTAAACGCCTCCATCCAGCCAGATCTATCCGTAACCGGCAGGACCCAAAATAGATTTACCGGCAATTACGCCTTTCAGTACAGGACCAACTTTAGGAATATCAACGACGAATCCCAGCTCAAAACATTGGAAAAGCGCCTAGTCCAAACCGAATTATCAAACCATTCCTTTGAAAATCTGGATCAACTGGGCCAACCGGTTTCCCTGGATTACGACTTCCAGACGCCACATGCGGTAGAGGAGGTAGCGGGAAAGCTATATTTTTCGCCCATGTTATTTTTGGCCACTCAGAAAAGTCCTTTCACCTCCGAGAAAAGGGAATTTCCCATAGACTTCGGATTTCCTATGAAGGACCGTTACATTGTAAATATTGCGTTGCCGGAAGGATATCAGGTAGAATCGCTACCCGAGAATGTGGTCTTCAATTGGGGGAACAATGTGGGCAGTTATAAATATCTGATCTCACAAAATGCAAATAATTTACAGCTATCCGTAGAACTCACGATAAATGAGTCCTTGATTGCGGCAAATGATTACAGTCACTTAAAGAAATTCTTCGAACTCCTTGTTGCGAAGGAAGACGAAAAGGTAGTACTAATTAAAACATAATGGATATAAAAAATGCACAGCAAGCGGTGGATGCCTGGATAAAGACCCATGGCGTCCGCTATTTCAATGAATTGACCAATATGGCACAGCTCACCGAAGAGGTGGGGGAAGTGGCGCGGATCATTGCCCGCCGCTATGGGGAGCAAAGCGAAAAGGAAAGCGACAAGGACAGGGATTTGGGTGAGGAGCTCGCAGATGTTATTTTTGTCGTGCTCTGTCTCGCTAACCAAACAGGAGTGGATCTTGAAAAGTCCTTTCAAAAAAAATTGGAGTTAAAGACGAAGCGCGATCACGACAGGCATCACAACAACGAAAAATTAAAATAACATGTTTAGGAAAGTAATAAACACCAAAGGTTTTTGGAAGTCCGTATTTACCTTGGGGCTCGCCTTTGCTATCCTCTTTACGTTGATCAAGTGGGCAATTGAAGGATTTGCAATGGCTTTTTTCACGGAAAACGATCCGGTAGGGTTTCTTCTCACCCTCTTTGTGGCAGGATTTTTCTATGGTTTTTTCGTGACCTTCGGAAAGTTCCGTTCCAAGATAAAGGAAAACGAATCCAGGCGATGAAAGCCAAGCTCAGTCGGGGAAACTTCCCGATCCAACCTATTGAAATCAGCATCGGAGGTTCCAAAAGTGAATCGAACCGGCTTCTGATTCTTCAAGCCCTCTTTCCGAATATTTCCCTTGTAAATCTTTCCGACAGTGATGACACCCAAGTTTTGAAATCCGGTCTACAAGCGAGGGAAGGAACTGTGGACGTCCATCACGCCGGGACTGCTATGCGATTTTTGACCGCCTATTTTGCGGCAAAGGATGGAACCGAAATCACCCTTACCGGAAGTAAAAGAATGCAGGAACGCCCCATTGGAATATTGGTTGATGCCTTGAGAAGTTTGGGAGCAAATATCGAATATTTGGACCATAAAGGTTTCCCACCTTTAAAAATATGGGGAAGGACCCTGTTGGAAAGCGAAGTGGTAGTTCCTGCTACCATAAGCAGCCAGTTTATTACCGCCTTAATGCTCATTGCCCCCGGCCTTCCGAATGGGATTACAATTTTTCCCGAAGGAGAACCCGTATCACGACCGTACATTGCAATGACTCTTTCCCTTCTGGACCGGTTGGGGATACACGCAGTTTCCAATAACAATAAAATTGAAATTTCCCCAGCCAATACAATTGAAAATGCGGAAATAGTTGTGGAATCTGATTGGAGCTCGGCTTCATACTTTTACAGTCTGGTAGC
>CAYXDM010000071.1:0-2795 GCA_964463595.1 uncultured Aequorivita sp. | reverse complement strand
AAGACGGAACTGTCTAAACTTGGTGCTGAGGTATCGATTGATGATAATTCATTGACCCTCGAAAATTCATTAAGGATCCATCCAAATGTAACAATTGAAACCTACCAGGATCACCGAATGGCGATGGCGTTTGCACCACTTGCGGTAAGGGTTCCCATAGTTATTCAGGAGGCAGGGGTGGTTTCAAAATCCTATCCATCGTTTTGGGAAGATATTAAACGGACCGGTATTTCCTGTATTTTTGAAAATCCATCCAATTGATTTTGTTGCTGGACCCTTTGTCCAAGTAGGGTAGGAGGACTTTAAAAAGATAAAGGCGCTTTTACTTGACAAGGCCTATCTCCAAGTCGTATCTTTGCAGACTTTTTAAAACTAAAGACAGGCGCTACTATGGGAATGAAACTTTCACATTTCAATTTTAATTTACCGGAGGAATTACTGGCTGAGTATCCGGCTCCGAACAGGGATGAGAGCCGTTTAATGGTCCTTAACCGAAAGGAAGGAACTATTGAGCACAAGATATTCAAGGATATAATTGATTATTTTGAGGAGGATGATGTGTTGATCACCAACAATACCAAGGTTTTTCCAGCCCGTCTATTCGGAAATAAGGAAAAAACAGGAGCGCGGATCGAAGTATTCCTGCTGCGCGAGCTCAATGCCGAAACCAGACTTTGGGATGTTTTGGTTGATCCTGCCCGAAAGATAAGAATTGGCAACAAATTGTATTTTGGAGAGGATGAATCCTTGGTTGCTGAAGTAATCGACAACACCACCTCCCGCGGAAGGACCTTGCGATTTCTATTTGACGGATCCTATCAGGAATTCCGTAACAAATTAACCGAACTGGGCGAAACCCCTTTGCCAAAATATATCAAGCGCCAAGTGGAGCCGGAGGATGCGGAGCGCTATCAAACTATTTTCGCCAAGAACGAAGGAGCCGTGGCTGCTCCCACGGCTGGGCTACATTTCTCCAAACATCTGTTGAAGAGAATGGAAATCAAGGGTGTGAATATGGCCGAAGTCACGCTTCACGTGGGCCTGGGAACTTTCAGTAGTGTGGAGGTTGAGGATCTTTCCAAGCATAAAATGGATTCTGAGGAGATGAGGATAGACCAGGAATCGGCAGACATCATCAACAAGGGAATTGAAAATAGAAAGAGGATCTGCGCCGTAGGGACTACCGCCATGCGCGCCCTAGAGAGTTCTGTTTCAACAGATCGCAGGCTTAATCCGTTCACCGGATGGACCAATAAATTTATTTTCCCTCCATACGATTTTAGCATAGCCAATGCGATGGTGACAAATTTCCATACACCAAAATCCACTTTAATGATGATGGTTTCGGCCTTTGCAGGACATGAATTTATGAAGGAAGCCTACGCCGAGGCGATTAAGGAAAAGTACAATTTCTATACTTATGGCGACGCTATGTTTATTATCTAAACTTGGATAAATATGGTTTGAAATCCCGATTTACGTCGGGATTTTTTATTTTTAAGGGATTGGTTTCCAGATGTAGAAATAAAAAATTATCTTAGATTCCGATTTGGCAAGTGAGTAATGGGAAAAAATCTACTTTTCTTCTTTTCCGTATTTTTTGTTGTGGCCGGCTTTTCACAGGAAGGGGGCATTCCTCTACCCATAAGTTGGCAGTCGAACCTGTCCGGGAGTCCCAAGGTCATCCAGTTGGGGTCTTTGGATATGGCCGAAGTCAGGCGGCAGGACAGCATCAACGATCTGGACAAGAGTATTCCGTGGCGCTTCGGGATTGAGCGTGCCGTCGTATTAAATATGCAACGCGATGGCCTGTGGACGGATCTAAAGGATGGTGGGAAAATTTGGCGTGTTGCCATTCGATCCAATGATGCTGTCAACTTGAGTGTTAATTTCACCGATTTTTACCTTCCACCGGGTTCTAGGCTTCAGCTATATGATAATAAGCGTACCGAGATTTCCCAAACCTTTACCATTGTCCAGAACCGCGAGATAAATCGTTTGGGAACGTGGATCGTGGAAGGGGATACCGTCTGGATGGAATATTACCAGCCAGCTGGAATGTTTATAACCCCCCGGTTACAAATAGGCGGCATTATCCACGGATATCGGATGGGGGAGATAAATGCAGGTTTTCCCACCGGAAATAAAATGAATGATTCCGGGGCCTGCAATTATGATGTAAACTGTCCGATCGGTGAGGATTTTGACTCACAGAAAGACATTCTTAAAAAGTCCATTGCCTTGGTTAACCTTGGTAACGGCTATCTCTGTTCCGCAGTACTCGTCAACAATACCCTGGGAGACAAAACCCCCTATATCCTTACGGCCAATCACTGCCTGACCAATAGCGATCCTGCTCTTTGGTCTTTCCGTTTCAATTGGGTAAGTCCTAATCCCATCTGTGGCACTCCGGAAGTAAGTGGAGACCCGCATAATAATTTTACGGTAAGTGGAGCTGAATTGGTAGCGAACAATAGTCTGAGTGATTTTGCCCTCGTCAAATTATACGAGGATATTCCGAGATCATGGGACGTGGTCTTTGCAGGTTGGGACAACTCCGATACAGATCCCGAATTTGAAGTTGGAATCCACCACCCGAAAGGAGATATTATGAAAGTATGCCGTGATGATTCCGGTGCCGAAAAAGTGGATGCCAATGGCGTTCAGGTATGGCTGATCGGTGGAGGACAGCACGGCACTGGAAATGGCTGGGAAATCGGAACTACCGAAAGCGGCTCCTCGGGTTCCCCTCTTTTTAATCAGAATGGAAAGATAATTGGGCAACTGTACGCCGG
>CAYXDM010000070.1:0-11213 GCA_964463595.1 uncultured Aequorivita sp. | reverse complement strand
AAATATACCGACATCCCACTTTTTATGAATTGCCGGATGAGGTGAAATATATGTAACAAGTGTAGAAGTAGACAAAACTCTTACGTAAAAAGGATTATTCTATTATTGTAATAATCAAATTAAAATAAAATATTTTCAAATGCCCATCTTCGAAATACAAAATGGAAAAGCAAATCGTGTCCGGTTAAGCGAATTCAAAATAGAAAAAGACCTTCAAAATCTTATCGAAAGGAATCTTGATACTATTTTTAATTGCCGATTTGTGGCTACTGAATTTTCTACCGGAAACATCCATTCAGGACGCATAGATACTCTGGCACTTTCCGAGGATTCGAATCCTGTAATCATTGAATACAAAAAAATAGCCTCGTCCGATTTGATAAATCAAAGTCTGTATTACTTGCATTGGATTAAAGATCACAAAGGCGATTTTGAAGTTGCGGTAAATAAAGCGGGAGTGTTGAAAACGGAGGAGAAAGAAAAAATAGATTGGTCTGATGTTCGAGTGATATGTTTAGCTCCCGAATATAAAAAATTTGATTTACATGCTGTTCAAGTAATGGGTGCCAACATAGAGCTTTGGCAGTACAAAATCTATGAAAATGGTATTTTGAACATCGAAGAGATATATCGTCAAAATACTGTAAATGTGTCTCGTGATTCGGCAGAAATATCCAAAAAAAACCCAATAATGGTCGAAGCTGGTAAAAAGGCTGCATTTACAAGAAAAAATGCAATTTATAGCCTAAATGATCATTTCGCTAATCTTGATGAAGCTATGATTGAACTGTTCAATTTAGTTCGAGATTATATTGTTTCTTTAGATGATTCAATAGAAGAAACTCCAAAAAAATACTATGTAGCCTATAAAACAACACAAAATTTTGTTTGTATTCAAACTTCAAAAAAGAAGTTGACTTTATGGCTGAAGTTGAATCCTGAGGAAATTCGTACAATGCCTGAACAAGGACGTGATGTCAGGAAAATTGGTCATCTTGGAACAGGAGATTTTGAATTGACATTAAAAAGCAGATTGGATTTTGAACAAACTAAAGAATTTATAAACGAAGCCTATAAAAATATTGGAGGATGAAAAAAGAAACTCTTGTTCAATACATTTTAACAATCGCCGACAATTCCCTAATCCTCGGCCAACGAATGGGCGAATTATGCGGCCACGGCCCTAGCTTGGAAACGGATATAGCCTGTACGAATATTGCGCTGGATTTGCTTGGACAAGTGCGTAGCTATTATCAATATGCGGCAAAAATTGCCAATGATGGCAGGACCGAAGACGACATCGCTATGCTCCGAACAGAGCGCGAATATGTGAACGTGTTATTGGTCGAACAGCCCAATACTGATTTCGCGTACACAATGGCCCGTCATTTTTTGTTCGACGTTTATCATTTTCTTTACTTGAAAGAATTGGAAAAGAGCAAGGACTTGACCTTAGCTGCAATTGCGACTAAATCCTTAAAGGAAGTTAGCTACCATCAGCGATTTTCGTCAGACTGGGTAAAAAGATTGGGAGATGGCACAGCGGAAAGCCATCAGAAAATGCAAACTGCTATCGATGATCTCTGGGCTTATACCGATGAGCTTTTTCAACCAACTCCCACTGAAGTGGCTATGGCAGAAGAAGGAATTGGAGTTAATGTTTCAAAACTGAAAAACGATTACTACGAAAAGGTAAATGAAGTTTTGAATGAAGCCACCCTTAAATTGCCCGAATCAAAATATTTCCATAAAGGAGGAAAACAAGGAATCCATACCGAATTTATGGGATATATTTTGGCAGAATTGCAATATATGCAACGCACCTATCCAAATATGAATTGGTAACAAATTCCCGCGCAGGCGGGAATCTATTTATTTAAAAGAAATAGTTTGATAACCAAAACAGCACATATCGAACCCCATTTAATCCCGATACTGAAAACCGTTCCAGATCCCGAAATCCCTGTACTCACGGTTTTGGATCTGGGCGTAATTCGCGAAGCTGTTGAAATTGACGGGACGATTCAAATAAAACTGACGCCCACCTATTCGGGGTGTCCGGCAATGGACGTTATTGCCGAGGATTTAAAAAAAGCGTTTTCGGAAATAGGAAAAAAAACCAAAGTCGAGTTGATACTTTCTCCAGCGTGGACCACTGATTGGATTTCGGAAGAAGGTCTTAAGAAAATGGAGGAATACGGGATTGCCCGTCCCTTGTCCGAATCCCATGACAAGGATGCTCTTTTGGGAAACAAGAAGTTAGTAAAATGTCCGCAATGTGGCAGTACCCATACCCAATTGGTGAGCCAATTTGGCTCCACTCCCTGTAAAGCACTTTTCAAATGCGATAACTGTCACGAACCGTTTGATTATTTTAAATGCTTGCGCTAAACGGACCTATCTTAGCATGTAAAATTATGAGGTTATAATCGTAAAAATTCCGATTATACTCGTATTTTCTTACAATGTTTTGTATATTTGTGGTGGGATAATCGGGAAAAACCGATCGTCTATGTTCACAATTACACTAAAATGTCCATCTCCAGAAATATACGCCCCTACGTCAATACCCCCTTGCCCCATCGGGTGGTATCCGAGATTTTGGCAGGGTACCACCGCCCGAACGACAAAATAAGTGAGCTGATCCGGAACGGGTATCTTATTTCCCTTAGGAGGGGTTTGTATGTACCAGGACCTGAGTCGGATTTGCCCGTTCCCAATCTCTTTTTAATTGCAAATCATTTGCGCGGGCCCAGTTATATTTCTCTCGATTCGGCCCTTTCACATTGGGGAATAATTCCCGAACGGGTTTATGAAATCAATTCCATCACCCTGAAAACTTCCCATATTTATAACACGCCCATCGGGAGGTTCAGGTATCGTCACTTGGCGTCCCCGTATTATTCCTTCGGTCTGGATCGGGTCGAGGTGGGAACCAATCAATTTGTCCTGATGGCCACACCTGAAAAAGCGATTTGCGATAAAATAATCACTACCTCAGGGGTTACCCTTCGGAGCCGTATCCAGACGCTTGATTTTTTGTTGCAAGACATGCGCATGGATCAAAATATCCTCGCGAATCTAAATATCCATAGCATTGAAAGCTGGGTTATAGATTCTCCAAAATCATCGAGTTTGCAGATGCTTGTAAATACCTTGGGTTCATTATGATAAAAGAATGGATAGGATTATATAGCCCCAGCAATGAGGAGGAAGTACTTGGCGCTCTGCGGGAAATAATGCAGGAAATTGCGCTTGCCGGTCTGTCACGGACGGATTTCTTTAGAAAGGCCGCATTTTATGGGGGAACGGCCTTGCGCATCTTTCATGGACTGGATCGTTTTTCGGAGGATTTGGATTTTTCGCTGCTGTTGGAGGAACCGGATTTTTCGATTGAACCGTATTTTCATGCTGTGCAGGAAGAATTTGAGAGTCTTGGGATGCGCGTTTCCATAAGAAAAAAACAAAAAATACATGCAAATGCAATTGAATCCGCCTTTCTGAAGTCCGAGACACTCTGGAAAGAATTGGTTCTGGAAGATATCGTAGAACAAATGGGGATAAAGTCCAATAAAAATGTCAAAATAAAAATTGAAGTGGACAGAAAGCCGCCTCCAGGTTTCCAAACTGAGGAAAAGCTTTTATTGCGCCCATTTTCTTTTTATGTGAAATGTTTTGATTTGCCAAGCCTTTTTGCCGGAAAAATACACGCACTGATCTTTAGGAAATGGAAAGACCGTGTAAAGGGTAGGGACTGGTATGATATGGAGTGGTACATCCGGAAGGGGGTTCCTTTGAATTTGTCACATTTCCTGCAACGTGCCAAAGACACTGGCGATTGGGAAAAGCCTACAATTGCCCATGAGGAGTTTATGGAATTGTTGCATGAAAAAATCAGTGCTACGTCCATTGAAAATGTCATGGCTGATATCCGCCCGTTCATTAAGAATTCCCAGCGACTTGATATATGGAGTGCCCCATATTTTTTGGATTTGACGACATTGTTGAAAATTCAGTCATAGCTTTCCAAATAAATTTTGTCGCAAAATGATGATTTGTAGGAGATTATTTCTGATAAAATCCCAAACTTCGTTCCAAGGTATTCTTGATTTCCTCCCGAAGAAAGGCAGGTTCCAAAACCTCCAGTTGATCGCCCAATTTCAGCAATTGCATCTTCAGTTCATAATTTGGAATTAAAGCCATACTGAGTTCCACGCTCCCGTCTGGAAACGATTTTTCCAGGCATTGACTCGGGTGCAAAGGCAGTGTTTTAAGGTATTTATATTGTTTGGCACTTACCGCAATCCGAATGAGTTCGACTTTATCTGCGGCATCGTAGTTCAGTCCCACCACTTTATCGAACTTTTTGAGTTGTTTTGTGAAATCCGTCCTGCGTATGGAGGAAACCCCCGTAGTGCTTAAATTGGATATCCGTGAAAGTCCAAAAGTTTTGATGCGTTCTTCATTTTCGGGCACACCCACAACATACCATCGACGATCGTACTCCCGGAGCTGCAAAGGGGTGATGCTGTATGGTGTTTTTGTGTTGCGCACAAAATTTTCGTGGACAAAACGGATCGACAAATGGTTCCGGACGGCCAACAAAATAGGTTGCATATATTCCACACCTTCATACCGTGAATAGTCTTCAGGTTTTACACGTCTTTTTAGGCCTTTAAAGTCCTTGAGGGACTCCCGGAACAGCTCGCCCAAGAAAATCCTGCCGGCAAACTGGAGAAACTCAAACAATTGGTCGTGGCTTTCATCCTCAATAAAATAGCCCCGTTCCTGATGACAATATGAAATTTCTACACCCATTTCGGTCTTTAGCAGGTGGAGGTCCCGTTCCAAAGTCCTTGGCGTAATTGGAATCCCGTAATCCCTTTCCATACGGTACACGAGTTCCTTTTTGGTTGGAAAAGAATGGTTTCTAATCAACGAGATCAATATTTCCCAACGTTTTATCTGACTGAAATTTGCCACCGTTAATTCCTCTGTAAAGAATTATTTCATTCCTGGAAAGGATTTCACAAGCTTCACTTTCACATCCGGAAATGCATCCACCACTTTGACGGTGAAATCTGGAAATGCGTCCACTATCTTCCATTTTCCGCAGGAATTTGGAAAAGACTCCACAAATTGGACATTGATATCTGAAAAGGATTCCACAAATTTGATTTTTATATCGGGAAACGCATCTACAAATTTCACTTCCCCATAAAGTTTGATGCCTTCATACTCACAGTCCCCATTTAAAAATAAATCCAACGCTTCCATCTTTTTCTCGGGGGCTAGCTGAGAAAACTTTGAAGGGTTTTCCCGCTTTGTTGCCGAAACTCCAGGAATTTCTGATGTTGACGACGACAACAGGAAAAGTAAGGGAAAGGCAATCAAATATTTTAAAGTCACGGCGAAAAGATCTTTGTAAAAATGAAAACTATTACGGAACGTTAAACTTAGTGATTTTTATCCATAAACTTTCGGAAACGGAAAACCATCGTGTTCTCCCCAATCAAAGATGGTCCCCGTCCCGAAAGCCATGAATTTTATTGAATTTGGATGCGACATTTTTTCCCAATGCCGGATGTTATGCCTATTTAACGATCAAATTTTCAACAAAGAAAACGACCCGTTTCGCCAAAATGTGTCGGTGCTGGATTATTAATGGAAAAACAGAAGTGCTTTTGTGAAAGAACCATAAGCTTTATTATTTTTGTCAAGTACGAAAACCTTTGTTGATTATGATTAAGGAGTCAATCCATGATAAAATTGCGACCTTGAGTTTGGATCGCCCCGAAGTGTTCAACAGTTTTAACCGGGAAATGGCCTTGCTTTTCCAAAAAAAACTGGATGCATGTGAAAATGATCCCAACATTCGCGCCATTGTCATCACGGGCGAGGGAAAAGCTTTTTGTGCCGGGCAGGATTTAAAGGAAGTAACTTCTGCCGAACTCAACCCGGGATTCAAGAAAATTCTTGAGGAGCATTACAATCCGATAATTTCGCGGATCCGAAAAATAGAAAAACCGATCATTGCTGCCGTCAACGGAGTTGCCGCGGGAGCGGGAGCAAATATAGCATTGGCCTGCGATGTGGTTATAGCTTCTGAAAATGCAAGTTTTATCCAGGCTTTCAGCAAGATTGGCTTGGTGCCTGACAGCGGTGGAACTTTCTTTCTGCCCAGATTGATAGGTTTTCAAAAGGCATCTGCCCTTATGATGTTGGGGGATAAAATTTCTGCTATTGAGGCCGAAAGATTGGGGATGATATATAAAGTTGTTCCGGAGGATAATCTTTCACAGGAAGTGAGCAATGTGGCTTCCATTTTGGCTAACATGCCCACCAAGGCCTTGGGTCTTACCAAGAGACTATTAAACAAATCTATGGACAACTCACTGCAAAATCAATTGGATCTGGAAGGCAAGCTGCAAATAGAAGCTGCTCAGAGTGAGGATTATGCAGAAGGCGTTGATGCTTTTGTGAACAAGCGGAAACCGCATTTTAAAGGGAAATGATCGCATCCAAACATTTGGCGTTTTAATTAATCCGCTCCTATTCTCGGTAATTCCCGATTTTCTGCTGCAAGTATTAAAACAGCTTCATTAAAACTTTAAAATCAATATATGTCATTTCAAAAAACAGTAAAAAGTCATCAAACTGCAATAAATGTAGGTATAATCGGAGCCGGGACAATGGGCGCTGGAATTGCACAAGTGGCTGCCTCGGCGGGCTGTTCCGTAAAAATTTACGATACCAGAACCGAAGCTTTGAAAAAGGCAGAGGCCGATCTGGAAAAAATCATGGATCGGTTGGTGGAAAAACAAAAAATTGTTTCAGAAGAAAAGGAGCGTATCCAAAATAACATAAAATACGTGAATTCTTTAAAAGCGCTAAAAAATTCCCACCTGACCATTGAGGCAATTATTGAGGATTTGGACATCAAAAAGAATGTATTCGCCACCATCGAAAAATTTGTATCAGATGATTGTATCATCGCCTCAAACACATCTTCGCTATCCATTGCATCCATTGCTTCGGCTTTGAAAAAACCGGAACGTTGCATCGGGATCCATTTCTTCAACCCCGCGCCTTTGATGAGATTGGTGGAGGTGATTCCGGCCGTCCAAACATCAAACGAAACCTTGGAAACTTCTGTAAAAATAATTTCCGATTGGCAAAAAACAGTAGCTGTGGCCAAGGATACGCCTGGATTTATCGTAAACCGGGTCGCAAGACCATTTTATGGGGAAGCTTTGCGGATTTATGAAGAAGGGATGGCCTCTTTTTCCGAAATTGACAAGGCGATGAAGGATGTTGGCGGTTTCAAAATGGGCCCTTTCGAGCTGATGGATTTTATTGGGAACGACGTAAATTATACCGTAACCGAAACCGTTTTCGAAGCATTTTATTTCGATCCGAGATATAAACCATCCTTCACCCAAAAACGCTTTGCAGAAGCCGGTTATCTTGGAAGAAAAAGTGGAAAAGGATTTTATGATTATTCAAAGAACATGGTTCCAAACGATGTGGAGGAGAAGCCTCTTTCTTCCGAAAAATCGCAGGAAATTTTCGAGCGTATTTTGGTGATGCTTATAAACGAAGCCGCTGATGCCCGTTTTTGGCGCATTGCTTCCGCCGAAGACATTGACAACGCGATGACAAAGGGCGTAAATTACCCAAAAGGATTGTTGGCGTGGGCAGATGAAATGGGAATAGATTGGTGCGTCAAAAAAATGGACGAACTATACGAAGAATATCACGAGGACAGATATCGTTGCTCGCCGTTGTTACGTAAGATGCAACGGACCAAGGTATCTTTTCTTCAATGAATCCTCTACAATTCTAACAATAACCTGCAATAATCTCTGTCTATATAGGTTCAAGGCCTTTCCATGATGGACCTTCAATTACCTCTCCTTTTTTGTCGAACCTACTGCCATGACAGGGGCAATCCCAGGTTTTTTCCGCTTTGTTCCAATGCACGGTACAGCCCATATGTGGACAGATGGGGGAAAGAATCGTTACTTCTCCTCTGTTATTTTTATAAACGGCATATTTCCCATCCTCATATTGCAATAATTTCCCTTCTTCCGGCAATAGGTCGGCTATTTTTTGGTCCTGTCCTTTTTTGAGAAAATCGCCCACCAATTTTCCGACCACGTTTATGTTTTCTTTGGCAAACTTCTCGGCGGCTTTCAAGGGACGGTGCCTGTGGGCCTGGAATAATTTAGTATAGCTATTTTTTATTCCAGCTATGCCATCGCTGATTATCTTTGCCGCGAGTGTACCATAAACCAACCCGTCCGTTGAAAACCCGGTCGCTACATACTCCCTGGAACCCGAAGTTTTTTGACCGATATAAGGTAACATGTCCGCTGGTTTATAATTCTGTCCGCCCCATTGGTGGGTTATGGAACTTATTTGGAAGTGTTTTCTTACAAAATCCTCCAACTCTTTTATGTTTTGGGTATTGTCCTCTGCCTGGCCTACCTTGTGCATGCTGCCCACACAAATTAAATAGGGATCTGTGGGCGCTCCATAAGTTCGTATGGAATATTTTTTATTTCCAAAGTACCCCCAGAAAATACCTTCTGGATAATTTAGATCCTTCAACTTGGCGGCAATCCCATATTCACGGTAGGGTCCCAAAGTTGTGTGGTACTGGATTTGTAAACCTTTGGGGGTATGGGTGGCGTGCACAACATAACGCGCTTTTACCCGATTCCCATTGGCATTAAGATACATATAATCATCTTCCTCCGCTATTTCCGAAACTGCGGTATCCTCAAATATTTCACAATTAGGAGCATAAATCTGTTTTGCCAACTTCTGGGTATAAGTTAAGGGGTTGAGTTGTATTTGGTTTTCAATCACGAGACCGTTGTCATAAGGAAATGGGAACTCGCTATTGGTGAGGGGAGA
Organism: uncultured Aequorivita sp.; assembly: GCA_964463595.1. Lineage (GTDB taxonomy): Bacteria > Bacteroidota > Bacteroidia > Flavobacteriales > Flavobacteriaceae > Aequorivita. The sequence continues at coordinate 2,291 of CAYXDM010000070.1, read as the reverse complement.
GGTTAATACACCGATATCCAAAAGAATATCCCTTTCATTTTTAATGTCAAGGCCCTTGTTGTTTTCAAATAAAAACATGGATTGGTTTTTCAGGTCGCAATCTATCCCAAATCTCTTAACATTTTCGGCAATGTGCTCCATCGCTCCCATTCTTGCCAGTATTATTTTTTGAACCGTATCCAGGTCATATTTGTCTTTCAGTTTTTGAAGGGGATATTCGGTTAAGGAATATAAATTCCCTGTACTCTGGCCGGTTGTCCCCTCGCCAATTTTCCTTGCTTCCAGCACGGCGACCTTAATACCATGGTTGGCCAAAAACTGAGCCGTGGTTATACCAGTGATCCCCCCTCCAATAATGGCAACATCGACAGATATTTTCCGATCCAGTGCCCTGAAGGATATATCCTCGGATCTCAAATTCCAAATAGGTTCATTTTTCATGGTGAGAATGGTTGAAGATTTAACGTGATTTTTAAGAAATTCCCTATCAAGTTAATCACCCGTCCAAAACCTTGCAAGAAACAATCCGTTCTTTAACAAGGAATTATACAATTGACGATTTTTAGTAGGACAACTTTCCATTCAAACGGCTTTAAGATGATAAAGATAAATTGTATAATTGATGGGAATTTGCACGACGTTTATAAAATTGTTCCGAGATGGAAAAACTCACACCTTCCGAGATTCCGCCAAAAATGCTATCGCTGGATGCATTCAGTTCTTGGCTGGGCATTGAGATTTTAACAGCGGTAAAAGGAAAGGCCAAACTTGGCATGAGGATACGAAAGGATATGCTCAACAGTATGGGCAAAGCTCACGGTGGCATTGCCTACGCCCTGGCCGATACTGCTTTTGGATTTGCGGCCAATACGCATGGTAAATATGCCGTTTCCATTGAAACTTCCATAAATCACATTGAGGCACTAAATGAAGGCGATTACATTATAGCAGAATCTGTGATTGAAAAAGTTGGCAATAAACTGGGATTTAATATAGTTGAAGTAAAACGTAATGATGAATTGGTAGCTCTGTTTAAAGGGGTGGTTTATAGAACATCCCAGGAGTGGACCGAAGGGTGCTAATTCTTGCAGACATGCTTCCTTGTAACCAATATATGTCGTTCTTTTTGACGGTTTTACAAATAGTTTAAGATTATCCAATCGGGTTTTGTTTATTTTTATGAAGTCCAAAAGAATGATGTTCACCTTTTAAAAATCAAAATATCTATGAAATGGAAAGGTAGAAGGCAAAGCGGTAATCTTGATGACCGTCGAGGTATGAGTTCCAAAGGAAAGTTGGCTGCCGGGGGCGGAATCATTGCCCTAATAATAATCGCTCTGCAATTTTTCGGCGGGGAAACAGGGAATACCCTGGCACCAATTGTTGAACAATTGGGCAACCAAAATATCCAACAGACGGAACAAAGGGAATTGACAGCCCAAGAAAGGGAAATGGGAAGTTTTATGGCTACGGTTTTAGCGGATACCGAAGATGTTTGGCGGCAAATATTTGCTGAAAACAATTTAGGACAATATCAAGATCCCACTATGGTATTGTTTACCGAGGCGGTTAGCACGGGTTGTGGTAATGCCAGTTCTGCTTCGGGTCCTTTTTACTGTCCAGCGGATTATAAATTATATATGGATCTTGCATTTTTTGAGGAATTAAAAACCCAGTTCGGGGCAAAGGGAGGTGATTTCGCGATTGCGTACGTTACTGCCCATGAAATAGGACATCATGTTCAGACCTTATTGGGAACTTCGCAACAGGTAAGAAAACTGCAACAACAAAATAGAGACCAAGCGAATAGGCTTTCTGTGGCCATGGAATTGCAGGCCGATTTTTATGCCGGAGTCTGGGCGCACTACAACCGAGAATATCTGGAGGAGGGCGATATAGAAGAAGCTCTCAGCGCAGCAAGCGCGGTGGGTGACGACGCCATCCAAAAAAGAATGCAGGGAGATGTTCGACCAGACAGCTTTACTCACGGAACTTCCGATCAACGCATGAAATGGTTTATGAAGGGATACAGAACAGGCGATATTCGCCAAGGAGATACTTTTGCGAACCTTTGATTTTTTTTGGGATGCAATCAAAAACGAAGATCTGCGATCTTTCCTAGACCGGACTGATTAAACGGTCTTGTTTAACCTATTGATCTTTTCAGTTTCCGCGATTTTTTTCCACCGTCGGAATAAATAAAACAAAACGATGCTTATAAAGCCTATTCCCACAATCCATGGCCACAAGGGAAGGGTTCCCCCTTGCAACGGTATTGGGGCAGAATCGCC
>CAYXDM010000069.1:0-11368 GCA_964463595.1 uncultured Aequorivita sp. | reverse complement strand
AATGGCCCAAAATCTTTACGCCCCATACCGTACGAAAATACGAAAAGCCACCTTCGCAAAAAAGTGGCTTCCTCCAAAATAATTATTGGTAGGTTATTTTTTATTCAACCAGTCGTTGACCATTTCGGGGGGCATAACTGCTTCCGTAAAAGTGTATGCGCCTGTCTTGTCCGACTTCACCATTTTAATGGCCTTGGTCAAACGCTTGGAACCGGTTTGTAAGGATGCTACTGATTTCTTTGCCATGTCTCTATATTTTATCTGATAAATCCAACGATGTGAACGTATCCAATTATTTAATCTCCTTGTGGACAGTCATTTTTTTAAGGATTGGATTGAATTTTTTCAGCTCCATCCTGTCCGGGGTGTTTTTTTTGTTCTTGGTAGTGATATAGCGCGAAGTTCCTGGTTTTCCAGATTCCTTGTGCTCGGTGCACTCAAGTATCACCTGAACTCTATTTCCTTTTTTGGCCATTGTAACGGACTTTATTGGTTATTGCAATTATTGATTCAAGAAACCTTTTACGCGAGCTTCTTTGATCACCGCGGAAATACCTTTTTTATTGATGTTCTTGATGGCTGAAGCGGATACTCTCAAGGTAATCCATCGATCCTCCTCAGGGATGTAAAAACGTTTTTTCAACAAATTTACATCAAACTTACGTTTAGTTTTGTTCATTGCGTGCGATACGTTGTTCCCAACCATCGCTTTCTTTCCAGTAAGCTGACAAACTCTAGACATTTCCTAAACTTTATTTGAGTTATTTTTAAACAGGGTGCAAATTTATATAATTTAATGTTGATGTACAACAAAAGAAAATTAGTTTTTCGAAATTTCTTTCCACAACATCTCCAAGGCCTTGTGGGTTGCCTTTTCAATTACACGGAAACGGTCATCGCCAAACTGGAATTTTTCCGAGATCACGCCTGAGGGAGAAGCAACTGCAATCCAGACGGTTCCGATCTCATCATCACCGTCGCCCTTGGTAGGCCCCGCAATCCCCGTAGTGGAGACCGCATAATCCGACTCAAAACGCTCACAACAGTTGATCGCCATGGATTCTGCAACTTCCATGCTCACCACATTGTATTTATCTATCAATTCCTTCGGAACACCCAAGATTTTTGTCTTTAAACTGGTTTCATAAGGTATTACCCCTCCCTTAAAAAACGATGATACCCCAGCATCCTTGGTGATCTCGGAAGCTATCTTTCCCCCAGTGCAACTTTCGGCAACACTGAAAAATTTCTTCTGGGCACTTAGCATTTTACCTATCTGCTCGAGAATGGAAGCGCCACCCTCAAATCCTATGGCTATATCAGACAATAGCGTGTTAAGCTCTTCCATTCGCTCTTCAACTGCCTTGACCAGCCCTGGCTTATCGTTTCCTGTGGAGGACAGCCTAAGGCGAACCTTCCCCAGAGAGGGGAGATAGGCCAATCGTATATTTTCGGGCAGGGAATTTTCCCAGGACTCAATTCTTTCTACAATGGCACTTTCGCCCATGCCATATGTCAACAAGGTTTTATGATAGATATATGGCCGATTGAATCGTTTTTCAATCCTGGGCAGTACCTCATCCCGCAACAGGTTTTTCATTTCATAAGGCACACCGGGAAGAAATACGAATACGGTTCCATCCCTTTCCATCCACATCCCTGGCGCGGTACCGTGCAGATTCATCAGTACAGTGGCCTTGGATGGCACCCTGGCCTGCTGAAGGTTCGTTTTAAGCGGAAGGTTAAGGTGGAATTTCTGAAACAACTGGTGGATATTCTCCATTACTTCAGGGTTTTCAACAAGTTCATCCCCAAAAAAATCGCAAAACGTCTGTTTGGTTATGTCATCCTTGGTGGGTCCCAGCCCGCCGGTAACGATAATTAGGTGAGCATGTTTATGCGCTTCCTGAAAAGTGTTCAGGATTTGCTCTCGGTTGTCTTGAATGGAGGTAATCTGAAAGACCTTTACCCCTATCCTATCGAGCTCCCTTGAAATATATGCTGAATTGGTATCGACAATCTGGCCGATAAGAATCTCGTCTCCGATGGTAATAATTTCCGCTAACATGATCTAACTATGAAATTTATTTTACATTGACAGAAAACATTTCCCGGCCTTCCAAATATCCGGTAAGCAAATCGTCCGGGACCACCTGTCCAACCCCCGCGGGTGTTCCCGTAAAAATAATATCACCAATTTTCAAGGTGAAATATCTGGATATATATTCAATCAAAACATCGATCTTCCATATCATCTGGGCCGTGTTTCCCCTTTGGACTTCAGAGCCATTGATCTCAAGACTGAAATTCAAATTATCCAAATCCCCAAGTTCTTCCTTTTTTATGAATTTCCCTATCACTGCCGCACCGTCAAAGGCCTTTGCCTTTTCCCAGGGCAGACCATTCTTCTTTAATTCGGCCTGAAGATCCCTTGCGGTAAAATCGATGCCCAAACCTATCTCATCATAATATTTATGGGCAAATTTTCTATCAATATGTTTGCCAATCCTATTGATCCTCACCAATAATTCCACTTCATGATGGACTTCATTTGAAAATTCTGGAATAAAAAATGGATGCCGTTTTAGGAGGATGGCAGTATCCGGTTTTAAAAAAAGCACCGGCTCCATGGGCTTTTCATTTTTTAGCTCCCTTACATGGTCGGAATAATTGCGACCAACGCAGATTATCTTCATTGGGCCTTACTATTTGTTAATATTCAGCGACGAAACTTTTACGATCAATGCTTTGTGTTGAATCCTTGAAGTCTCAGTCTGGTTAGGACTCTTTTGGTGTAAAGCGGGAAATCCGCATTCAATACCCATCCAAAATAACCCGTATCACGATTCAAAATATCCATCACCACGTGCCCTTTATATTTTCCGAAGGAAAAGACTTCAACGCCATCTTCGTTATAACTGATAAACCCGGCGAAATCCACATGGTTCTTATGGGAACTGAAATCGGCCAAAAAGGAAATGTCGTTTTGCAATTCCTCGTATTTGTCAAGTTGCGATTTCAATACCTCGTAGGTAGCTTCGGCATCGGCTATCGCACTGTGGGCATTCTCGAGCTCCTTGCCACAATAAAATTTATATGCCGCTTCCAGGGTCCGTTTTTCCATTTTGTGGAAAATGGTCTGCACATCAACGGACAATGCCTTTTTCATGTCAAAATCAATATCTGCCCTTAAAAGTTCTTCTGCCAATAGAGGAATATCAAATCGGTTGGAATTGAAACCGCCCAGATCGCTGTCTTTTATCAATGCATACACTTTTGGGGCCAGTTGTTTAAAGGTAGGTTCATTGGCCACCATGTCATCCGTGATTCCGTGGATGACGGAAGATTCCGCTGGAATCGGCATTTCAGGATTGACCCGCCAGGTATGGCTCTCCTTGTTGCCGTTGGGATAGACCTTTAATATGGCGATTTCAACAATCCTGTCCTTGGCCACATTGATGCCCGTGGTTTCAAGGTCGAAAAAACAAATCGGTTTTTTTAGGTTAAGTTGCATAGATCCATTTTGAAAAAGTTATACTTTCTTGATCTTTTGAAAGTGCGGAAAATGGACAAACTAACCTTGCCCACATCCTTAATCGAAAAAGGGGATTTGAATATCAATCCCCCTTCTCTAAATTTATCGGTGCGATCTAAATCTCGGTATCCACATCCCAAGCCTCCAGATAATCTGCCACTCTTTTTACGAACTGTCCGCCTAGTGCGCCGTTTACGACCCTGTGGTCATAACTATGGGAAAGGAACATTTTATAGCGTATCCCGATAAAATCCCCTTCGGGGGTCTCAATAACGGCCGGCACCTTTCTTATGGCGCCCAGAGCAAGGATTCCTACTTGGGGCTGGTTTATTATCGGGGTGCCCATGATGCTCCCAAAGGTGCCAACATTTGTAACGGTATAGGTACCGCCCTGAATGTCATCGGGCTTCAATTTGTTCTCACGGGCACGGTTGGCAAGATCGTTTACGGCTTTGGTCATTCCCAACAAATTCAACCGGTCCGCATTCTTGATAACTGGAACTATCAAATTGCCATCAGCCAAAGCAGCCGCCATTCCCAAGTTGATATTTTTACGTTTTATGATCTTATCCCCATCTACGGAAATATTCATCATGGGAAAATCCTTCAAGGCCTTTGCCACAGCTTCCATAAAAATTGGGGTAAAAGTCAAATTCTCTCCCTCGCGTTTGGCGAAAGCACCTTTAACCTTATTTCTCCAGTTCCAGACATTGGTAACATCGCATTCCACAAAAGACTGCACGTGGGCCGCCGTCTGGGTACTTTCTGTCATATGGCTGGCGATGAGCTTGCCCATTCGGCTCATTTCAATTATTTCGTCCCCACCGCTTATCGAAACGGGAGTTTTAGCTCTTGCCGGCTGCGGGGCTGGAGCGTCGGATTTCACAGATGTCTGGAACTGGGATGCGGTTGTGGCAGTTTTCGCGGAGGAGCGATTTTCAATATAGCCCAAAATATCATTCTTGGTCACCCGTCCTTCCTTGCCGGTCCCTGAGATGGAGTCCAGTTCCTGCTGGGAAATCCCTTCTGTGGCCGCAATGTTCCGTACCAAGGGTGAGTAAAATCTATCACCGGTATTCTCTATGGGTGATGTTGCTGTTTCCTTGGCAGCATGGACCCGGTCTTCTACCTGTTTGATGGCCTCTTGAGAAGGTTGGCTGTGGTCGGTTTCAACAGGTGCGGAATCCGATCCACCTTCAATCTCAATTATGGCAACGGTCTGGCCCACCTGTACCACATCGTCCACATTAAAGAGTTTTTCAACCAAAATACCACTCACTTCGCTGGGCACCTCGCTATCTACTTTATCGGTGGCTATTTCAAGCACTGCTTCATCTACTTCAATGCTCTCGCCCACTTCCTTCAGCCAATTGGTCAATGTTGCCTCAGCGACACTCTCGCCCATCTTGGGCAATTTCAATTCAAATCTTGCCATAATATTTTTTAAAGTCTAATTTGACAAGGACACTATGCCCTGCTCAAAAACCCCTGCAAAATTAGTTAAATTTTGTTCGCTTTGGGTTTCAAATTTCTTAAAAAACAATAACACCTCCCTTTTCATCACTTCTGTCGCTCCCAATTATAAAATTGCCCTGGGGAGGCTTGATCCGGAAAAGGTTATTCCTTTGTTTCATTTGCTTCATCAGTTCAAAAATTCCCTTAAAGGATAAATATTCCGCATCAAAAACCAACAGGCTGTTTTCTATTTGGGCCGGGTTAAAAAAATCAGTCGGCACCCTTTCGAATTTGCCTTTTGTGGATCGATTGAGATCGCTGACCAATTGAGGGTTCTCTGTGAGGACCAACTTATTTTTGATAAGTGGGGCCCTCGCCATTTTTCGTTGGGCCGATAGGCGTTTGGCTCTTTTTGCCAATGCCACCCCGGCCGAAACAGAGCCTTCAATTATAATATTTTTGTTGAAATGTTTCCGATAAAATATCTGCATCGCACCGTAAAACCTGTCAAAATATTTTTCGTCCCGCATGGTACTTTCTCCTTTGTAGTGAAGGACCGTAGTATTGCCGAGGTAGTGGTTTTTATATCCGGCCTTTGATATTTTATAGGATAGATCAATGTCCTCTCCATACATAAAGTAATCTTCGTCAAACCCCCCTACTTCATTATAGACCGATCGTTTAAGCAGCATAAATGCCCCGACCAAAACCGCTACTTCTCCAGTGGCAGTAGCTTCCATTCTGGAATAATACCTCTGGGAAAAGCCGGCCAACTTCAATACGGACACCTTTGGGGTGGGAAGATTTCTCTTGCTCTCTGGAAGGAAATTTCCCGTGCCGTCCATTAAATATACCCCTACTGCTCCAATGTTTTCCACTTTTTCGGAATATTCCAAGGTTCGGTGAAAAGTATCTTCCGCAACTGCGGTATCCGGATTCAAAATACATACATATTCCCCCTTTGCCACTGCCACCGCTTGGTTATTTGCGCGGCTGAAACCCACGTTTTCCTTATTTTCCAAAAGGGTAACGGTAGGAAAAAGGGTTCTTACCATTTCGCAGCTTCCATCGTGGGAATCATTGTCTATAACTATGATCTCGGCATCCAAATCCTGAATGGCAAGTTGGACAGACCGCAGGCACTGCTCCAAAAAATAACACACATTATAATTGAGAATGACAACGGAAAGTTTCAAAAGCTATAGACTTTTTAAGGAAGTTTCAAAGGGAATCCGGTGCAGGATACTTCTGCCCAGGGTAATTTCATCAGCGTATTCCAGCTCATCTCCTACGGAGATTCCGCGGGCAATAGTGGTGGTGGTGATTTGATATGGCTCTATTTGCCTATAGATATAAAAATTGGTGGTATCGCCCTCCATTGTTGAACTGAGAGCAAAGATCAGTTCGCGCACCTTGCCATCCTTTACTTTTTCAACCAGGGAAGGAATAGCCAGATCGCCCGGACCAATTCCATCCATAGGTGATATTTTGCCGCCCAATACGTGGTATTGCCCTCTGTATTGACTGGTATTTTCGATGGCCATTACATCGCGAATATCCTCCACAACACAGACCAGTTGGGAATCCCGTCTCGGATTGGCACAGATTTCACAGAGTTTTGTATCGCTGATATTATGGCAATTGTCACAAAAGTTTATTTGCTCCCGCATCTTTACCAAGGAATCCGCAAGTTTCTTGGATTGCTCTTTTGGTTGTTTCAGCAAATGGAGCACCAACCGCAAGGCGGTACGTTTCCCAATCCCGGGGAGTTGGGACATCTCATTGACCGCATTTTCAAGAAGTTTTGAAGAAAATTCCATAGTATAATTCCGGGGCTGCAAGTTAAAAAAAATGCTTCAGAAAGTCCGGCTTTTCTGAAGCATTCCATTAATTAATAGAACAGGATGCTAGTTCTTCAATAATTTTTTTGTCGCCATTCCTTCCGAAGTATTCAAACGAATAAAATAGGTTCCGGCAGGTAGTGACGAAACATTGAGGGTATGCGTATTTTCAAGCGTGACGTTGTGCTCATAGATCAACAATTTTCCGGTCATATCGAAGACCTTGACGGAACCTTCAACAGTGAAAGGAGAACGGATCACGACTTCAGAAGATGCAGGGTTTGGATAAATCTCAATCTTGCCATTAAAGGAATTATCGGCAATACCGACAGTGTTTTCCACTAAAGGAGAACTCCACAGACCACGTCCGTACGTCGCTGCATAAAGGGTGCGGGTGGGCTGATGGATTTCCAGTTCATTAATTATCACATTTGGCAGCATGTTGCTATAGGGTTGCCACTCTTCAAAGGTATTATCGATATAATATATACCATAGTCCATCCCCAGATAGAGGCCATCCTTTCCATTATCGTCCCACACCAGGCATAATGCGCTGAAATTGGGCAGATTCTTTTTATAGTTCACCCAAGATGCACCTCCATCTTCGGAAACCATAACCTTATTGAAGGATGTTATGGCTACGGCAATCCGATCGGGATTGGTAGGATGGACCGCAATGTAATTGATCGACCCCCCGGGAAAGGATTGTTGTACCCAGGGCGAACTGCCACCATCTTCCGTTTTGTACAGTCTGAACCCTTCTGAAGCATATATTACTTGATTGTTTGAAGGAGCGATTTTTAGATTGGCAAGATTGTTCCCGAAATTTTGGGAGATGGATGTCCAGCTTATCCCATTGTTGGGAGATTTATATACATTCCTGTAACCCACATAAATGGTATTTGGGCTAATGGGATCCTGCTCAAAAGGTGTGACCCAATTTCCGGTACCACTTCCGGGAGGATTCAGAACTGAATAGGAATTTCCTCCGTTATTGGACCGGTATAAAGACCCAAATTGTGAGGTTCCAAAAAAGCTATTGACGTTGTCCTTGCTGATGAAAGTTTCCATCCCATCGGCCCCAAGCCAATCTTTCCACCCGGTTTCCGCCGTGAAAAACGAAGTGCCATTGTCCTGGGAGCCCCCAGAAATGACAACATTTTCCGTCTGGGAAATCCCAATTTTATAAAATTGGCGAATGCTCAGTCCGGTTGTGAGGTCCTCAAAATAATCGGCGGTGATCGTTCCTGTATTTTCGGCCTTAAAAATACCACCATCGGTAATGGCGTAGAGCGTGGTGCCGTTGAACATCAAATCGTCCACATCTGCGTGGCAATACCCTATATTGGCATTTGCCGCATTGGACGGAATCCAATCTGAGGTAATACTGAAGTTAACCCCTCTGTCCATAGAACGCCAAGTAAGGATTCCGGCTATATGCACTTCATTCGCATCGACGGGGTTCACGGCAATTGCCATATCCCGCGGGGCTTGACCACTGTTGTCCTGGCCAGTGGTACTGTATCCGAAAAAGTTTCGGTTTCCGTGGTTGAGTTTTGTATAACTATCACCGCCGTTCTCAGAGGTATAAAGCCCGTTAAACCTCCCATTGGCTGCTTCAATCACATATACAAGATCGGGATCTGCGGGTGATACCCCAATCATTTTAGGGCCGTTTGAAAACCCTCCGATTGTGGTAAACGTTGCTCCTCCATCAGTGGACTTATGGACCCTGGAGCCGGAAGCATAAACCACGGAAAGATCCCCTGGTCTAAATTCCACATCGAACCCATAATCATCGGTGGCTACCTTTATCCAAGAAATCCCTCCGTTTGTGGAGCGGTAAATTCCAGAATTTTCAGAAGTGGCGAAGATAATATCTGTATTGACAGGGTTAATAAGTATCCTGTTTATAAGACTGTTTCCTGCGGTTCCCAACAATTCCCAAGTGGCTCCCGAATCGGTGGATTTAAAAATATTTCCCCCTGTGGAGCCGAAGATATAAGTATTTGGATCAGTTGGATCAATAACCACGGAATATACGGCAAGATGCGAAAAATAGTCGGTCAAATGGGCCCATGTAAGACCCCCATCAATTGTTCGCCATACCCCTCCGGTATTCGCTCCGATAATCATGTGGTCGCTATTTCCCTCCTCGAAGGCCAGACCTGTTATCCTGCCCACGCCAGGGTTCCATCCTGAGGTCGCATTCCAATAACTCGGACCCAGATCTTGCCAGCTATCAGGAAGAACTGCCCTGCTTGCTGTGGTTTCGTTTACATGGGCATTCCAACGCTGCAATTCCGATAGGCGCTGCTCAATATCGGGCAGGAACCCTTCGTCATTTCTCAGGCGCAGGGCGTTGTATTCCCATCTTTTATAAGGTTTGTATCCTGTCCCTCTTCCCTTGTCCCTGTGTTCGAAATAGGCCTCGGCATTTTCAATAATTTCCTGTACGGTATAGGTGCCCGCATCTATCATTTTCCGGTATTCCTGTGCGTGGCCCGACGAAGAGATCAGGAAAAAACAAAAAAGCGATAGCAGGTATAAGTGTAATTTATTCATTGTCAGAGATTAATTGGTGATTGAAATCAGATTTCCAAAAGTATTAAAAAATCCTAATAAACGTATCCAAACTTTGTATTTTTACGGCCAAACAAGTACTCCACTCTTCAAAATAACTATGCAACCAACCCATATCCTCTTCCTGATTATTGGTTATTTCGCAATTTTGGTTCTCATCTCATTTTTGACCAACAGAGGTGGGAGCAATTCCGATTTTTTTAAAGCGGGTAAACAATCGCCCTGGTTCCTGGTTGCCTTTGGAATGATTGGGGCTTCCTTGAGCGGGGTGACTTTTATTTCGGTACCTGGTTGGGTGGAAGCATCCAAATTCAGTTATTTTCAGGTGGTCCTGGGATATATTCTGGGCTATGCGGTGATCATCCTGGTGCTGCTGCCTCTATATTATCGTTTGAACCTTACTTCAATTTACACCTATTTGGAAACTCGTTTTGGGGATTATTCCTATAAAACCGGGGCTACTTTTTTCCTGCTTTCCCGTACCATTGGTGCCAGTTTCAGGTTGTATTTGGTGGCGATCGTGCTTCAATTTTTAGTTTTCGACGAACTGAACATTCCCTTCTGGGCCACGGTTTCAATAACCATTGCCTTGATATGGCTTTACACTTTTAAAAGCGGGATAAAAACCATTGTGTGGACGGACACTTTACAAACGCTCTTCATGCTGGTATCGGTTGGGGTTGCCATTTATTATATCTCTGATAGTATGGGAATTGCGGGAAACGAACTTGTTTCCTACGTTAGCCAAAGCGAGCTTTCACAAATCTTTTTCTTCGATGATTTCAAGAGCGCCGACTATTTCTGGAAACAATTTCTCAGTGGAGCGTTTATCACCATTGTAATGACAGGCCTGGATCAAGATATGATGCAGAAAAACCTGACTTGCCGCAATTTAAGGGATGCCCAGAAGAATATGTTTTGGTTTACAATAATTTTGGTCATAACAAATATGCTGTTTCTGGTCTTGGGTCTTCTTCTAACGGTTTATGCAGACCAAATCGGATTAGATGCCCAACGTGACCTATTGTTTCCCACTATAGCCACCCAGTCTGACCTCGGCCTCAGCTTGGCGATCGTTTTTATCCTGGGCTTGATAGCCGCTGCGTATTCCAGTGCCGATGGAGCTTTAACTGCGTTGACAACTTCCTTCTGCATCGACATTATCGATATTGAAAAAAAGTATGAAGAAAAGAAACAGATCCATATTAGAAAGCGGGTGCACATAGGTTTCTCCCTGCTGTTTATTGTGGTAATGGTCGGGTTCAAGTACCTGGTGGACGATGCCTCGGTTATTGAGAAACTTTTCATCTTTGCGGGATACACCTACGGCCCCTTGCTCGGGCTGTACGCCTTCGGCCTGTTCACTAGATGGCAGGTACGGGATAAAATTGTTCCCTTTATTGCAGTAACAACTCCTGTCCTTTCCTATATCATCAGCATTAATAGCCTGAAGTGGTTCGGGTTTGATTTCGGATTTTTTATCCTGATTCTCAACGGCGCACTTACCTATCTAGGATTAATATTGATTCGTACCCAAAAGCACTAAAGTACAGGCCACTTCATAATCAATATTGTTTTTTTCGAGGAGGTCATATAACTTAGGGTTCTCGGTGCCGGGATTGAAAATGACACGGTTAGGGTCTAAGGAAATTATATAGTCGTAGTATTCCTCCTGGCGTCGAGGATTTAAATAAAGGGTTACCGTATCGACGTTTTCAAAAGGTTCTTTTTTTGTAGCAATGTCTATTCCGGCCACTTCCCCTTGCCGAAGGCCTATGGCTTCTACTGGATGTCCATATTTTACCAGTCTATTTATAGCTATATTGGAGTAGCGCCCCGGGTTGGTACTAGCTCCCAAAACCAATGTTTTCTTTTTCATTTCTCTTTTTTCTGAAAAATACAATTCCCAGGCCAAAATGTTACTAAATGTTCGTTAAATGAAAATTTCCGCACA
>CAYXDM010000068.1:0-11381 GCA_964463595.1 uncultured Aequorivita sp. | reverse complement strand
AGAATACACGAATATTTTTCATCCGTCCATTTTGCCACGAATACACGAATATTTTGATAATATCCTTTATATCATTCATGAATTCGTGGCGTATTAGGCTAGATCTGTTTTGCCACAAATACAGGAATATTTTTTCGTCCGTTCATTTTTTGCCACGAATACACGAATATTTTGATAATATCCCTTATACCATTCGTGAATTCGTGGCGTGATAGGCTAAATCTGTTTTGCCACGAATACAGGAATATTTTTCATCCGTTCATTTTTTGCCACGAATACACGAATATTTAAATAATATCCCTTATAACATTCGTGAATTCGTGGCGTATTAGGCTAAATTTGTTTTGCCACCAATACACGAATGTTTTTTTGTTCATTCGTGAATTAATGGCGTATTAGGCTTGACTTAAACGTTCTGCTTCTTGATCAGATTCAAGGCCGAACCTTCGCGATACCATTTTATCTGGGCATCGTTGTAAGTGTGGTTTGCTTTTATAATATCCTTGCTGCCATCAGCGTGAACGATCTCGATTGTCAACGGGGTGTTCGGAGCGAAATCTGCAATATCAATAAAATTGAAGGTATCATCTTCCTGGATCAGATCGTAATCTGCTTCGTCAGCAAATGTAAGGCCCAACATCCCTTGTTTTTTCAGGTTTGTTTCGTGGATCCGCGCAAATGACTTCACCAAAACAGCGGCCACACCCAAAAATCTAGGTTGCATCGCGGCGTGTTCCCTTGAGGATCCTTCACCGTAGTTGTGGTCGCCCACAACAATGGTTTTTATTCCATTAGCCTTGTATTCCCTTTGTACGTTTGGAACGCCGCCGTATTCCCCGGTAAGTTGGTTCTTAACGAAATTGGTCTGTTTGTTGAAGGCGTTCACCGCACCAATCAGGGTGTTATTGGCAATATTGTCCAAATGTCCTCGGTAACGCAGCCAAGGTCCTGCCATGGAAATATGGTCGGTGGTGCATTTTCCAAAGGCTTTGATCAACAACTTCATGCCCTGCAATTCGGCATCCTGTATCGGCTCAAAGGGCTCCAATAATTGAAGGCGCTCACTGGTTTCCGAAACCTTCACCTCCACCGTGCTGCCGTCTTCCATGGGTGCCATATATCCGTTGTCGTCCACTGCAAACCCCTTTGGCGGCAATTCCAGCCCTACAGGTTCGTCGAGTTTAACTTCCACACCATCCTCGTTTATAAGCGTATCATTCATCGGGTCAAAATCCAGACGGCCCGAAATTGCGATTGCGGCAACCATTTCCGGTGAACCGACAAAGGCGTGCGTATTCGGGTTTCCATCGGCTCGTTTTGAAAAGTTTCTGTTGAACGAATGCACAATGGTGTTCTTCTCCTCCCCTTTTCTATCACTTCTGTCCCACTGCCCAATACAAGGGCCGCAGGCGTTCGTGAAAATTGTTGCGCCCAGGTTTTCAAAAACGTCCAAAAGTCCGTCGCGCTCTGCAGTAAAGCGGATTTGTTCCGAACCGGGATTTATTCCAAAGTCACTTTTCGACCTCAATTTTTTATCGATTGCCTGTTGGGCAATTGAAGCTGCTCTGGACAGATCCTCATACGAAGAGTTCGTACATGAACCGATCAAGCCCCAATCCACTTTCATGGGCCAGTCATTTTTTATGGCCTTTTCTCCAAGCTCGCCCACCGGGGTCGCCAGATCGGGCGTAAAAGGTCCATTTAAATGTGGGCGAAGGCTAGAAAGATCTATTTCTATTACCTGGTCAAAATATTGCTCCGGGTTTTCATAAACCGCATCATCACCGGTCAAATACTCACGGATTTTATTGGCCTCGTCAGCGATTTCATTGCGATCCGTGGCCCTTAAAAACCGTTCCATGGAATCGTCATACCCAAAAGTTGAAGTGGTTGCGCCAATTTCAGCTCCCATATTACAGATAGTTCCTTTTCCGGTACATGAGAGGTTTTTTGCACCAGGTCCAAAATATTCAACAATGGCACCGGTCCCTCCTTTTACGGTAAGGATTCCGGCCACCTTTAGGATCACATCCTTGGAAGCTGTCCAGCCATTCAGTTCGCCCGTCAATTTAACACCGATGAGCTTTGGAAATTTCAGTTCCCAAGGCATTCCTGCCATCACATCAACGGCATCTGCCCCTCCAACCCCAATGGCAAGCATTCCCAAACCACCGGCGTTTACGGTGTGGCTATCGGTTCCTATCATCAACCCTCCCGGAAAGGCATAGTTTTCAAGGACAACCTGGTGGATAATTCCGGCGCCAGGTTTCCAAAAACCGATTCCGTATTTGTTGGAAACAGATTCCAGGAAGTCGAAAACCTCATTACTGGTTTGGTTGGCCCGCATTAAATCCGGAACAGCCCCCTGTTTCGCTTGGATCAAGTGATCACAGTGAACCGTAGTTGGCACTGCTACCGTTTTTTTCCCGGCCTGCATAAATTGAAGAAGCGCCATTTGTGCGGTAGCATCTTGAAGGGCAATCCGGTCTGGGGCAAAATCGACATAATCCTTTCCGCGTTCCAAAACCCTGGTCGGATTTCCGTCCCACAGGTGGGAATAAAGGATTTTTTCTGAAAGTGTAAGCGGTCTTCCCACGATCTCCCGTGCCTTATCAACACGTGCCGTTACTTGGGAATAGACTTTTTTAATCATATCAATGTCGAATGCCATAGTGCAAATTTTAGGGTTTTGAATGTTTTGCAAAAGTACGGAATTTAAGCCTAATTTAAAAATTATTAATGAAAAGGGTTGTTCCCTATCATATCTTTATTGAATCTTCAATTTCGACGATATAAATTAGGATTTGTGAAAAATCTCGTCAATTAAAATATGGGATTCGTAAATTTTGGATTAGGGTTTTAAAGAGGTTTTATTTTGCTACATAAAAACTCCGATGGGAAATCCAATATTAAAATAATCCATCACGAATTCACGATTGTTAAACGATATCCGTGATTTCCTGTCTTCTTTATGCTCAAAATAATAACCTACCACAGCGAGTAAAAACGCGAGACATAAATCCGCCGATAAATCTTAAGAATCTACGAAACAACCTAAAAAACAATCCGGGATCTCGCCAGATCGAATTAAATCCCGAAAAATGAATGGTGATTATTCGTGAACTCCTGGCAAGGAAAAAATCTAAAACAAGCTCTGTATGATTTTCTCAATGCCCAGTCCTTCGGCTTCGGCTTTATAGTTTCTTATAAGTCGATGCCTCAAGATGCCGATTGCGGATTTTTGGACATCCTCAATATCCGGGGAAAATTTGCCGTTTAGGGCGGCATGGGTCTTGGCAGCGAGGATAAGGTTCTGCGAAGCTCTTGGCCCTGCGCCCCAGTCGATATAGTTTTTTACCATCTCGGGAGCTGTATGACTGTCCGGGCGGGTTCTTCCCACAAGGCCCACGGCATATTCCACCACATTGTCCGCCACCGGAATCCGTCTGATCAGTTGCTGGAAATCAATAATTTCCTGACTGGTGAACAGAGGTCTAACTTTTTCATTCTGACCCGCAGTGGTCATTTTCACTACTTCCACCTCTTCCGCAAAGGTGGGATATTCCAGGTTGATGGCAAACATAAACCGATCCAGTTGCGCCTCGGGCAAGGGGTAGGTTCCTTCCTGCTCGATTGGGTTTTGGGTAGCGAGAACGAAATATGGAAGATCCAGATCGTAATGATGTCCAGCCACGGTTACCGCGCGTTCCTGCATCGCTTCCAAAAGCGCGGCTTGGGTTTTGGGCGGGGTTCGGTTAATCTCGTCCGCAAGGATGATATTTGCGAAAATAGGGCCTTTGATAAATTTGAACTCCCTGTTGTTATCGAGTATCTCGGAACCCAGTATATCGCTGGGCATAAGATCTGGAGTAAACTGGATCCTCTTGAATTCAAGCCCAAGAGCCTGGGCAACGGTATTCACCAAAAGTGTTTTGGCAAGACCGGGAACTCCAATAAGTAAGGCGTGGCCACCGGAAAATATGGAGATCAAAACTTGTTCTACCACTTCGTCCTGACCGACAATTACTTTCTTGATTTCATTTCGAAGGGCGTTATATTTTGAAACAAGTTTCGAAACGGCTGCTACGTCTGACATATCTATTAATTCTATATTATTTTTTCAACCAGTTTGCGGAAAAATCACAATCTTGATAATCGTTGTTAATGTGAACGTAAGTCTGTTCAATAACATCGTCCTGCCATTTCCCGATTACCTTCAATTGTTTTTCCCTAAGCGCAAGTTCCTTTATTCTTTCATAATCCTTTACATAATCGGCTCTGTGTTCCGGAAACCTTCTGGTTACGGTCAAAATTTTCAGCAGGCCCTTCCCCGTACGGTCGCGGTCGGTGATTACCTTTGATACCTCTCCCTCTTTAAGATTATATACTTGGGCACTAAATGTGGGATCCATCTTGGTGAGGTCAAACCTGGTGTCGAAAGTCAGTGGATTAATAATTTGACCTCCATTGTTTCTGGTCTCCTTGTCTTCCGAATATTTCCGGGCAGCATCCTCAAATGAAATATCCCCTGCAACGATTTCACTTCTTATTTCCCCGATTTTCTTTTGGGCCTCCTCAATAGCAGACTGGGACACATCGGGGAACAATAAAACATGTCTTACATCAACTTCCTGGCCCCTTATTTTTTCAACATAGAGAATATGCCATCCAAATTCCGTTTGGAACGGTTCGCTCACCTCTCCCTCCAACAAGGAAAATGCGCGGTCCATAAACTCCTTTGCCAAGGGAGAGTCTCGCTTAATCCCGGTCAACAGTCCACCTTTGCTTGCAGATCCCGGATCCTTGGAATACAGTACTGCCTTGGTGGAAAAACTGGCGCCGTTATCCAGAATATCCGCCCTCATGGCATTGAGTCTATTGACCACATCGTCGATAGCGTCTTGGGTAATCTTGGGTTCTATAACAATTTGGGCAACCTCAATCTCGGCCCCGAAGATAGGTCTTTCCTCCTCGGGAATGGAATAGAAAAAACTACGGACTTCCTCAGGAGTCACTTCCAACTTTTCTATTATTTTTTGCTGCATTTGATTTGCCAGGGCAAGGATCTTATTTGCGTCAAACAACTCCTTTCTCAAATCGGCAATATTGTCCTTTCTATAATACTCCACAACCTTTTCCTCGCTGCCGAGTTCACTGGCTATATATTGTAGTTGCTGATCTACCCGAGAGCTGATTTCCGCATCGGCAACGATCAAACTGTCCTGTGTGGCTTGATGGGCGTACAATTTATCCTCCATTAATTTTCCCAAAAGTTGGCAACGTGTTATGCCCTCAATGGAAATTCCCTGGGATTGCATTTCAAGATATCCCTTGTCGATATCCGAATCGAGGATAATATATTCCCCAATAACTGCACTAATGCCTTCGGCCTTGAAGCGCTTGAATGGTTTAAGGGTATCGTTTGAAAGATTATTGACCGTTATATCCAGGGTATCGTTGCTCTTTACAACTCCGGTACTGTCTGGTACAAGTACATTTTGGGCCTGTACCACAGCGGTGGAGAGCAATAGCAGTAAGAAGAATTTATTCATTTGTGTAGATTTCGAATTTATTGTTTTCAATCGCATCACGTGTGATATCGGTTTCGAGTTTTTTGATAAGTTCAAGCTTGCGTTTATTGAGAATTATCTGCCGCAAGGTAGGCCTAATATAGGAAAGGGGCGCAATTTCATTAGGGCTTAGTACATCTTCAATTTTCACTAAATATACTCCCAAGGAGTCCTGGATCTGTGAAAAATTTGATTTTCTGAACACTTCCTCCCGGGCGGTGCCCAAGATAGGCAATTCCTCGAGCAAAACATCCTTCTTTATCCATACCGAATCATTTAAATTGGACGAGGAGAACTTAAAGGTATGCCCGCTCAACACTTCCTTATCCGCGTCATTATAACGTGAAAATTTTTCCTTTACCGTATTCAGTCCTTCATAATTGATGGGCAGCTGGACAAACCTCATTTTGAGCAGGGTGGTGTTCAGCTTGAAATTCTCCGCATTTTCGGTATAGTACTCCCCATATTCCTGTTCGGTTATTGTGCTGTCCAACTGCTGGCCCACAATAACGTTTTTGTAGGCATCGGTAAGAAGATCGTTCTTGTATTCCTCTACCAATTTATCGAACCTAGTGAGCTTATCACTTGTTAGATTGATCTTCGCTTGACCTATCAGCAATTTCTGGGTGGCCCATCGGTTTATGTAATTGTTTACGATAAGCGTACTGTCTTCGGGTGATGCGTTTTCCGAAATCAATTTTTCAATATCCGATTTATATAGATACTCATCGTTTACGCGCGCCACCACTGCTTCTTCAGGTGCCTTTTCAAAATATCCGCAGGATACCAGAATTATTGTAAGTAATATATAAAATCCGATTACTTTCAATTCAGTTCCCTTTTTATCCTTTTCAGAGTTCTGTTGTTCACCTCTACCTTGTATTTTGAGTGGAGTTGGCCCATCCATTTGGTTTCCAGGTCATTTTGATAATTGCTGATCAGTCTGCCCTTTACCTCTTCCAGTTCCTTTATACCTTCCGGAAGTATATTGCTGATGTTCACAACGGTGAAGGAATCATTGCTGGCATAAATATCGGACACCCCATTTTTAATTTGGATATTATCTGGAAGTTCCTGCTCCCCCACCTCAAACACACCCTGGGTTAACAACACATTCACGGTACCGTCGGGATTGAGGGCGGTCCTTATTTCCTCGGCAGTTTTTCCCTCTTTTAGCATATCTTGGATCTGCTGGGCGTATAGCTGTGAAGTTGCGGAAAAGATATCTGCCTCCACCCGTTGTTTCCACTTGTAGTTCTCTTTGGTTTTTTCGTAATATTCCCTGAGGCCCAAGGAGTCATTTTTGGCCTCCTGCCAAATATTCTCGTTCATCACATCAAAGATGAGCAATCCATCCCTGTACTCCCCTAGAACGGCAGCATAGTCGGCATTGTCCACTTCAAGTTGCTCCCTAAAATATTCCTTTAACCGATCCGTTTCAAATTCATCATAAAAGTTTGTCAGCAGCAGGGCTTTATCCTTATAAGGCATGGCAGTTTTTTGGCGATCCTCAATGTACCGTGCAAAATCCGAGAATTTGACGGTAGTTTTTCCCAAGGTAAATAGGGTTTTGTCCTGTGTTGCGGTAATAGGTTCCATTTTCCAGTTTCTGGATAATACGCTATCAGTAACATAGGAGTCAAAAAAAGACCGAAAATCCTCTCCTTTCTTGAAGTTGTACAAGTCCTTTATCTTATGGTTTACCGCATGTACTACCACCTTGCCTCGGTCGCCTTGTTTAACCTTCTTTTCCAATTGGCTCTTTTGCTCCTGAAAACTGGGTTCGGCCATTCTTTCATCAAGGCGGATAATATGCCATCCGAAATCCGTCTTAACAGGATTGCTGATATCTCCAATGGTTTTTAAGGAATATGCCACTTCCTCAAATTCGGGGGCCCGAAGCTCCCCTTTGGTAAAGGGTTTTAATTTTCCGCCGTTTATTGCGGAATTTTTGTCGTCGGAATACTCCTTGGCAAGGCTTTCAAAGGATTGGCCTTGTTTGACCATGGTGGCAATTTCATTGATCCGCTCTTCCGGGTCAAAGGTGCGGGCCCCTTTTTTATCTGAAATCATGATATGCGAAACCACAATTTTCGGAAGTCGTGCCCGGCGGTCGTTTACCTTTAAAATATGATAACCGAAACTGGTGCGAACAATGTCTGAAATATCGCCAACCTCTGTGTTATAAGCTGCGGTTTCAAAAGGGTACACCATATTGAAAACCGTGAAATAGCCGAGATTGCCCCCTGTATTCCTAGCATTTGGCTCTTCGGAATTATCCTTGGCCAACTGTTCAAAATCCTCTCCTTTTAAGGCCATTTCCCTTAGAGATTTGATTTTTTTGTATGCCAGGAGCGTATCCTGTGGTTTTGCCTCATAGGATATCGGGATGAGAATGTGTGAGGCATTTATCTCTTCCTTTCCCCTCTCATAGGCTTCCTTGGCAAGATCTTCAGTAAACTTGTCCTCAAAAAGATAGTTGCGCGAAAGTTGGTCCCGATATTTTCCAAATTCCGCCTTATAGGTTTCATTCTGGTCCAGGCCTTGGGCCCTGGCTTCGGCAATTTTAAGTTTATAGTCGATAAAAAGTTGCAAATAACTATCCACATCCTTTTGTGAATCATCTTGGACCAAATCGAGATTCTTGTTGTAAACCCTCTTGAATTCCCCCGCATAGACGGGTTCCCCATCAATGGTCAACAATACGTCCTTCTTGGTTTGGGAAAAGACTGCGGTGCTTCCTATCAGTGCAATCAACAACGTGATTAAAAACTTTTTCATTTAATAAAAATTTGATTAAAAAATTTTAGAAGTGCTTTTAAAAGCTTTTGGCGCACAAGTTTGCAAAAATAACAAAAGCTAGGTAACAGCAACCTGAAAAGGAAACGAAAATAACATAAAATGATTGTGTCCTTGCATGAATGATCAATACGCCCCTACAGGTGACTTTAGCCGGATGGCCGAAGGAAGACAGGATCATTCGTGGTAGTTAAATAGGTTGATATCCCAAATATAGCCTTAAAGGGATGTGTGTATGTTTTTCCCCACTCCTCCCTATAATTGTCGGAGTTTCTCCTTGCGATTTATTTTTTAGATAGGGCCTTATATCCGAATTTTGTATTCTTGCGTTTAGACCTTAAAACCACTTTTAAACTATACCATTATGGCCGATAAAATAAAATTTATTTGGGATTTCTATGGAGCCCAGGGAAAACCCACGGCGGAGCACCATGCAAAGCACTTGGGAGAATTCATCGAAGCCAAGCAACTCAAAGACATTCCTCTTGGTGTAGAGCAAATCACTCCGGTGCACCATATTGCATATATGGCGGTGGAAAAGGATATGGTAGATAGCCTTCGGGCCATCCTAAAACCGAATAGAGGGCAATATTATGAGGAGCCGTAGTAAAATTGCATTATCCACAGCAGAAACGTTTTAGGACGCTATTGTTTTTGAAACAACAATTTTAATCGGGCCATACGGATTTTCAATTTAAGTATTACCTTTGCGCACTGAAAACCGGAATTAAATCAAAGTAATATGAGATTTTTAAAAATTGCCGTTTTATTTATTGGTCTATCCGCTTTTTCCCAGGGAAAGGTGGGGGTCGTTGATGTAGATTTCATTCTATCAAACATGCCCGAAATAACTTCTGCCCAGGAGCAGCTGAAAACCTATGGGGCCCAACTGGATGCCGATCTCAATAAAAAGGTAGAGGAATATAGAGTCCTTGCTGAACAATACCAGGCCGAGGAAGCTGAATTGACCATCGCCCAGCAGAATGAAAAGAAGACGGCCTTAATGAATTTAGAAGCCGATATACAAAAATTCCAGCAAAATGGAGCTGCGCTGATGGAAATAAAACAACAGGAAGTTTTGCAGCCGCTTTATCAAAAAATTGCTGTGGCCCTGGAAAAAGTAGCCAAGGCCCAAGGATACACCCAAGTGCTGCAAACCAATACGGATGTGGTCTATCTCGATCCAAATTATGATCTTACGGATCCTATTTTGGATGAAATGGGGATTACGATAAAGCCCCAGGAGGACGGCGAATAATAATTTCATTCCATTACAAATAAAAACGTGGGCAAATGCCCACGTTTTTATTTGCTGGAAATTCATTATCTACTATAATTTGGAGCTTCCTTGGTAATGGTGACATCGTGCGGATGACTTTCCGCAATCCCTGAGGAGGTTATTTTAACAAACCTTCCGTTTTCCTTTAAGCTTTCGATGTCCTTGGAGCCACAATAGCCCATCCCCGCTCTTAGGCCGCCTATGAATTGGGTCATACTTTCAAGCAGGTCACCTTTGTAGGGAACGCGACCTACGATGCCTTCAGGCACAAGTTTTTTGATGTCGTCCTCCACATCCTGGAAATAGCGGTCCTTGCTCCCCTGTCTCATGGCTTCCACGGAGCCCATTCCTCTATAGGATTTATACTTTCTTCCTTCATAGATAATGGTCTCTCCCGGTGATTCCTTGGTTCCGGCGAGTAAGGAACCCAGCATAACACAGTCGGCACCCGCCGCAAGGGCCTTGGGAATATCCCCGGTATAGCGGATTCCGCCATCCGCAATTACCGGAACCCCACTACCTTTTATGGCAGCGGCAACTTCCAGTACTGCCGAAAACTGGGGGAAACCAACTCCCGCAACTACCCTTGTGGTACAGATTGAGCCCGGCCCTATTCCCACCTTCACGGCATCTGCGCCCGCATCCACCAAATATTTTGCGGCCTCGGGGGTGGCGATATTTCCAACCACCACATCCAGATCCGGAAATTTTTGTTTCAACTGTTTTAAGACCTCGACCACCCCTTTGGTATGTCCGTGGGCTGTGTCAATAATTACGGCATCCACCTGTGCATTTACCAGAGCTTCGGCTCTATCCATTACATCCGGGGTCACTCCCAGGGCGGCCGCAACCCGAAGTCTTCCAAATTGATCCTTGTTGGCAATGGGTTTCTGTGTGAGCTTGGTAATATCGCGAAAAGTAATAAGTCCAAGTAGGGTTTGGTCGTCCGATACTACGGGCAATTTCTCGATCTTGTGTTTTTGAAGTATAATCTCCGCTTCCTGCAGGGAAGTTCCTTGCGCCACGGTAACCAGATTTTCCGAAGTCATCACCTCACTGAGCTCGTGGTTTAGGTCCCGTTCAAACCGGAGGTCGCGGTTGGTTACTATTCCTATCAGTTTTCCATGATCATCCACTATGGGGATGCCCCCTATGCTATATTCCCGCATCGTTCTTTGCGCATCTCCCACTGTGTTGTGCTTTCGGAGCGTTACCGGATCGATGATCATCCCGCTTTCCGCGCGTTTTACCTTTCTGACCTCCGCGGCATGCTGCTCAATGCTCATATTTTTATGAAGAACCCCAATGCCACCCTCGCGCGCCATGGCAATGGCCATCGCACTTTCGGTTACCGTATCCATCGCTGCGGAAACAATGGGAACGTTCAGGGTTATATTTCGTGAAAATTTTGTGGCGATGGAAACTTCGCGCGGCAATACTTCGGAATAGGCAGGAACCAAAAGTACGTCGTCGTAAGTAAGGCCCTCTCCTAAAATTTTGTTTTGGTGTTCAATCATGGCAATTAAATTAACTTCCGAGGCACAAAGATGAAGACGAGTAGAGTCGGAATGTGTTTATGGATTAATTGCGTGCAAATATACGGGAATTAATTATGAATTGTGAATGTTGAATTATGAATGTTGAATTATGAATGCTGAATTACGGATTCTGAATTATGAATGCTGAATTAAAGTCCCCCCCAAAGGTGGCCGAGTGAATTTTACAAGCGAAGC